>JAQXTF010000044.1 GCA_029219345.1 Eggerthellales bacterium
AGGTCATTCGACAAGATCAAGGTCGCGGAGGTCAAGAGGGTGTACGATAAGCTCAACAAGCGGCCCCGCAAGCGCCTAGGGTACCGGACGCCGTACGAAGCCCACTACGGCAAGCCGTTGCACTTGATTTGAAGATTCAGGCCCCATTTTGATACATTTTTCAAGTTATTAGCAGTTTTCGACGCGTTCTTCCCCTTCAAGCTCCCGTTTTCCCAGGTCACAAAAAAATCATTAGTGCTCATAACTTACATTATTTATCAAAAACAAGGGAAAACAGGGGAAGTTAATCCGATGGAGCTAATTTTTGCTGGCCAAGTATTCCTTAGAGACAATCTTGCTGCGGAAGGAGCCTTCGGAAAGGACATCGCCCACTTCGTCGTAAGCAGCCACGTGCCAGGTTTGCTTCAAAGCACCGGAATAGGAGGAGACGGACTCTTCCTCCAAAGTGGCCACCGCGCGCACGACGCCCGACTTGCCCGGCTTTTTGTGTTGCACCTCAATGCTCACGCCAAAGGGGAACTGAGTGTCAAGATCGGCGCTTACGCAAGTGGCGGCACTGGCAGCAGTCTCCAGCAACGCCAAAGTCACGCCACCGTGAAGGAATCCGTGGGGCTGCAGCAAATCAGAAGTGATGGTGAGTTCCACTTCGGCACGCTGACGGCTGGCCGACACCATGCGAATGCCCAGGTACTTGTTGAAACCTTCGTTGTAAATATTCAGCGGATCAGCCACGGAACGCTCCTTTTCATAAACGCACATTCCACCCATGGAATGACAGCGAGTGCAAGAACAACGGAATTGATTGGCGCGGCGGAGGGCCAAGCGTATGTCAATACGCGAAAAAGCCAACCCCTCCCTCGCAAGATCGGTCGGGCGAAATGCTAAAAACGCATCACTGGCGCGTTTTACCCCTCGGCTAACGCCTCGGGGCCGCATTTCCACCTCACGGGTTCGAACCCCGTACAACTCATCACGGTCCCGTACTATAAAAAAACAGGTCCCGTAAAGGACCTGGAAGAATTCTATGGTGGAGTGTACGGGGTTCGAACCCGTGACCTCATGGCTGCCAGCCATGCGCTCTACCAGCTGAGCTAACACCCCAAAAAATTGGGCAAGGAGTAGTATATCTTTTTCGCGCCCAGGGTCAAGTGAAAATTATAAATTTTTCTGCTCAAGCATTTTCGCCACTGCTGCAATGTGGTCGGGAGTGGTACCGCAGCATCCGCCCAGCACCGTAGCGCCGGCATCAACCAAGGCCTCAACGGCCGCAACGAATTCCTCAGGCGGGCAGTTGTACACGGCCTCCCCCGTGCTCATGTCGGGCAAGCCAGCATTGGGCTGCACAATAAGCGGGGTGCTCCCCAACGCAGCAGCATAGGCCTGCGCCACAGGAAGAGCCTGCTCGGGGCCAACGGAGCAGTTCATGCCCACCACGCTGGCACCTGCCTCCACCAGGGCGGCAGCCGCCTGCTCAGGAGTAACGCCAAAAAGAGTGCGCCCGCTTTCCATGAAGGACATGGTGGCAAAAATGGGCAGGTCGCAGTTTTCGCCGGCTGCACGCACTGCCAGCAGCGCCTCGTTCAGATCCATCATGGTCTCAATGACCAGCAAATCGCAACCAGCGGATGCCGCCGCCTGCGCATTGCGGGCGAAAAGCTCGTAGGCCTCATCTTCCTCCACGTCGCCATAGGGCTCCACGAACTCGCCAATGGGACCCAAGTCGCCCGCCACGTAAGGCGCACCTCCATCGCGGGCACACTGGGCGGCAGCGGCGTAAATCTGCTCCACGGTATACGGCAGGCCCTGGGCCGCCAAGGCACGGGTGCTGGTGTTGAAGGTGTTGGTGGTAATAACCTGGGCGCCAGCTTCCACATAAGCCTGATGGATGTCGGCGATGGCTTCAGGGTTGGTCACACACAGCTCATCAGCAGTTTTGCCGGGAACGCTCAGGCCGCGAGCCTGCAGCATGGTGCCAAAACCGCCATCAAACAACAGGAATTCTTCCCCGCGCAACGCGCAAGCCAGATAGTCGTCTTTTACACGCATGGAAACTCCTTAAAACCTTAGCTTAGCTGCGGTTTTACTCGTACTTGCGCAGGAAGGCCTTAGTTCTCTCCTGCTGCGGGTTGTCAATAACCTGAGTAGCAGGACCCTGCTCCACAATCACGCCGTGCTCCATGAACACAATGTAGTCGGCAACATCGCGGGCAAACAGCATCTCATGGGTTACGATAACCATGGTCATATGCTCTTCAGCCAGCTCGCGGATAACCTTCAGAACTTCCTGAGTGAGCTCGGGGTCCAAAGCAGAAGTGGGCTCGTCAAAGAACAGCACGTCGGGCTTCATGGCCAAAGCGCGAGCAATGGCCACGCGCTGCTTTTGGCCACCAGAAAGCTCGCAAGGCACATGGTTTTCCTTGCCTTCCAGGCCCATCTTCTTCAGCAGGACCATAGCCTCGGCCTCAACCTCTTCTTTGTTGCGCTTCTGCACCGTCACCGGCGCATCGGTCACGTTCTTCAAAACGGTGTAATGGGGGAACAGGTTGAAGTCCTGAAATACCAGGCCAAAGCGCATTTTGGCCTGCTGCTGCACTTCTTTGCTACCGTAAGTGCCATTCTCGCAAACCACCAGGTCACCATAGGCCAGGCGGCCATCGTCCAAGGTTTCCAGCATAGTAGCGCAACGCAAAATGGTGGACTTACCGCCGCCGGAGGGGCCAATAATAGCCACAACCTGGCCCTTTTCCACACTTAGGGAAATGTCGCGCAACACATGATTTTCGCCAAAGCTCTTCTTAGCATGCTCCAAAGTCAGGAGCACTTCTTTTTCATCAGCCATAATGCCCCTTCCTTCCTAGTCGTGGTAGTAGCTGAGTTTCTTCTCAACCTTGTTCAGAATGAATTCAATAATCAGGCAAGCGACCCAGTAAATAGCCGCTGCAATGAGGTACGGAATCATGCTGACTTCCTTGGCGGCCAGAGCCTTTGCGGCACTGAACATTTCGGCGATGGTAAGCACGTATGCCAGGGAGGTGTCCTTCACCAGCATGATGATTTCGTTGCCCATAGCAGGCAGGATGCGCTTGATGACCTGGGGCAGAATGATCTTCATGAAGGTCTGGCGGCTGGTGTAGCCCAGCACAGTGGCAGCCTCATACTGTCCCTTGGGAATGGACTGGATGCCCGAGCGGTAAATCTCGGCGAAGTAGGCCGCGTAGTTCAAGATGAAGCCAATGGCGCAGGCCATGTACTTCCAGTTGGCGTCCAGCGTCATGCCGAACACGTAATAGGGCGCGAACATGATGAACATAAGCTGCAGCATCAAAGGCGTGCCGCGCATGAAGGAAATGTAGATGCCCGTAACAAAGGAAAGGGGCTTGATTTTGCTCATGCGGGCCAGAGCAACAATGACGCCCAGGGGCAGTGAGCCAAGGAGCGTAATGAGGAAGATGCCCACGGTAAACCCGAAGCCATCAAACAACAGGCCCATGAACACGTCGAAGTTCATTTTAAGGCCCAAAAAGCTGGAAATTGCAGCCATATCCATAGTTTCGTTTTCCCTTGTTACGAGTAGACGGCCGACGGACAAATCCGCCGACCGTCCTGTGTCTAGAAGTATCGGAGAACCAGTCTAAAAACGCGAGCCGATTACTCCAGGCACCAAGCGTCCTTGTTGATGCCCTCGGAGGCCCACTTGTCAATGATCTTGGCAACGGTGCCATCCTTGACCATGGCCTGCAGGGTTGCGGTCACGGTGTCGGCCATAGCCTGGTTGTCCTTCTTGAAGCCAACTGCGTAGTGCTCGGGGGACAGAACCATGGCAATTTCGTAAGCGTCGGCCTTCTGAGCCATGAAGTAATCAGCGATGGAGCTGTCGCAAGCCAGAGCGTCAACAGCGCCGGATTCCAGCTGCATAACAGCGTTGGTGTAGTCAGCGATGGTGTTCACCTTGCCGCCAGCGAAGGTAGCCATCAGGTCTGCAAGGCCTTCCTCAGCGTCGTTCAGCAGCTCTTCAGCAGCAGAACCAGTCTGGGTCAGAACGGTCTTACCAGCCAGGTCAGCCTCGGTCTTGATGGGGGAACCCTTCTTGACCATGATGACCTGAGAGTTGTTCATGTAAGGCTTGGAGAAAGCGTAGGAGTCCTCGCGGCCTTCCATGGTGAAGCCATTCCAGATGCAGGTGATAGCGCCAGAATCAACCAGGGCATCCTTAGCGTCCCAGTCAATGGCCTGCAGCTCAATGGTCCAGTTGTTGCGCTTTGCAACTTCGGTGGCCAGGTCCAGGTCGAAACCAGCGGGCTTACCGTCGTCGCCCATGAAGCCGTAGGGCGGGTACTCGGCGTCAAAGCCCACAACGAACTTGGTAGCAGCGGCAGAAGCGGAGCCGCTTGCGGAGGCGGAGGCGGAAGCAGAGGCGGAAGCGCTGCTGGAGCTGCTGGAGCAACCGGCCAGCAGGCAAGCGCTCAGAGCCAGAGCGGCGCAAGCTGCAACAGCTGCGACGATCTTCTTCTTCATGATGAGATCCTTTCTTTAAATCCCTCAATAAATCCAGTGGGGCGCTTTATCACTCCATCGTAATAAAGCATGCGTAAGTATACCACAAGGCAGGCTTTTCCGAAGCGCCGTTGCGGTACTTTTCGGACAGACAGTCTCCTACCGCACTAAGTCAGGCAAAGCGTCCAGGAAATGACCTTCTGCCCTTCGCAACATGCTATACTTTGAGATTAAATTGCAATATACAGGAGGTTTGACCCATGGATATGCCAAGCCCTGCCATCTCTTTTGTTGGCCGTCATAATTCTGGCAAGACTACCCTCATTGAAAGGGTTATCGCTGAACTGGTTGCCCGCGGTCACGACGTGGGCAGCATCAAGCATCATCATCACACCAACTTTGAAATCGACCACCCAGGCAAAGACTCGTACCGCCACCGCGCTGCCGGCGCATCTGAGACGGTCATCGCATCGCCCGAGCAGATTGCCCGCATTAAGACCATCAACGAAGAGGTTGAGTGCAACGAGATTGTGCGCAGCATGCCCGGCCACGACATCGTGGTGGTGGAAGGCTACCGCAAGAGCGGCCTGCCCTCCATTGAGATCATGCGCGGCGGCAACGAGGCCGACGCCAACGTGGCCCGCGTGTTCGTTGAAGGCGCCAAGCGCGGCTTTCCCCTGGACACCGACTTCACCCAGTTCCTGCGCGGCCTTTCCAAAACCGACGACGCCGCTGACCAGGCTCTAATCGAACAGGCCCTGGAAGCCCAGACGCCGGTTTCCCAGCTCACGGGCGACCTGGCCCAAGACGTGGCCCACAAGATGCCCGCTAGCAACACCGTTGCCGTGGTTACCGACATGGTGGATGTCATGGAGGCCGCCGCCACGTACGGCATTCGCTACTTTGCTCTGGGCGACATTGCCGGCTTGTGCGACTTTTTGGAAGAGAAGTACGTGCGCCCTCGCGTGAGCGTGGTCATTCAGGCAGGCGGCGAAAGCCGTCGCATGGGACGCAGCAAGGCCACCGTGCCCTTTGGCGGTCGTCCCATGATCTGCCGCCTGATTGAGCGTTTGGCCCCTGCGGCAGACGAGCTGCTCATCACCACCAATGAGGCTGCCAACCTGGCCTTCGTACACGAGATGTATCCCGAGCTGAACATCAAACTGGTGAAGGACGAATACGATTTCCGTGGCGCTCTGCCGGGTCTGTACACCGCTATCAAGTCTGCCACCTGCCCTTATGTGGCCGTTGTTGCCTGCGACATGGTGCTTGCCAGCGCATCGCTGGTGCAGGCAGAAGCCATTGCCATGAACGAGCATCGCGTTGACGTGGTTGTTCCCGTGAACAAGCACGGCTTTGAGCCCTTCCACGCCCTATATCGACGCGAGGCTGTTCTGCCCGCTATCAAGAAGCGCCTGGATGAAGGCAACAAGCGTGCCCAGAGCATTTTTGACCTGGTGAATGTTGAGGAGTTTTCCCACAGCCGCGTGCTGGAAGCCGAGCCCATGGGCGGTTGCTTCATGAACTGCAACACCCCCGAAGAACTGGCTCGCCTGGAAGATCTGTGCTTCGACTAAGGCGCGCTCATGGCTGATTTATCACAACTGGTAGAACTAAGCGAGTCGCTCATTCAGGCCCATACCCTGTTTGACAAGACCCGCTGCATACCCTTGCGCAATCGCTTTTCCCGTTGCAGCCGGTGTGTAGACGCGTGCCCTGTGGCCGCCATCACCCTGCTGCCCCGTAGCCTGACGGTAGATAAGACCAGCTGCGTGAATTGCGGTTCATGCAGTACCGTTTGTCCCGTTCAAGCCCTGATTCCTTTGGAGCCCAGCGACGACGACCTAGCTCGTGCCACCGTTGCAGCCATCGAGGCAGCTGAAACCATGGCCTGCTTCGCCTGCGCCCGCGTCATGGCCAAGCGCGGCCCCGATCCCGCCAAGGTGGTAACGGTCGATTGCCTTTCCCGTGTGGACGAGTCGCTGATTCTGGGCCTGGCCGCCCACGGCGTGGACACCATCGTGCTGGCTGACGGCAACTGCGACACCTGCAAGTACAAAACATGCGGTCGCCTTTCCCACCAGATTGCCGACCAAACCAACGAACTACTGGAAGCCATGGGCAGCAGCGCCCTGGTGATTTCCACCACTGGCGTGCCCGAAGAGCTCCACACCGCCTTCGACCAGGAAGCGCTAAACGAAGAGCGCCGCAACCTGTTCTTCCACACCAAGGAAGCCATGACCGAAACCGCCCGTCACGCCGCCGCCATTGGCCTCAAGGGCGCCACCGGCGTTGACCTGGTGGCCAAGGCCGCACAGGTGATGGAAGCCGATCCGCAGCGCCACAACAACCTGGTGAACGCTTTGGAACAGCTGGGCGAACCCCAAGATGTGACCGTTTCCAGTCGCTGCTTTGGGTCGGTTCGCATTGATCGGGATAAATGCACCACATGCAACAAATGCGTGCTCACTTGCCCGCCTAAGGCTCTGCAGAAGAGTCTGGTCGCTCGCGAGGACGGTCAGGGCATTTTCTTTGAGTTCAATGCATGGAAATGTGTGCGCTGCCATCTATGCATGAACGTGTGCCAAAGCGCCGCTATCACGGTTGAAGACGTAAACATGACCGAAATCTTCCAGCTGGAACCGCGTCTGATTCCCGTGCCTCCCGAGCCGGTGTATCAGAACCCGGGCCTGTTCTGGAAGGGCGACCGGTAGTGCTTGCGCTGGGGTTGGGAAAAACACCTTTGCAACCTGCGCGTAAAGCGATATACTGTCAACGTTCTCTTTCGAGATTCTGAGATTCGGGAAGATCAAAGCCTTGGTTTTTTGGAGGGGACAAGGTTTTGATCTTTACCGACTGAGAACACCGCGCCGCATGGCGCGGTTTTTTTATGCCCTGAATGCCCATGTGGGTGATTTTTAAAAGTTTTTATATTTTCACCCACATTTTCACCGTTTCATGCGCATCATGAACCCTTTGAAGCCCCAATCAAGCTGAAATTGGGGCATCCATCGACTCTGAAGCCAGTTGCTTACCCTTCCTGAAGTGCAAGTAATATAAAAATGTGGGTGGAAATGAAAAATTTTTTCATTTCCACCCACATGGGTAGTTTATTAGCGTATCGAATGAGCACAAACGCCCTTACAGGGTTCTTCGCTGCTCCAAAGCGCGACCCAAGGTGACCTCGTCGGCATACTCCAGGTCGCCGCCCACGGGCAAGCCACTAGCCAGACGCGTCACCGTAATGCCCAAAGGCTTAATCAGGCGCGCCAGATAGGTTGCGGTGGTCTCACCCTCCACATTGGGATTAGTGGCCAGCACCACTTCTTGCACATCCTCCGACGCCAAGCGACGCATCAAAGCCGCAATGTTAAGCTGATCAGGTCCAATGCCCTCCATGGGAGAAAGGGCGCCACCCAGCACGTGATAGCGGCCAAAGAACACACCCGTGCGCTCGATAGGCGGAATGTCGCGGGGCTCCTCTACCACGCAGAGCACCGAAGTATCACGCTTGGTGGATGCGCACACCTCGCACTCGTCGCCCTGGGCGTAATTGAAGCAGCGAGGGCAAAAATGCACCGTCTCCTTCACTTCCACAATGGCTTCGGAAAGGCGCAGGGCGGTTTCGTGGTCGGTGTTCAAAATCCAATAGGCAATGCGCTGGGCGCTTTTGGGGCCAATGCCCGGCAGGCGCTCCAGCTCATCCAACAGGTTTTGTATAGCAGGGGCTGCAAACATGGTCAATTAGAAAGGAAGGCCCATGTTGCCCATGCCACCCGTCACGGCGTTCATGCGAGTGTTGGCCATGTCGGCAACGCCGCGCAGGGCTTCGTTGCAAGCAACCAGAACCATGTCCTGGAGCATATCGATGTCCTCGGGATCAACAACAATGGGAGAAATTTCCAAAGACTTCAGAGCGCCGTCACCGGTAGCCACAGCCTTTACCATGCCGCCGCCAGCAGAGGCCTCGTACTCCATGGTCTTGATTTCCTCCTGAGCAATGGCCAGGTCACGCTGCATTTTCTGGGCCTGCTTCATCATTTTTTTCATATCCATAGGTTTCTCCTATCAACAGGGCGCGGGCGCGCCGCAAACTTACGCTTCTTCAACCTTCACGCCGGCGCCAAAACTGGATGCCAGCATTTCTTGAAACTCAGAAAGCTCCATGATGGGGCCATCATCTTCGGGAAGAGCGAAAGCATCCTCATCATCGTCTTCCCAGGGAGCAGGCTCCACCGCCTTTTTCGCAGGAGCCGGCTGGGGCTTAGGGGCAGGAGCGGCAACGGGTTCATCGCAGGGAACGTCGTCGTCCCAGTCGTAGGCGCCGAAATCACCATAGGCGTCCAGGGGCACCTCTTCGTATTCGTAGGCGGGAGGCTCTTCAGCCACAGGAGCCTCCATGGCAGGGCCGCGCCCATCAGGCGACC
Source organism: Eggerthellales bacterium (assembly GCA_029219345.1). Lineage (GTDB taxonomy): Bacteria > Actinomycetota > Coriobacteriia > Coriobacteriales > Eggerthellaceae > CAKUOV01. The sequence goes on from JAQXTF010000044.1 coordinate 8,922, forward strand.
AGCCAGGGGTTGCGGAAGACACCGCATCGGGCTGGGGCGCAGGCTCGGGCTCCGGCGCAGGGGCCGCTTCGGGCTCCGGCTCGGGTTCCGGCGCAGGTTCGGGCTCCGGCGCAGGTGCCGCTTCCCTCTTGGGAGCGGGCGCGGCCTCGCCTTCCACCGTAACCACAACGGGCAGGTCGGTGCCAGTCACGCGAGAAACCACCTGGCGCAGATACTCCAGCGCCTCGGGCTTTTGCAACACCGAAAGAGCGAAGGCGTAGCCCTCGCGGAAAGAGACCCGCAGCGATTGAGTGGCACCGTCATAGGAGGCGCGGGCGCTCATGAGCAACGTGGTGTAAGCGGGCCTATCGCGCTTGATCTCGGCAAAGGCGCGCTGCCACATGCGCTGCACGGCAGCAGGGTTGGCGAAACCTTCCAGCTTCTGGGGGTTCACCGCGCGAGCGGCCGCCGACTTGGCGGACTCAGGATTGGCTTCGGGTTCAGGCGCAGGTGCAGGCTTTGGCTGCGACACAGCGGCAACCTTGGGCTGCGACACAGCGGCAACCTTGGACTCGGGCTTGGGCTTCACCTCAGGCTCGGGCTTCTGTTCTGGCTTGGGCTCAGCCTTGGGTGCAACCCTCACCTCGGGTTCCGGCTGCGGCTGAGGCACAGCAACGTCCTCAACAGGGACAACGGCCTGAGCAGGAGCAGCAGCAACCGCCACGGCGGGACGCTTCTCCAGTGCCTCCACGCGCTCGGCCAAGGAGGCCAGCGTCACATCAGCGGCTGGATGGCAAATCTTGGTCAGGGCAATCTCAAACACCAGACGAGCGTTGGTGGCGCTCTTCAGCTGCACCATCACGTCCCCCAGGGTTTCCAGCATGTACGCCAGGCGATCAGGCGCAAAGCGCTTAGCCTGGGAAATGATTTGCGCGCGGGTTTCCTCGCTGGCGGAAAGAGGCGCCTTAGGCCCTGCCGCGGCCAGGAAGTACATGTCGCGCACGCGCTGGGCCAAGTCGCCCACCAGGCGGGAGAAATCGCCGCCGGTCTGAGCGAAAGAATCAACCCACATGAAAGCTGCCGCCATATCACGGGCGGCCAGGGCATCCACAATGGCCGTCAAATCGCATGCCGCCTGGGTGCCGCCCAGCTGTTCAACCACCGCCGTGGTCACGGAGCCGTTGCCAAAGGCAATGGCCTGCTCAAGGGCGGTCAAAGCGTTGCGCAGGCCGCCGTCAGAACGGCTGCAGATAATTTCCAGCGCGTCCTTTTCGTAAGCCACGCCTTCTGCCTGGCAGATTTCCTCCAGGCGCGCGGTCATGCCCTCGTTGCCAATGCGACGGAAATCGAAGCGCTGGCAGCGAGACAAAATGGTCTCGGGAACCTTCTGGGGGTCGGTGGTGCACAGGATGAACACCACGTGAGCCGGGGGCTCCTCCAGGGTTTTCAGCAGGGCGTTGAATGCTGCCACGGAAAGCATGTGCACTTCGTCGATGATGTACACCTTATAGCGTCCGCGGGTGGGCGCGAACTGCACGCGGCCGATGATTTCCTCGCGCACGTTTTCCACGCCGGTGCGGCTTGCGGCGTCCAGCTCGTAGACGTCAGGATGTTCGCCGCGGGCGATTTCCTCGCAGGAGTCGCAGGTGCCATCGGGGTTGCTGGTAGGGCCGTGCTCGCACAGAAGGGCCTTGGAAAGTAGGCGGGCCGTGGTGGTTTTACCCGTGCCACGAGGGCCGCAAAAAAGGTATGCATGGCTGAGTTTGTCCTGTTCAATGGCATTTTTCAGCGTGCGTTCAATATGATCCTGCCCCACAACTTCCGAAAAAACCTGAGGGCGATATTTGCGATACAGTGCTTCAGCCACACTTGCCCCTTACTTGCTCTTCTTGCCCTTGTAGGTGGCGACCATACCCTTGATGGCGCCAATAATGGCGGGCAGCACGGAAACACCCACAATGCCCAGCACGATAATCTCAAAGTGCTCTTGAATGAAAGGCACACCGCCAAAGAAGTAGCCCACCAGCACGAACAGGCTCACCCAGGAAACGCCGCCAATGATGTTGAACAGGGTGAATTTGGCGAAGTTCATATGGCCCGTGCCCGCGATGAAGGGGGCAAAAGTGCGGAAGAAGGGCATGAAGCGGGTGATGATGATGGTCAGGCCGCCAAAGCGCTCAAAAAAGCCGTCCAACTTGGCCATGCGCTCAGGGGTCAGGGCCTTCACCTTGCCGGAATCGATGATGCGCTTGCCAAAGAAGCGGGCAATCCAGTAGTTGGAGGTGTTACCCAAAATGGCCGCCGCGTAAAACACGATGAGGGTGGTTGCCAGGTTCAAACCGCCACCATCGGCCGAGAACACGCCCGCCGCGAACAGCAGGGAGTCGCCGGGCAAGAAGGGGAAGAACACCAAGCCCGTTTCCACAAACACAATGAGGAACAGGGGGCTATATACCCAGATGGGGCCCAGGGTAATAATCCAACCGGCAATAAAGCCACGAGGGTCTTTCAGCAGGTTTACAAAGAATTCAATAATGCCCATGGGGTCCTTTCCGGTGCGGCGCAAACGGGGTAGCCAGAATACAAAAAGAGTATCTCGAGTAGGCTTGAACGCTCGTCAGAGGTCCTTATGGCTGCTTCCTTCCGGACCTGACCAGGTTCGAGGCATGGCGCCGTTCAAGCCCATTCGAAATACTCTCAGTCAAATGCATCTGACAGTATACCTGAAGCGCGCAGGTGTCGCAATGAGACAGAATGGCCCGGGCGATTTCGTCTCATTTCCGCCACAACTGCGGGAGGTTACCGCGTGGTTACTTGCGGAAGGCGGCCTTAGCGGCTGAGACAGAGTACAGGCTGCCGGAAACCACCACCAGATCTTCGGGGCCCGCCAGCTGCATGACCTTCACGCGGGCGTCGTCGAAGCTTTCCGCCACCACAATGGGCACCTGGGGGCGATTGCAGGCATCGCACTTGCCGCGCAGGACCTTTGCCAGCTCTTCGCCCGGCAGCGCGCGCAGGTTGGGAGGGGTCATGGTCACGAAGCCCGCAGCGAAATCAGCCAGGGTCTCAGTCATGGAGTCGTAGTCTTTGTCGGCCAGCAGGCTCAGTACCACATAGGGGGCTTTACCAGGGAAAACGTCTTCGCAGGTACGGCGCAGGGCCTCAATGCCCTGGGGGTTGTGACCGCCATCGACCACCACCCACGGCGTGCCCGGCACATGGGGGAACACCTCATAGCGGCCCGGCCAACGAGCAGCCTGGATGCCGTCGCGGATGTTCTGCTCGGAAACAGCCCAGCCGCGCGCCTGCAAAGCGCGCACGATTTCAATGGCAAAGGCGGCGTTACCCGGCTGGTACTCGCCCATGAGGGTGGTGTGCAGGCCCGTCAGCGCGCCGTAATCGAAGGTGCGTACCAATAGCTGTTTTCCTTCCCCATCAGGCACAATGGCAGTGCTGCCCGTGCGCAGCTGAGCGAAATCGGGCACGACCACCTGAGCGCCCACGGCCATGGCGGCGGCATCGATGATCTCCTGGGCGGAAGGGTCTTGCGGGTAGCTCACCACGCTGGAGCCCGCCTTGATGATGCCGGCCTTCTCGCCAGCGACGGCAGCCAGGGTGTCGCCCAGCAGGGCCGTATGGTCCAGGCCAATGCGAGCGATGGCGGCCACTTCGGGAGCATCGATGATGTTGGTGGAGTCCAGGCGGCCGCCCAGGCCCACTTCCATGACCACGATGTCGCACTTGCGGCGGGCAAAATGGCACAGGCCAACGGCAGTCATAAGCTCAAACTCTGTGGGATGCTCGCCGGTTTCCGCTTCAACTTCAGCGGCGGCATCACGCACGGCCAAGGTGACCGACTTCAGCTCGTCCATGGGGATGAGCTGACCATTTACCTGGATACGTTCCTCGAAAGTCTCAATGTAGGGGCTGGTAAACATGCCTGTGGTCAGGCCGGCGGCCTGCAGGATATTGGCAGTGTAGACGCAGGTGGAACCCTTGCCGTTGGTGCCCGCCACGTGGACGAATTTCAGGCTGTCCTGGGGACGGCCGAGCTTCTCCATGAGAAGCTGCGTGCGCTCCAGGCCCAAGCTCACCTGCTGCCAGCGCGGCGTGTTGATGTAGGCAATGGCGTCGAATTCTTCCATGATGATCCTCTCGTGGCGGAAAAAGAAAACGTGACAAAATTGCCCCGGGCGCTTTTGTCATATTGGGGTTGCAACGGGTATTTTACTGCTGTTGGGTCAGCAGCTTGCCCAAGGTGACGAAATCGTCCTCAAGTGCTAACTGTTTCTCCTCATGGTAAAGGGCGGCGGCGGGGTGAAACACCGGAAATACCTTAAACTTTCCCGCCTTCATCAGGTGTCCGTGCAGGCGCGTGATGCCGCGATCGGTTTTCAAAATGAACTTGGTGGCAAAGTTTCCCATGGGAACGATGAACTCAGGGTCAATGGTGCGGGTCTGTTCGCGCAGGAAGGGCGCACAGAGCTCGATTTCCTCAGGACGCGGATCTCTGTTGCTGGGCGGACGGCACTTCAGCACGTTGGCAATGTACACTTCTTCTCGAGTCAGGCCCGCCAAAGTCAGCAACCTGTTCAGGTTCTGGCCCGCAGCGCCCACAAAGGGCTCGCCCTGCAGGTCTTCGTTGCGACCGGGAGCCTCCCCCACCAACAACACGCGCGCGTTGGGGTTTCCTGCGCCGAACACCGTTTGGGTGCGCCCATCCGCCAGCATGCAGGCATGGCAGGCGCACACTTGCTGCCGCAAGACATCCAGGGGAATATGGGGTTTCGCCGCCATAGATTCACTCCTACACGAAACGCCGCGGCATGCGGTGGCTGAAATTGATGGCAATCTCGTGCGGAATGGTTCCGCATTCCTTCGCCAGCTGGTCAATGGTGATTTCCGCATTGCCCTGCTTGCCCACCAGCAGCACCTCATCTCCAATCTGGGGAAGGCGCGGCAGCACCTCGCGGCGGGGCGGCAGGTACTCGAACATGCATTGGTCCATGCAGATATTGCCAACCTGGGGATGCAGGCGGCCTTCGAAAATTACGTTCGTTTTGCCTGATAGCAGACGATTGAAGCCATCGGCATAGCCCAAGGGCAGCGTGCAGATGTGGTTTCCACCGGTGCCGCGATAATGCAGGCCGTAGCTGACGCCGTCGTTGAGGGCCAGCGTGCGCGTGTCGGTGATGCGCGCATGCACGCTCATGGCAGGCTGCAAGTTGTAGAAGCCGCGGGTTTCATCGCAGGGATGGAAGCCGTACAGGGAAATGCCCAGGCGGGCCATGTCGAAGTGCACGTTGGGGTAGCGCAGCAGAGCGGCGCTGTTTGAGCAGTGGACAATGCCAGGGTCGAAGCCGGAAGCCTGCATGGTGTTAACCGCCTCCACAAAGCGGCGGGCCTGGATTTCGAAGTCAAAGGTTTCAGGGCAATCGGCTGTGGCGAAATGGGTAAACGTACCAACAAGGTCAAGCTGAGCATGGAAGCTCACGCTGCGCAGGAACTCAACTACCTGGTCGTACCGTACGCCAATGCGATTCATGCCGGTGTTGATGGCCAAATGGAAGGGGGCCGTCACCCCATATGCATGAGCGGTTTCGCCATACTCAATGGCAAACTCAGGCGTATAAATGCTTGGCATGATCTTGTAGCCCAGGCACAGGGGAATAGCCGTGCGTGGAGGCTGGCACAGCAACAAAATGGGAGCGTTAATCATGGCTTCACGCAGCTGGATGCCCTCGTCCACCGTGGCAACGGCCAGGTATTCGGCGCCGGAGTTCAGAGCGGTTTTCGCAACGCGCACCGCGCCGTGGCCATAGGCGTCAGCCTTCACCACCGCGCACAGACGGCAGCCGTAACCAATCTGGTTTTTGCTTACGCGCACGTTATTGCGAATGGCGTTCAGGTCAATTTCCAGCCACGACCAGCGCCTATCCTGGGGTTCAATTTCTGCCAGCTCGTCGGGGTCAAAGTTCAGGTGATCGCCCGTAGGAGCCTCGGCGCGCTGAGAAAACCGAGGTGCTTGCATGATGTTTTTCTTGGCAAAGCCGGTAAAGCCGTTGATGAGCTCTTCCATTAATGGCCGCCGCCCGCCATCATCTTCACGGCATGGGGCAGCGCCTTCACGATGCCTTCCCAGTTCTCACGGGCAGCCTTCTCGCTACCGGGCAAGTTGATGACAATGCAGGTGCCGCGCTGCATGCATACGGCGCGGGAGAGCATGGCGTGGGGCGTGATTTGCAGGCTGTAGTAACGCATGGCCTCGGCAATGCCGGGAACGTCGCGATCGCACACGTCCTTGGTTGCCTCAGGGGTGTTATCGCGCAGGGAAAGGCCACTTCCGCCGCAGGTCAGAACGATATCGGCCTTGATTTCATCGGCACCGCGCACAATTTCCGCGGCGATGGTTTCGCGGTCATCCTTCACCACCACGTGGCTCAGGCACTCCCAGCCCTTTTCGGCAATGAGAGATTCCAGAGCGGCACCAGCGGTGTCTTCTTTCATGCTGCGCGTATCGGAGCAGGTGATAATGGCGAATGTGGGCTTTTCAGCGGACATAGGTACCTCCTTCGGGGTTTGATTGTACTCATCCATGATAACGCTTTATGACCTCTGCTGCTCAAATTCCGCTTATGCCTAGGCACAGCCGACCAAAAAACGCTTGTGCCCAGGTTTTATCTACGCACAACCGCCCAAATGTCACTTATGCCTAGGCATAACCGACATTTGGTACTAAGTGACAGACAAAGGAAGTCTCCGGAATCACCCAAAATGACAACGGAGCGCGCTACGCCGGCATCAAGCTTAAATCTTCGGGGAGGATCGAAGAGTAGACGCTCTACGAACGCTCTGAAAACAAATAATAAGAGGGTCGCTTAAGCGGCCCTCTCGGAAGAAAACTATATTAAGGAACGCAGCGCTATTGTGAAGCAATGAGCGAAGCGGGCGTTCGCGAAGCGTCCACCCTTCGGGCTTTTCTACCTCTTGATGTTGTAGAAGGCCTTCATGCCTGCGTACTGAGCGGAGTCACCCAGCTCTTCCTCGATGCGAAGCAGCTGGTTGTACTTGGCCACGCGGTCGGAACGGCAGGGAGCGCCGGTCTTGATCTGGCCGGTGTTGCAAGCAACGGAAAGGTCGGCGATGGTGGTGTCCTCGGTCTCGCCGGAACGATGAGACATAACGCATGCATAGCCAGCCTGCTTGGCCATCTCAATGGCTTCCAGGGTCTCAGTCAGAGAACCAATCTGGTTCACCTTGATCAGGATGGCGTTAGCGCAACCCAGCTCGATGCCCTTGGCAAGGCGCTTGGAGTTGGTTACGAACAGATCGTCGCCAACCAGCTGTACACGGCCGCCAATGCGATCGGTGAGCATCTTCCAGCCTTCCCAGTCTTCCTCGGCCATGCCGTCTTCAATGGAGATGATGGGGTACTTGTTCACCAGGTTCTCCCAATAATCAACCATCTGTTCGCGGGTGTATTCAACGCCTTCACCAGCCAAAACGTACATCTGGCGCTCAACGTCGTAGTACTCGGTGGAAGCAGGGTCCATGGCGAACATGATATCAACGCCAGGTTTGTAGCCAGCCTTTTCGCAGGCCTCCACAATGTACTTCAGAGGTTCTTCGTTGGTCTTCAGGTTGGGAGCGAAGCCGCCTTCGTCGCCAACGCCGCCACCCAGGCCAGCGTCATGCAGAACCTTCTTCAAGGTGTGATAAATCTCGGCGCACCAGCGCAGGGCCTCCTTAAAGGTGGGGGCGCCAACAGGCATGATCATGAACTCCTGGAAGTCAACGTTGTTGTCGGCATGAACGCCGCCGTTGAGGATGTTCATCATGGGAGTGGGAAGAATGTGAGCATTTGCACCGCCCACGTACTTGTACAGAGGAAGCTGCAGGGACTCAGCGGTGGCACGAGCAACTGCCAGAGATGCGCCCAGAACGGCGTTTGCGCCCAGGTTGCCCTTGTTGTCGGTGCCGTCAATTTCCAGCATTGCGTAGTCAACGCCGCGCTGATCCTCAGACTCAAAGCCGTACAGAGCCTCAGCGATTTCGGTATTCACGTGGTCAACGGCATTCTGGGTACCCTTGCCCAGGTAACGGCCCTTGTCGCCATCGCGCAGCTCAACAGCCTCAAAAGCACCAGTAGAAGCACCAGACGGTACAGCCGCACGGCCCATGGAGCCGTCTTCCAGAACTACCTCAACTTCAACGGTGGGGTTACCGCGGGAGTCCAGAATCTCGCGACCATACACATCAATAATGACGCCCATTGCATCCTCCTTATAGGATTGGTTTTAATGACACATCATCTATTGTAGCACCGAGGGCCGCACCGCCACGAGGGCGGTGCGTTTTCCTAGGTAAACGCACAATGGCTAGTAGGCAGATATATCCGCGAACTTATAGGAGCCAATAGTGTCAGTGGTTGAGCAGGGGGCCTTGAATTTCCACGATTCGTCAGCACCCACATTGTTGGCATTATCCCAGGCGGTTCCGATGTTGTTTCCGTCTTCATCGTAGAGGGTAAACCCAATCTGAATGTAGCTGTAATCTTTGTTGGTGTTGTTCACCAGAATGCCCTCCACGTAGCTAGCCCATCCGTCGGAGGTAAGTTCGCTGGTCACAGTGTACTTGTCTTCGTACTTGGTGCCCTCGGTGGTATGGGGATCGATCTCGCGCTGAGGCGCCGAAGCGCTAGCGGCAGAAGGCGCTGAGGAAGCAGATGAAGAGGCCGCTGTGCCGCTTCCGCCCGCTGAAGTGCTGCCGATTGCAGCCAGTACAATCACCACCACAACCCAAAACCACACACGCTTGAACAGAGGCTTTTTCGCCGTTGCTCCGTTCGCCTCACTTGTCTGATTCTTTGCAACTAGATCTTCTGCTTCATGAGATTTCTTGCCTATCAAAGCCATTTCAGTCCTTTCTCTTATTGACGTACAACAAGGGTAAACAAAAATTGGCTTCAATTCATTAGCTGGCAGCTAATGCCCCCAGACGGCGCATGCTCTACAATGGGCCCATGGAAAACATGATGCTGACAGAAGAATTTCTTGAGGAGCTGCTAGAGGCGCGCAACATTGACGATTACGTGTCCATGCTGCAAGATTCCGACCTGACATGCGCTCCTTCTCTCGCTGAGCTCCTGAACCAGTATCTGGAGCAGAAGAATCTCATGCGTTCAAAAGTGATTGCAAAAGCCCAGATAAACAGTACTTTTGGGTATCAGATTTTTATGGGAACCCGCCAGGCCTCCCGCGATAAGATTCTTGCGTTGGCTTTTGCCATGAGGCTTAATCTGCGAGAGACAACGCGCCTTTTGCAAGCAGGCGGCGCCAACACGCTTTACGCCAAGTCACGCCGCGATGCCATCATCATCTTCTGCATCGACCACGAATACACTCTAATTAAGGCCAACCAGGAGCTTTTCCGCCTAGGCGAGCGAACCATCAACTAGCTCATGACGCCCGAGCGGAAACTCTCTTATAATAGGCGCATCATGGCAGCAAACGAACTGGACACTTATCTTTCTTCGCTTCAGCGCTCCGACGAGTACCACGTGGTCAAGACCCTGGGAAGCTCGCCCATCGGAACAACCGAGCTGGTTTCCCACAGCTCGGATGGTCTCTTCGTGCGCAAGACAATCAACCGCGAATTAGGTGTAGGCAGCGCATATCAGCGCATCTACCAGGCACAACAGCAAGGCATTGCGCTTCCTGCGTTTCCTGAAATTGTGGAGTGTTACTCAACGGAAAGCTCCCTTGTGGCCATTACCCGCTACGTCCAGGGAGAGAGCCTTACCAAAGTTGCGCAGCAAGAAGGTTTTGGCCTGAGCCTTGCCCATCAGTATTTTTCTCAGATTTGCGAAGCAATTAATACGCTGCACACGTTGTTCAGCCCGCCCCTCATCCATCGCGACATCAAACCTGACAACATTGTGATTTCGGCAGGGCACGTCTATCTGATTGACTTTGATATTTCCCGTTGCGAACGGCCCAATGCGTCCACTGACACCCGCCATTTTGGCACACGCACGTACGCACCGCCCGAGCAATACGGCTTCGCCCAAACAGATATCAGAAGCGATGTGTTCTCGTTGGGCATCTTGCTGGCATACTGCCTTACAGGGTCATCTCTTTTGGCTCCCGAGCAATGGGCCAAAAGCTTAGCGAAGCTCAATCTTGCCAAGGAGCAGCAAGAAGCCCTGCTTGCGGTTTTGAAAAGAGCCACGGCCCTTGACCCTGCCCAGCGATACGCCAGCGCTCTGGAGTTATCCACCCAGTTCTATCAGGTGATTCAGCCCAGAACGCGCAGCGTCGCAGCAAAAGCCGGGCGCTTCGCCTTAGATGCGGCAATAATCCTTACCGGCATGGCATTCCTTTTTCTCACCATTGGGTCTGCTCAAGATGGTGCCGGAACTATTCCCGCATGGTTCAACGTTGCGGAAAGCATCTTTTTCTTCGACATTCCCTTTATCTACCTGGCAGTACCGCTCTTCGACCCCCATCCATTGCGGGCCAGCGATTTCGCCTCCCAGATGAGCAAGCGTCACGCATTCATGAAAAAATGGTTCAAAGAGGGGCTTGCCGTTGTTGGCGTCGGCATAATTCTTGCGATCATCCTGGGTCAGTTTGTCTAACGGCGTTTGTTTTTGCCGGTTTTCATCCCGTAGCAACGGGCATCCATAGCGGTTCCCATGGTTTCTGCTCGGCGGAAAAGGCGCACGAACAGGGGAATGAACACGTTGCCCCAGGCGCGCACGCGCTGGGTTATGGGACCCGAGTCAAGCTGGGAACCGCGAACTCGATGAGCGTTGGCAACTTCTTGCAGCTCTTGGGCGATAAGGGGAATGAAACGCAGGGCCAAAGAGAACACCGTGGCAACATCGCGCACGGGCACGCCCAGACAGCGCAGAGGAGCCAAAAACCAGCTGATAGCTTTCACCACCTCTTCTGCGTCAGTAGTGAAAGTGAACACCAAGCTCAACACAATGAGCAGGAAAATACGCAGGCCCAGCACAGCGCCGTAAACGAAACCCGCAGGCACCACGCCGAAGGACCCTGCGATGACCAGGGGGTCGGCACCGCCAGTCACGCTGTAATATTGAGCCAGAGTTTCCTGGGCGGAATACACGTCAAACGTAAGGCCATTAAAGAGCAAGGGGCACAGACCAAACACCAAGGCAGCCGGCATAAAGGGAGCGTATGCCGCCAGGGGTATCCGGGACAATACCACCAGCACCGCTACCACTGCAGCGCAAATCGCCATAATCGGAAGCGTCTTCACCAGGAATAATGCCACCGTTGCTGCTGCTAGCAGCACGATCTTCGCGCGAGCATCGACCCTATGGATCAGTGAGTTTGCGGGGTAGTATGTTTTCACCTGCATTTGCATGGGCACATTCTACCCTTTCGACCGCCTCGCCGCCAAAAACATGCCAAATGATGGGGTAATTTGGCATGAAAAAAAGGGGCCGCAAATGCGACCCCTCTTGTGAGCTTTGTGGGAGCGAGAATTACTTCTCTTCCTTGGTCTCCTCAGCTGCTTCCTCAGCTACTTCTTCGGCAACTTCCTCAGCTGCTGCTTCTTCTTCAACAACAACCTTCTTGGGAGCAGCCTTCTTGGCGGCCTTCTCTTCCTTCTTGGCCACGGGCTCGGTAACGAGCTCCATGATAACCATAGAAGCGTTGTCGCCCTTGCGGTAGCCCAGCTTCATGATGCGGGAGTAACCGCCCTGACGGTCAGCGAACATGCCCTTCTCAACCTTTTCAAAGATCTCATGTACCAGATCCTTGTCGTTGCCCAGAGCAGCGATGGCCAGACGACGAGAATGCAGGTCGCCCTTCTTTGCCCAGGTGATGATCTTGTCAACATCGGGGCGAATTTCCTTGGCGCGCTCTTCAACGGTCTTAATACGATCGTTCTGGAAGAGAGACTTTACCAGGCTGCGCTTCATAGCCTTGGTGTGGCTCCAGTCGGTGCCGAGCTTGCGCCCTTTCTTGTAGTGTCTCATGGATGTCTCCTATTGCTTCAAGTTGAGGTCCATAGAAATGAGCTTATCCTTCACTTCTTCAATGGACTTCGTACCAAAGTTCCTGATGTTCAGCAAATCGTTCTCGGAGTACTCAACCAGCTGACGCACGGAATGAATGCCAGCACGCTTCAAGCAGTTGTAGGAACGAACGGAAAGGTCCAGATCCTCAATGCGCTTGTCCAGCTCAGCATTGGATTCCTGGCCCTCGGGAGCGAAGATAGAAGGAACTTCGCCCTCTTCACCTTCGGGAAGGTTGGTGAGGCACAGGAAAGCACCCATGTACTGGTTGATAATATTTGCAGCGCGGCACACGGCGTCCGTGGGGGCCATGCTGCCGTCGGTCTCCACCTCGAGTACGAGCTTGTCGTAATCGGTGCGCTGACCAACGCGCGTGTCCTCAACGTTCATCGTGCAGCGACGTACAGGAGAGTACAGGGAATCCACCGGGATGGTTCCAATACGGTCCTCATCGCGCTTATTGCGCTCTGCAGAAACATAGCCACGACCCACGCCAATGCGGATAGCCATATTCAGGGTACCGCCATCAGCAACAGTCGCAACCACGTGCTCAGGGTTGACCAGGGTGAATTCGGTTGGAACAGAAATGTCAGCACCGGTCACCGTGCAGGGACCCTCAGCGGTTACGTATGCAACAGCAGATTCCACATCGTCGTTCAGTGCGGAGAAAACCAAGCCCTTAACATTGAGAACAATGTCGGTGATGTCTTCCACAACACCCTCTGCGGTAGTGAACTCGTGCTGAACGCCCTCGATCTGAATTGCGGTTGCCTTAGCACCGTTCAGGGAGGACAGCAGCACGCGACGCATGCAGTTGCCCAGCGTGTAGCCATAGCCACGCTCGAGCGGTTCAACGATGTAGCGAGCTACCGTTTCGTTAACCTCTTCAATTGTTACCGTCGGCCTCATGAACTCTGTCATGTTATACAAGCCTCCTTGCTATGCTGCTGCGATTATTACTTCGAGTAAAGTTCGACGATGAGCTGTTCGCGAATGTCCAGATCAATCTGATCACGAGCAGGCAGAGACAGAACGCTGCCCTGCAGCTTCTCGATGTCAACTTCCAGCCATGCAGGCACGGAAGTGCGCTCATTGGAGATCAGAGCGCTCTGGATAACAACCATTTCCTTGGCCTTGGGAGCAACAGCAACCAGGTCGCCGGGACGCACGCGAAAAGAAGGAATGTCAACGCGACGGCCATTCACAGTGATATGACCGTGGCGCACCTGCTGACGAGCTTCTGCGCGAGACTTGGCGAAACCAAGGCGATAAACAACGTTGTCGAGACGGCTTTCCAGGATGCGCAGCAGGTTTTCACCAGTAACGCCTTCCTGGCGGCTAGCCATATCATAGTAGCCGCGGAACTGCTTCTCCAGAATGCCGTAGATACGCTTGGTCTTCTGCTTCTCACGAAGCTGCATACGGTATTCGGATTCCTTCACGCGCTTCTTGCCAGCTTCACCTGGCGCATAATTGCGGCGCTCCATTGCGCACTTTTCCGAGAAGCAGCGATCGCCCTTGAGGAAGAGCTTCGCGCCTTCACGGCGGCACAAACGGCAATCCGCTCCAGTGTAACGAGCCATAATTTAGCTAATCCTTTCAACTACACGCGACGACGCTTGCGCGGACGGCAACCGTTGTGCGGGATGGGCGTGCAATCCTGAATGCTGGAAACTTCCAGACCAGCAGCCTGCAGAGAGCGGATAGCAGTCTCACGACCAGAGCCGGGGCCCTTTACGAAAACTGCAACCTTACGCAGACCGTGCTCCATAGCAGTCTTTGCAGCCTGCTCTGCAGCCATCTGGGCAGCAAACGGGGTGGACTTACGAGAACCCTTAAAACCTACGGTACCAGCGGAATTCCAGGAAATAACATTGCCCTGGGGATCGGTGATGGTAACGATAGTGTTGTTGAAGGTAGACTTGATGTGTGCAGCGCCAACAGCGATGTTCTTACGCTCAGAACGCTTGATGCGAGCACGCAGATTTTTCTTAGTTGCCACGTTCTACCCCTTACTTCTTCTTGCCGCCAATTTGACGCTTCGGGCCCTTGCGGGTACGAGCGTTCGTATGGGTGCGCTGGCCGCGAACGGGCAGGCCCTTACGATGACGGAGGCCGCGATAGCAGCCGATTTCCATGAGGCGCTTAACGTTCATGGAAACTTCGCGATGGAGGTCGCCCTCGGTCACGATGTTTGCCTGAATGTAATCGCGCAGTTTGCCCAGATCATCTTCGGTCAGATCGTTGGTACGAACGTCGGGATTGACGCCGGTTTCTGCCAGGATCTTCTTAGAAGTGGTCAGGCCAATGCCATAAATGTAGGTCAAGGCGACCTCAATGCGCTTATCGCGAGGAAGGTCTACACCAACAAGACGTGCCATGTTTGTTATCCCCTCTCTCTTCCTAGCCCTGACGCTGCTTGTGACGAGGATTCTCGCAAATCACAAGCACCTTGCCATGACGACGGATGATTTTGCACTTGTCGCACATTTTCTTGACCGAAGGACGTACCTTCATTTTGTCTTCCTTTCGGTAAATGTGTACTTTTCTATCTTCACACCCAGCCGCTGGTGTTTATTTGCTTATGTTCAAGACAAGTGGCTGGCCTGCCTTGGGGCTTTTGTTGCAGTTTGCCAAGCCGCCCCGCCCTGCAAACTGTGTACCGCATCGAACTACTTAAAACGGTACGTGATGCGCCCGCGGTTCAAGTCGTAAACCGAGAGCTCCACCGTGACCTTATCTCCGGGCAGGATCTTGATGTAATGCATACGCATCTTGCCGGAAATATGGGCCAGAATCTTGTGGCCGTTCTCGAGCTCTACCTGAAACATAGCGTTGGGAAGGGCTTCAAGGACGGTGCCTTCGAGTTCGATTACATCTTCTTTGGCCAAAAGTATCTCCTCTAACCAAAATTTGCCTAAAACGCGAAGCTAGATTCTATCAAAGAAATATTCGGTTGTCCAGGATTTTTTGAAAAAAAGCGCACAAACCAACAAACCACATAACGTTGGCTTTTTAAAACCTGCATGTCAGGCGTGCGGTCATGCCGCGCAGCTCTCATGTTCCCTCATGAAGCCGCCAAGGTACTCACGCTTCTTGCAGCGCCACCGCCTTGTCGGTGGAATAATTTCTAGGAACTCCCATTCCTAGGCGAGATCTTCCGGTTTCCCGGAGGAGAAAACCTCGCGAACAGTGCATAGTCGCCAGTAAGGCTTTTCATCCGAAGACTAAGCAAATTACTCGCTTCGCTCGTAATTTCTTGCCTCGCATTCGCTCGGCAAGAGCCCCAGAGGCTTTTCGGGGCGTTAGATAAGGCTGTCTCGAAGCCGTAGCGTACTTCACGCTACGTAAGGCTGAGAGAAAAGCCTTCTAGCACCCGGAAACTAAGCAAATTACTCGCTTCGCTCGTAATTTCATTTAGCTTCTGTGAGGCATTAGATGGAGCCGTCTTGAGACCGTAGCGTGCTAAGCACGTAAGGTCGAAAGAAAGGCTTCAGATGATGCCTCACAGGAGCTAAATGGCTGGGGTACCAGGATTCGAACCTAGGTAGCTGGTACCAAAAACCAGAGTCCTGCCGCTGGACGATACCCCAGTCTCCAAGCGCGCACATGGTGGGCCGTTAGGGACTCGAACCCTAGACCTTGGGATTAAAAGTCCCCTGCTCTACCAACTGAGCTAACGGCCCGTAACCATACGCAAACTCGTATTTTATCTTTGTTGGCCCCGTTGGTCAATGGGAAATTGTTGTACCAAATAATTAGAAAGTGATTCCCAGCAGGGAAATGAGCAAACCCCACACGATGCCCGTGGCCAACATGCCTGCAACGATGGCCACCGTGCGGGAAACAGGACGATTAGCGCGAGCAAGCACCAGCACGCCAACACCTGCAGCCACCAGCAGACCCGCCATCATGGCGCCAGCGCCCAGCACGCCCTGCAGGTACAGCTGCGCGATGACAATGCTTGCGGCGCAGTTGGGAATAAGGCCCACTATGGCAGCGCACACCACGGAAAGAATCTCATTTTGCCCCACAAAGGCCGCTAGAACGTCTTCGCCAATCATTTCAATAACCACGTTCAAGGCCAGGGAAATGAGGAAAATGAACGCCGTCACCTCAAGAGTGTGTTTGCAGGCGCTGCGCAGGATGTGCCCCATGCCGTGATTGTCATGGCTGTGGTCGTGATGGTGATGGGAATGATCGCAGCCGTCGGTGCAATCGTCGTGATGGCTGTACACCTTTTCGGGATGCTCTTCGCACTCATGGCATTCGTCGTTGCATTCGCAGTGGTCGCGCTGGCACAGCTCGTGAATACGAAGGGTCTCTTGGGCGGCATGGCGGCGGCGAAGCACCAGGTCAATGCCGAAACCAACGATCATGCCAATAACAAGCTTGGTTGCCAGGATGGCAACGATGGTTCCCATGGGGGCTTGTTCCGCAATGAAAATGGGCAGCATCTCATCGGAAGTTGACAAGAATACCGCAAACAGCGTGCCCAACGTGATAACGCGGCCTGCGTACAAGGTGGAGGCGGCGGCAGAAAAGCCGCACTGGGGCACCACGCCCAACAAGGCGCCAATGGCGGGGCCGGCAGCTCCGGCGCGTCGCACGGCATCCTGGGTTTTGGTTCCCGTTTTGTGCTCCAACCACTCCATGGCCAGATACGTCACCAGCAAGAAGGGAATCAGCTTGAGAGTATCCAAGGCGGCGTCGGCCAAAACGTCAATTGCTATGTCCATAATTTCTTCCATGAGCTGGCATTCTACCAAATTCATGGGCCTTCGGCACCTGAAATAAGCCTTTGGAAAGACACTATGCTAACTTTGACCGATTCGAATCCCTTCCCTCGGCATAAGGAAGCATCCATGACTCAGACCGTCTTTGCCCGCTTGCGATTTGCCGTTGGAGCGTTTTTGCTGCTAGTTGCGCTGCTGGCCTTCCCGCAAACGCCCTCGCCCTGATTGGCGAACTAGACGGAGACATTTTCGTTCCCGGCGGTCCCTCAGCAGTAGATTCCTCTATGAAAGAGTGAGCGTCGCCACGCGATCAATCTGACGTTTCGGCCGGAAAAAATAATCGCGGCGCGAGACCGAGCTGGCCTTCGCGCCGCGAGCTAGAGCGTAAGCGGTTATTTGCCGGCCTAAACGCCAGATTTACATCATGCCACCCATGCCGGCACCAGCGCCAGCCAGTGCAGACAGGTCGGGACCATCCTTAGGAATCTCGTTGATGGTTGCCTCGGTGATGAGAATCAGGCTTGCAACGGAAGCGGCAGACTGCAGAGCAGTGCGGGTAACCTTCACGGGATCGGAAACGCCCATCTCAATCATGTTGCCGTATTCGCCGTTTGCGCAGTTCAGGCCTTCGCCCTTAGCCATGCTCTTCACGCGGTCAACAACCACGGAGCCTTCGAAGCCGGCATTCTGAGAAATGGCACGCAGAGGAGCTTCCAGAGCGCGGCGGATGATATCAATACCAACCTGCTCGTCCTTGTCGGCACCTTCCACGTTGTCCAAGCAGGAGATGGCGTTCACCAGAGCAACGCCGCCACCAGCAACGATGCCCTCTTCAACGGCAGCGCGGGTTGCCTGCAGAGCGTCTTCGATGCGGCTCTTGGTTTCCTTCAGCTCGGACTCGGTAGCAGCGCCAACCTTCAGCACTGCAACGCCGCCGGACAGCTTGGCCAGGCGCTCCTGCAGCTTCTCGCGATCGAAATCGGAATCGGTGCGGTCAATTTCGCTGCGGATCTGGGCGATACGGGCCTCAATCATGCCCTTGTCGCCAGCGCCGTCAACGATCAGGCAGTTGTCCTTGGTAACCTTGACGGTCTTGGCGGTGCCCAGAGCCTCGATGGTAGCGTCAGCAACGGTCATGCCGAAATCCTTGGCAATAACCTGAGCGCCAGTCACGATGGCGATGTCTTCCAGAATGCGCTTGCGGCGATCGCCGAAGCCGGGAGCCTTGA
The DNA here is from genome assembly GCA_029219345.1 of Eggerthellales bacterium. Classification (GTDB taxonomy): domain Bacteria; phylum Actinomycetota; class Coriobacteriia; order Coriobacteriales; family Eggerthellaceae; genus CAKUOV01. The sequence goes on from JAQXTF010000044.1 coordinate 26,918, forward strand.
TGGCCACAACGGTCAGAGTGCCGCGCAGGCGGTTCAGCAGCAGGGTTGCCAGGGCTTCGCCCTCAACGTCTTCGGCGACCAGGAACAGGGGACGGCCAGTACGCATAATCTGCTCCAGCAGGGGAACCATGTCCTGAATGTTGCTGACCTTCTGGTCGGTAACCAGGATGAAGGGATCCTTCATGACGGCTTCCATGCGCTCCATGTCAGTGGCCATGTAGGGAGAAATGTAACCGCGGTCGTACTGCATGCCTTCCACGATTTCAATGTCGAAGCCAAAGGTCTGGCTCTCTTCAACGGAGATGGCGCCGTCCTTGCCTACGGCTTCCATAGCCTCGGCAATCTTTTCGCCGATATTGGAATCACCAGCGGAAATGGTGCCAACGTTGGCAATCTGCTCCTTGGTGGAAACGGGGGTTGCATCAGCCTTGATAGCCTCAACAACGGCGTCGGTTGCCTTCTGGATGCCGCGGCGGATGCTCAGAGCGTCAGCGCCAGCGGTCACGTTGCGCAGACCCTCGGTGACAATAACGTCGGCCAGCAGGGTTGCGGTGGTGGTGCCGTCGCCAGCAACGTCGTTGGTCTTCACGGCAACTTCGCGAACCAGCTGTGCGCCCATGTTCTCAATGGGGTCTTCCAGCTCAACTTCTTTGGCAACGGTCACGCCGTCGTTGGTGATCAGAGGAGCGCCGTAGCTCTTTTCCAGAGCAACGTAGCGGCCCTTGGGGCCCAGGGTTACCTTAACGGCAGCAGCCAGCTTGCTTACGCCAGCAGCCAAACCGGCGCGAGCGTCGGTGTCAAATTTGATGTCTTTAGCCATAGTAATTTCCTTTTCAATAACGTTAGGAGGCGTTTCGGGCGAGCAGATTGGCTTGAAGGTTCCGGAAGTCCGAGCTAAGCGGCCTTTGGCGCCACGTGCGAGGGCTTACCGGGTTCTGAAAGGCAAGATGCCACCCCAAACGCCGATGTCTTATTCAAAAATTGCGTAAATGTCGTCGGCGCGAAGAATCAGCACCTCTTCGCCATCAGTGGTCACCTGGGTGCCACCATACTTGCTGTACAGAACCTTGTCGCCAACTTTTACGGGCATGGGCATGAGCTCGCCCTTGTTGTCGCGGCGGCCTTCGCCAACAGCCAAAACGACGCCGGTCTGGGGCTTTTCCTTAGTTTCGCGAGACAGATACAGGCCAGAAGCAGTCTTGTCTTCAGCCTCATCGCACTTGACAATCACACGATCGCCCAGGGGTTTCAAAGCCATTTGAAGCCTTCCTTTCTATCTTTCTTTGTTTAGCACTCGCTACCTATGGAGTGCTAACTTGTTACAGGGTGCATATTAGCACCACCGTAAAATAATTGGCGGAAGACTGACAAAATCTTCGTGTTTGTCACTTAGATGTAAGAAAAGAGAAAAAAACGTGACAGATTTGCCCCGGGCGCTTTTGTCATACGAAGCGTGCAGTACCGGGGGAAATGCGGCGATAGCGAGAAACGTGACAGATTTGCCCCGGGCGCTTTTGTCATGGTTTAGTACGGAATAACGGGGAACGGAGGCTCCAAGGCGCGCTTGAAGGCGTAGCCGCGCATGGTGCGGTTGATACGCTCCACCTGAGCGACATCAAAGCCCTGGGCAGCCACTTCTTCCACAGAAAGGCCATGCTCCACCAGGCCGATGAGAATCTGATCCAATTCGGCATAGCACACGCCCAGGCTTTTCTCGTCTTGCTGGCCCTCGGAAAGCTCCGCCGAAGGAGGCTTGTCAATAACGTGCTGAGGCACGGGCTCCACCTGGCCCGCCTTGCGAGCTCGCTGGTTCATCCACTCTGCCAGGGCAAACACGTCAGTCTTGTACAGGCCGCCAATGGGCGCATAGGCACCGGCAGTGTCTCCGTACAAGGTGGAGTAGCCCATCATGGCCTCGCTCTTATTACCCGTGTTAATCAGCATCCAACCGTACTGGTTGGAAAGGGCCATAAGCACCGTCATGCGCAAACGGGCCTGAGAGTTTTCGGCGGCAAGGCCCACCAGCTCTTCTCCCCAACCCTCCTGGAAGGCTTCCTTCAGGGCGGCAAAGGGCGCCGCAATGGACACCGTGCGAGCGCACATGCCCAGACGCTGGGCCAAGTCTTGGGCGTCAGAAATGGAATGATCCGAAGAATAAGGTCCCGGCATGAGCACGCCGTGCACGTGCTGGGCACCAAAGGCATCAACCGCCAAAGCTGCCACCACGGTGGAGTCAAGGCCGCCCGAAAGGCCAATGACAAAATCGGTTGCGCCAATAGAAGCAGCAAAGTCCTTCAGTCCATCAATGCACAGGCGATACTTTTCTTCCATTTCCATGGGGCCCTCCTCAAAGGGTTAAGCCTGGCGAACACGCTCCGCCAGCCAGGTTGCCCACTCGTCCACGCCCGTGCCTTTGGTTGCGGCAATGGGGAACAGCGGAGCCATGGGGTTCAGCTGCATCACAGAAGCGCGGAACGCTTCCTCGTTGAAATTAAACACCGGCATAGTGTCCACTTTGTTAAGAATAATGGCTTCGGAGATCTGGAACACGCCCGGGTACTTCAGGGGCTTGTCATCGCCCTCGGGCACGGACAGGATCATCACCTTGGCGTTTTCGCCCAAGTCGAAGTCGGTGGGGCACACCAGATTGCCCACATTCTCGATGATAATCAGGTCAAGGCGCTCAAGGTCAAGCACGTCAACAGCACGCTTCAGCATGGCGCTTTCCAGATGGCAGGCGCCACCGGTGTTAATCTGCACCGCGGGAATACCCTGGGCCTTGATGCGCTCGGCGTCAACGGAGCTGGCAATGTCGCCTTCGATGACGGCAATGTTGAACTCGTCGCGCAGGGCTTCGATGGTGGCCAAAATAGTGGACGTCTTGCCCGAACCAGGGCTTGCCAGCAGGTCAACCACATACACATGATTTTCTGCAAAGCGCTGGCGCAACTGGGCGGCCAAAGCGTCGTTCTTGTCCAAAATGGGCTGCTTCATATCAAGTTTCATAGGGCACATTCCTTGTAGTTCATGCGTATTGTTATTGAACGCAAATTTTATTCCTCATCAGGGGTTTCTATTTCAATAGAGTCAATTTGCAGCTCGCGGCCGGCAATGAGTTCCGTGGCAAAACTGCCGCAGGCGGGGCATAGCATGTGGAAGCGGTCGTGTTTGTACACCTCGGCGCATTCCAGGCACACGCTTTCGGGCTGAATCAGGTTCACCTCAAGCTCAGCGCCAGAGCACAGCGCGTATTCAGGTAAATCGCGCAAGGCTTCAAAGGCAAACACCAGTGCGTCGTACACGCACTCGGTCATTTCGCCAATAGAAAGAGTCACCGACGTAACCTTGATGGCCCCCGCTTCCCTAGCAGACTGGCACACGGTATCCATGACGCCCGTCATTATTCCCAGCTCATGCATGCTTGGCTGCCTTTCCGCACCCAGGGATTAATCCCCATTGCGCATCTTCTTCCACTCGGCCATCATCTCAGCCTCTTCCGCTTCTTCGCGCTTGCGCTGCTCTTCCTGCTCCTTCAGGCGCTTGCCCAGGGCAATGCGAGAAACCAGCAGCGACAGCTCATACAGGGCAACCAGCGCGGCAAACATGAGCAGCATGGTCATCGGGGAGGCATCGGGGGTGATCATAGCGGAGGCAACAATAAGGCCCATGTACACATAACGCCACGATGCGCGCAACTTGGCGTAGGGCAGTACGCCAAACACCACCAGGTAAAACACAATCAGAGGCAGCTCGAAAGCGCAGCCGAAGCCAATTTCGAACTTGATGATCATGTCAATGTAAGACGCGGCACGGGGCATTACCACCGCAAAGCCACCAGCCTGGTCGGTAAGCCAGCTGAAGGCCGGATGCAAGATGATGAAGTAGCAGAACACGGTGCCAAACATAAACAGAGCTACCGAGGCAGCAAAGGTGGGAAGAAACCACTTGCGCTCTTTAGGCTTCAGGGCCGGCAAGAAGAACGCCAAAATCTGCCACAAAATAACGGGGGAGCAAGCCACAATAGAAGCCCAGAAAGCAATGCTGAGGCGGACCGTGAACGACTCAAAGGGGTCGATGGCGGTAAGTTGAGCCAAGCCCTCTGCATCGGCGGGCAAAAATTCGGAAATGGGCATTACCAGGAATTGTGCGATGGTGGGAGTAGCCAGATAGAACACGCAGACAGAAACAAGCAGGGCCACTACAATGCGCACCAAGCGCATACGCAGCTCGCCCAGATGATCCATAATGGGCATACGCGCAGGTCCGATAGGCATTACTGCTCCTCCTTTCCTGCTTCGGTGTCTTTTACGGCAGCAACCGCTTCGTCAGCGGCTGCAACGGCGGCGGCAGCTGCAGCAGCTTCGGCAGCAGCCTTCTCTTGGGCCTGAGCAGCCAGCTTTGCAGCGCGCTCGCGCTCGTAGCGAGCGCGGCGATCGGCGAAGCTCTCAACAGCAGGAGCGGCCTCGGCGGCGGCCTCAACAGGAGCTTCAGTTTCCGGGGCGGCTTCTTCTGCTTCGCCAACAGATTCAGCCTTGGGGGCAGCCTTCTTTTTCTTAGCGATGGCAGCCATCTCATTCAGGTCGCCCGCCAAAGAAGAGCCCGTCTTCTTGGCAATACCGCCCATCTTATCCAGGGCAGCCAGCGGGTCTTTGAAGGGATCTTCCGCGTTGGGGTCAAATACGTCTTCTCTAATTACCTTGCTCATATCACGCTGAGCGTTCTGGAACGTGCGCAGGGCACGACCAAGGGTCTTAGCCACATCGGGCAGGCGATCTCCCACCATGATAAAGCCGAAGATCAGAATAATAAGCAGCTCAAAACCGCCAATTCCGAACATATGCTCTCCGTTCTTACGCGCTCGCGCCAAACAGGGCAAGGCCCATGGTGGGCAATGCCAACGCCAAAACCAAAATCACGCACACCACAACGGTGAAAATTTTCTTTGTTCGCTGCGCAGCGGCCGCTTTTTCTTCAGCGCGACGCTCACGCTCTTGAGCGCCCTTCAGGCGCTCATCGCGCTGCTTAGCCGTCATTTTCTGCTTTGCCATAGCATCCTTCGTTCTTCTATAAGCATTTCTGGGCGCAATTCGCCCCTAGTTCCTGAACCTAGTATCTTATCATTGCCAAAATCAATAGGGGGCGGCATTACAAATTCAGCGCAAAAAAGACTTCCTCGTAGGGCGGGGAATTGCCAAGAGCCGAAACGGCGCAGGTCCGCCCCTGCAAATGCCGTATACTTCCCCATTATGGATAAATTAGATTTCACCTTCATACACGCGCCCGCCACCTACGACTTCCGCGAGCGCTCCATCATGTACGGCCCCGTGTCGGACATGGTTCCATCCACGCCCATATTCGAGATGTACCCCCTGGGCCTCACCACCCTGTGCGAGTACTTCGAGCGCCACGGCTTCCGTTCGCGCATTTACAACCTGGCATCCATGATGCTGCACAAGAAAAACTTCGATGTGGAGAAGAACCTGGCCCGCCTGGAAAGCCGTATGTTTGGCATTGACCTGCATTGGATGCCCCACTGCCACGGCTCCGTTGAGGTAGCTAAGATTCTGAAGCGCCTGCACCCCGACGTGCCGGTGAGCTTTGGCGGCCTTTCTTCCAGCATCTTCCACGAGGACCTCATTGCCTACGACTGCATAGATTACGTGTTCCGCGGCGACTCCACTGAGGAGCCCATGCGCATGCTGCTAGAGCGCGTGGTGCGCGCCCAAAAGACCGGCACGCCCGTGGGCGATCTGAGCGACATTCCCAACCTGACCTGGAAAGACGCTGAAGGCGCCGTGCACATTAACGCCCTGTCCTGGGTGCCTGACGACATGAACGCCATCTCCATGGACTACGATTACCCCATGAAGGGCGTGCTGCGCCAGTTCGACTTCACCAGCTACCTGCCCATGAAGGGCTGGCTGCAGTACCCCGTGACCGCCAGCCTGACGTGCCGCGGCTGCGCCCGCAACTGCGCCACCTGCGGCGGCAGCGCCTATGCCTTCAAGAACCACTTCGGGCGCCGCAAGGTTGCCTGGCGCGACCCCAAGCTGCTGGTGCGCGATATCGAGCACGTGCAAAACCACGTGTGGGGCCCCATTTTCGTGCTGAACGACTTCCTGCAAGCCGGCCCCGAATACACCGAGCAGTTCATCACTGGACTGAAGGGCAAGGTGCAAAACCCCATTGGCTTTGAGTTTTTCGGACCGCCGCCCGGGGGCAACGACTTCTACAACATGCTGGACAGCAACCTGAAGAGCTGGTCGGTGGAGATTTCCGCCGAAAGCCACGATGATGACGTGCGCGCCGCCTTCGGCAAGGGCCATTACAAGATGGCCGAGCTGGAGGAGACCATCGTGGAGGCTCTTTCGCACCCCAACTGCGACCGCTTCGACCTGTACTTCATGACCGGCATCCCCAAGCAAACCGCCGCCAGCGTGCGCGAAACCGGCGCCTATGTGCAGCACTTGTACGAACGCGTGAACTACGACCCGCGCCTGGTGGTCATGACCAGCCCCATGGCGCCGTTTTTGGACGTGGGGTCTATCGCCTTCGACAACCCCGAGCACTACGGCTACCGCTTGCGCGCCCGCACTTTTGAGGAGCATCGTCAGCGCATGATTCTTCCCAGCTGGAAGCACATCATGAACTACGAGAGCGACTACATGAGCGTGGACGAGATGGTGGATGCCACCTACGACGCCGCCTTGGACATCAACCGCATCAAGGGCGAGCACGGCATTTTGGACCCCGCCATGAGCGCCGCCGTGGACAAGCGCGTGCGCGAAGCCCGCGAGCAGATGAATCGCCTGGACGACGTGTTGTACAACGGCGTAGGTCGTATTGACGCCCGCATGGCCGCCCTCAAGGAGGAGTTCGAGCGCCTTTCCGAGAACACCATGGCCGAAAAGAGCGAGCTGAACTGGGCATTTAACGTGAAGCCCGTCCATGCTGCCCATTTGGCCAAGCTGGGTCTTTCCAATGTGCCGGCCAACCTGGCCAGCCGCCTGACGGGCACCTGGCGCGCCGCCAAGAGCGATTACGCCTATCCTGATCAGACCAACGGCGTGCTCTCGCCCGCCTGGAACGCCGACGGCACCGCCAACTGCAGCTTCAAGGGCACCGTCACCGACGGCATGGGTGACGGACGCTTGCTGGCCAACAGCGAAGGCGAGCAGGTGGCCGCTTTTGGCAGCGTCGTTGCCCCCGGTTTTTCCTGCGACAACACCAACGCCGCTTTCGATGTCGCCAACGCCAGCCTGGAGGTGGGCCGCGCAGGCACTAGCGCGGTGGCAGGCACCAGCGCCATCCCCGCAGCTGCTCGTGGCAGCGTAGCGGTTGACCCCCTGTTGGCCCAGATGATGGCCGAGGAGGCCGAGCGCGTGGAGCACCATGGCCCCCTGAGCGCAGGCGGCCTGAAAGGCGCAGGCGGCACCGCCGGCGCTCGCGACGCTCGCAGGCTGGACAAGCTGCGACGCCGCGGATAACAAACAATAAAGCGAGGGGTGGGCGGAAACGCCCACTCCTCGCTTTATCTTCGATTCTGACAAAAATTGCGATTCAGTGCATTTTTTGCAACAACCCACTTTTTGCGACCTGGGAAAACGCCGGGAAGAAGGACTGAAAGCCCTCTCAAACAGCAAAACAGAGGGTAAATGCGCCTCAGAATTGCACCGAATCGCAATTTTTGTCAGAATTGAGCGAGAAAAATCATTCTTGATGTTCCCGCGGTGTTTTTACAACACCCCTTCACTTTGCACGCCTCGTTAGCCACAATATGCTCAGCGTCAAAACTGGCACCGAGAGACAGGGGTAATCAGTGTCTACGTATGAAGAGGTTTTCGACAAAGCGGCCTTCGATAAGCTTATGTCGCTGTATTCCTGCGCCATTATGGAAGTTGAAACCAAGTTCAACGTGCTGAACGCGCAATTCAGCGCCATGCAGCAATACAACCCCATCGACACCATCAAAACGCGCCTGAAGAGCCCCGAAAGCATCATCGAAAAGCTGCAGCGCCGCAATTTGCCCCTAACGCTTGATGCCATCGTGGAAAACCTGAACGACATCGCCGGCGTTCGCGTGATCTGTCCCTTCGAGGAGGACATTTACGCCCTGGCCGACGTACTGCTTCTACAGGATGACATCACGCTCATCGAACGCAAAGACTACATCACCAAGCCCAAGGGCAACGGCTATCGCAGCCTGCACCTGATCATAGAAACGCCCGTTTTCGCCCCCGAGGGAAAGCGCCTCATTCGCACCGAAGTGCAGCTGCGCACTATCGCCATGGAATTTTGGGCCAACTTGGAGCATCGCTTGCGCTACAAGCAGGGCCTGGACGAGGAACTGCTGGAAGACCTATCCAACGAACTGCGCGACTGCGCTGACTCCGCCGCCGAGCTGGACCACCACATGGGCGCCATCCGCCGCAAAATCAACGCAACCCAGACCCTGTTGGAGCAGCCCCACAACTTTTGGAAGATGCGTCCACTCCAATAGCGCCACCGAAACCGTCCTACCTGGTCCCCGCAATGCCGCACAAGCATTACAATGGCAGCGCAAGCCGTACTACCACAGGAGAACCACTCACTCATGAGCATCGATACCGCAACTGGCCAAGAAGCGCCTGCCGAAATTTCATCGGAACGCGTTAAAGACATTTTCAGCAGCATCGCCAAGAAATACGAGCGCTTCAACGCCGTATCCAGCTTTGGCTCCTACAAAATGTGGCTGGCCGGCATGATGCGCCAAGCCCCCATCGAGACAACCGACGACGTGCTGGATATTGCCGGCGGCACCGGCGACGTTTCTTTCTACGTGGCCAAAACCAAGCACCCCGCCCACATTCAGTGCACCGATCTGGTGAACGAAATGCTGGACGTGGCCCGCATGCACGTGCAGCTGGAGGGCAAAAACTGCGGCGTGCCCATTGACTTCGAAGTGGTCGACGCCCAGGACATCCCCTACCCCGACGCCAGCTACGACGCCATCACCATGGCCTACGGCATCCGCAACATGCCCGACCGCGAGAAGGCCCTCTCTGAAATGTTCCGCGTGCTGAAGCCCGGCGGCAGCCTGACCTGCTTGGAGTTCTCCACGCCGCCCAACCCCATATGGCGCGCCTTGTACAACTTCTACCTGAAGCATCTGATTCCCTTCTGGGGCGGCCTGATCACCGGCGACAAATCGGGCTTCGTATATCTGGCCAAGAGCATTAAAGCCTTCCCCAACCAAGAGGGCCTGGCAAAGCTCATGCGTGATGCTGGTTTTACAGACGTGACCTGGAAAAACTACACTGGTGGCATCGCCGCGGTACATGTAGCCATCAAACCCGAATAGGGCTTATTTCCCTCCTCTTTTTCCGTCGCCATAATGGAAGCAGCGTTTAAGCGCGAGAGAGAAGGAGACGAAATGATCATCGACGACAAGAAGAAGGAACTACTAGCCAAACTGGAGCTTGAAAACGAGCCCGTGGCCCTGAAGTACGTGTACGCCCAGCCCGTGGGCATCGACCGCTACGAAGGAACCGGCGCCTTTTGCGAGCTGGTAGCTGCCGCCGCCAAGGTGAACTTCTGCATCACCGGCATGCACCACGGCCTGAAGCGCCGCAACCTGTATGCGCCGGGCCAGCATCTCATCTCCATCCCCTTCCAGAAGATGCCCGAGTTCTTCTACTCGCTGGAGCACATGAACTGGGTGGGCCTGTTCTTCCGTCAGGATACCGAGGAAGCCCGTCAGGAACTGGCCGAGAAGCAGGCCAAGTGGGCAAACGGCGGCGCCCCTGTGCTGAAGTAGGCACCCCTCCTCCTTCGCTGCACACGAAAAGAGCCCCTGATGGGGCTCTTTTTTGTCGCAAGAATCAGACAAAGAAACGCCAAGGCTATTTCCAGGTCCAGGTAGCAGGATCTTCCGGCGTACGCCACGTGGCAGCGCCCTCAGGGTCCAACAGGTGCATACCTTTGATAATGAGGCTGATGCCGCCTGCGAAGGTGTAGTCGTTGTAAGCCTGCTCGGCAATGAGCATCCACTCGCGGTCGGGGTCGTCTTCCGCAATGGGCTCGAAGGTGGTGCCCCTCTGGTCGATTTCCTTCGAGATGAAGCCGCCCAAATAGGCCTCCAGCATGGAATACAGGCGGCGATAGGCCTCAAGGGGCATGCCCTGGTCGCGGTGGAGCTGGAAAATGCGGCGCGCATGACCGCGGGCTGCGTTCTCATAACCGTGCTGGGTGCTGTACGCCTTGGCATACTTCAGGCCCACCGCGCGGATGGAAGTCGTGGTGCGCCAAATGGTGTCTTCCCAAAACTCCCCGGGAATAGGGGCGTTGTCGTACTCTTGGCGCATGAGGGTAAGAGCCGCGGTGACCAGCTCTTCGCGGGAGGAATAATACGTGTACAAGCTCATGGCGCTCACACCCAAACGGGCACCCAGCGCGCGCATGGAAAGAGCGCTTTCACCCTGCTCGTTCAGCAGATTTAGCGCCTCTTGAGCAATCAGCTCCTTGCTCAGCTTTGCCACGAATTCCCTCCTTTCTTCCGCAACCGAGAATAATAAGCTGGCTCAGTTTGCCACAATTTTTTTGCAGCGCAAGACCAGACGCAAGAATCTTCAGATGGACCCCACAAATGTCCTGATGCATGTTGTTTTTCCATACAGCGTAAAGTAAAATTGATAGGATTGCTTTACACCGTAAAGTACAGGCAATGAGAGTTTCGAGAAAGAGAGGCATGACGTGGACAACGAAGGCATTATGTCCAGTCGCCGCGGTTTCGTGAAGACCGCGGGTGCAGGCATCTTGGCTGCTGCTGCCGCTGCCGGCGCATTCGGTATGACCGGATGCTCTGCTGCAGAGCGCACCAGTGGAGCCATTGCATCTCAGGGCGGCGGTGTCGCCCACTTCGGAACGGATATGTACACGGACGTGTTCCCTGTACCCACCCGCTCCATCCCTGTTCTTGATGTCCCCACCGACATCGACCGTCAGGGCGAAGTTGCATTCGAACTGCGTAAGATCCCCAGCGCAGAGATCAAGCGCACCGAGGAATGTGACGTTTTGGTTGCCGGCGCTGGTATTACCGGCGTTTGCGCAGCGCTTTCCGCTTCCGACGACAAGAAGACCAAGGTCTTCTGCTTCGAGAAGATGACCAAGGGCCGCGGCATGTTCGAAGGTATGGGCGTTGTTGGCGGCAAGGTCATGGAGCGCGACGGCAATCACGTTGACAAGGCCGAAATGATGGACCGTATGCGTCACGCCGCTTACTACCGCGTGCCCATCGACCCCATCAAGCTGTGGGGTGACCGCTCCGGCGAAGCAGCTGACTGGATCCAGGACAAGTTCGATGAAGGCGTCGGCCAGATCACCACTGCATGGAAGAAGGGCAATCCCAACGCTCACAACTTCGATGTACCCCAGACCGAAATCACCTTCATGAGCCCCCAGTGGTCCGAGCAGACCGTGAAGAACGCTGGCGGCGCCGGCATCTACATTGTTGCCGACCTGGCCAACACCTTCTCCAAGCGCGCCAACGCCGACCTGCGTTACAGCACCGCTGTTGTACAGCTGGAGCGCAACAACGAAGGCCGCGTCACTGGCGCAATCTGCAAGGATAACAAGGGTTATTTCCGCGTAAACGCTAAGAACGGCGTCATTCTGGCAACCGGCGGTTTCGACGCTAACCCCGCTCTGCTGAAGAGCTGGTGCCGCTCCGAAGACATCGCCAACTGCGCTTCTTGGGCTCCCAACCTGGGCACCACCGGTGACGGCCAGCTCATGGGCCTGGCTGTTGGCGGCCAGATGGACCCCCTGCCTGCAGCTATCATGAACTTCGACTTCGGTTCTCCCGAGTCTTTCTACAGCTCCAACTGGGGCATCACCGCTTTGGTTTCCGGCGGTCTGATGATCAACGAACAGGGCCGTCGCTTCTGCTCCGAGGCTCTGCCTTTCCAGGCTCGCTCCAACGCCATCACCGCTCAGGCTCACTACGGCGAGAACTGCTGGCGCGTTGCTTCCACCAACCAGGTGGCTTCCCCCGCTATTCTTGAGGCCCTGAAGCGCTACCTGGAAATGGGTTGGGCTTTCGAGGCTTCCTCTCTGGACGAGCTGGCTGAGAAGATGAACGTTCCTGCCAAGACCCTGAAGGCAGAAATCGCCCGCTACAACGGCTTCGTTGAGGCCGGCAAGGACGAGGACTTCAACCGTCCCTTCACCACCCAGAAGCCCATCGAGGGCGCAAAGTACTACGCCATCAAGCATCAGTCCGCAATTCTGGCCACCGTTTCCGGCTTGGTTGTTGACTACTACTGCCACGTACTTGACTACGACAACGAAGTTATCCCTGGTCTGTACGCAGCAGGCGGTGCTTCCGGCGGCTTCTTCAGCGGTAATTATCCGCGCCATATCTTTGGTCCGTCCATCGGTCGTTGCGTAACCTTTGGTTATGTTTCTGGCCAGCATGCAGCAAAGGGGGAATAAATCATGGCTGAAGAAAAGTCTCCCAAGCAGCCCATGAACAAGAAGAAGACCACCCTTCTTGTGATTCTGGGCGTTATCGTGGTGGCCGCCATTGGCATGTTCGCATGGCACACCACCCCCAGCTTCTGCGGCAATTTCTGCCACAGCACCATGAATGAGCACTTGCAGAACTTCGAGGGCACCGATGCCTCCAAGGGCGCTGGCCTGGCTTATGTGCACGCACAGGCTAACCTGGGTTGCCTGGATTGCCACGAGGCCGACCTGAGCACTCAGGCTTCTGAGGCTCACCATCAGATCACTGGCACCTATGACCCCGCCGAGCTTGAGCTGGGTGCTACCTACTACGTAGACAACGACAAGTGCCTGAGCTGCCATGGCGGTAGCTGGGAAGCACTGGCAGAGAAGACCGCCAAGCTGGCTCCCTACAATCCCCATGACTCCATCCATGGCAACGCCAGCTACTGCGGCGAGTGCCACAAGGGTCACGTTGCACAGGTTGACATCTGCGGCGAGTGCCATCCCAATGGTGGCCAGACCATGAAGGGCTAAATGAGCTTCTCCAAAAAAGAGGAGGGATCTTTCCGATTCCCCCTTGATTGATAGAATGACATGTGTCATAATATCAAACCCGAGCGTGTTAAACGTTCTTTCGGGCGATTGGCGCAGCGGGAGCGCAGGTGCCTTACAAGCACAAGGTCAGGGGTTCAAATCCCTTATCGCCCACCACTAACTCGAAGGCCCTCAGCAATGAGGGCCTTTTTATTACTCGGTTCGCGTCACGGAAAGGCGCTATGGGTTCCTTCATGCAGGCAGATGACTCTCGCTACCAAATTGGCATAGACTGCGGCTCGAAAACCGTAAAAATTTGCGTGTGCGATGAGGCAGGCAAGCTTGTTTACAGCTCATATCAGCGCCATCAATCCAACATCAAAACCACCCTAATAGAAGCCGTTCATAAAATGGCTTGGCACTATGGAGACCTGCGCGGAACCGTTGCCATCACCGGATCGGCTGGCATTAGCGTCGCCAAAGCAATTGGATTGCCTTTTGTTCAAGAAGTGGTGGCAACCACCAAAATAGTGAAAAAGGAATACCCCCTGGCCAATGCGGTCATTGAGCTAGGCGGCGAAGACGCCAAGGTTATCTATCTTACCGACGGCCTGGAGCAACGTATGAACGCCACTTGCGCAGGCGGCACAGGTGGATTCATCGACAACATCGCCTTCATGCTGGGCGTTAAAACCGCCGAGATGAATAAACTCGCCTTGGGCGCCACCCGAACCTACCCCATTGCGTCACGCTGCGCCGTATTCGCTCAAACCGACATTCGCCCCCTAATGAACGCCGGAGCCAAGGCAACCGACCTTGCCGCCAGCACCTTTGACGCTGTAGTACGCCAGACCCTAGGCGGCCTGGCCTGCGGGCGCCCCATTACGGGAACGGTAGTGTTTTTGGGCGGCCCCTTTGAGTTTCTTTCCGAGCTAAGCACTCGTTTTCGCAAGGCATTGGGTCTTAACGCCCAAACGGGCATTTGCCCCACCGATGCTCAGTTTTTCACCGCGCGCGGCGCAGGATTATATGGCGCGCAGCTGACCTGTCCCACCGTTCTTTCTCTCAACCAAATTGAGGGTCGCCTTAAGATGGCCACCTTCCACGATACGGGCCTGGCTCGCCTGGAACCTTTGTTCCGCAACGACACCGAACGGCAGCTTTTCTTGGAGCGCCATGCTAAGGCAAAACTGCAGCGCGATGAACTTCGGCAGGAACGCGGCCCTCTTTACGTAGGCATTGATGCTGGATCCACCGCGGTAAAAGTATGCGTGGTAAACCAAAAAGGCCACTTTGTATGGGGTCGCACCCAGGAAAACCGCGGCGATGTGCTGAAAACCGCCACCGAGCTCTTGAGCGAAATGTATCTGAACTTTCCCCATGACCACAACTTGCAAGATTATGTATACGTGGCCCATGCGGTAGCAACCGGCTATGGCGAAGACATGCTGAAGGCCTGTCTAGGCGTTGATTCCGGTATTGTGGAAACCACTGCCCACGTGCAGGGCGCATTGCATGTTGACCCCAACGCCACCTTCGTGCTAGACATTGGCGGCCAAGACATGAAGGCCATTTGGATAAAGGATGGCCTGGTGCAAAATGCTGTGCTGAACGAGGCATGCTCCAGCGGCTGCGGCAGCTTCCTTTCAGGCACCGCTTATTCCCTTAAGCTGAAAAAAGACCGCTTCAAAGAGGCAGCCATGAACGCAAAAGCCCCCGTTGATCTGGGAACCAAGTGCACCGTATTCATGAATTCCCGTTTGAAACATGCCCAGAAGGTTGGCGCTAGCGCGGAGGATCTGGCGGCAGGCTGCGCCTATTCTGTGGTAAAAAACGCCCTTTTCCGCATCATCGGACTGCATAATCTTGACTCCCTGGGCTCCAACATCGTGGTGCAAGGAGGCACCTTTATGGACGATGCGGTGTTGCGGGCCTTTGAGCTGCTTTCAGGCCGCCAGGTAACCCGTTCCGACCGCTCTTATCTCATGGGCGCCCTAGGCGCCGCGCTGGTTGCCCGCCAGCGCGCCTTAAGCCAAGGGGAAGACGCCCATAGCACCCTTATTCCGCTCCAAGATTTGAAATCATTCAGCCCCAAACGCAGCGCCATGAAATGCGAAGGCTGCGCTAACAGCTGCACCCTTTCAGTGGTAACCACCGATGATTCTCATAACTACATTGGAGGCAATCGCTGCGGAAAGGCCCTGGAGCTTTACGCCACCAGCCAGAAAAACACCCTCCGGGGCGCTCCCAATGCCGTTGCAGTGGAACGATCCCTTATGGCGAATATTCCAAGTGTTGAGGCCAGCGGCCTCCGTGGAACCATTCGCTTAGGCCTGGTAAACACCTTGCTTTCCTACGAGTACGCACCCTTCTGGCACGATTTTTTCTGCAGCTTGGGGTTCTCCGTAATCATGCCCAAGGAGCAATCGCACAAGATTTATCAAACAGACAGCGCCGGCGCCGAAACCGTTCCATCGGAAAGCGTATGCTATCCCGCAAAGCTTTCCCATAAGCACCTGAAGCAGCTGGAGCAGGCAGGGGCCACCCACGCCTTCATGCCCCTCTATCAACGCGGCGTCAACTGCGCCGTAAGCACGTCTTACGCCTGTGCCTTGGAAAATGGCGCTGGCCGCAGCATACCTTTGGCTCAGCATCTTATAAGCCCCACGTTGCCCATGGCTTCACCAAGCAAGTTCATAAAAACTGACGAAGCGAAAGAAACGCTCTCTCAGACCCTCAATAAACTTCTGGCTCCTTTGGGCGATGCCCTTGCCCCCGAAGAGCTGCAGCAGGCTTTCCAGGCCGGCCTGGCCGCCCAACAGGCCCACCAAGACAAAGTGCGTAAAGCCAACGCCAAAGCCCTAGCCTGGGTTGAATCAGACCCTCATCACCATGGCGTTTTGCTCATGGGGCGTCCCTATCATGTAGATGCTGACACTGGCCATCGCATCGATGAGGTGCTGGCGGGCTTGGGGTTGGCCGTGATCTCCCCCACCGTTATCACCCGTGACGAAGCGCCCCGCGTTGAGCAGCCCGAACAACCTAACCCCTGGAAAAGGTCTTCCCATATGCTGCGCATGGCCAACTACACCTTGCTACATCAGCGCTTAAACGTAGTAGCCCTGCAAAGCTTCGGATGCCTGTATGACGGGGTAAACATTGCCGAAGCCGGCGCTTTTCTCCAAGAGCATGGTCGCCTGTTCACGGCCTTGAAGGTTGACGAAATTGCCGATGTTTCCCATCTGCGCATTCGTTTGCGCACCTTGGCGGAAAACATCGAGCAAGTCGAGCACACCAAGCATCATCAGGCGACAGCTCAGACGGAAGAGGCGGCGTCCCTTCCCTCGTTGCGTATCACGCAACAGCTAAGCCCCCAGCTTGCCGCCCTGGCAGAGGCGGGGTCGGTTGACGCGTTTGCCCAGCTGGACGCAGCGGATGTTGAAGCGGCCCGCAGCTACACCCGCGATCTGTGTTACTCTACCGCGGCTATCGTAGGCCGCGCTTTGCGCATTGCCCAAGCGTGTCCCCAATTGGAGAAGCTCACCCTGCCCAACGTGTGTCAGAAATGCCTGCTGGAAGCCGTTCCCAGCATTTTGCAGCGCATTACGAACCGCTCTTTCACCATTTGCTGGGAAGATGCTTGGCCCTTGCCCACTCCCAACGATACCCCCGCTAAGGAGGGGGCTCCTTTAATAGGCATCGTTGGCACCGCCCCCTTGGTATTCGATAGCTTCCTTAACGATAATCTTGCCTGCATTATCCAAAGCCATCGCTGCACGCCGGTATTTCCCGAGCTGCAAGCCTTGTTTACCGAAGACGTTCGCTATCTTGAACAGCTGCAGCATTTTTACAACCAGGGAGTTCGCAGCGTTATCTACCTGCAAAGCTTTGGCTGCGTAAAAGGACATGTGCATGCCCGCGGTGCCTTGCACGAGCTTTCCCAGCGCTTCCCTGGCATGAACATTGTCGTACTTGACTACGACCCCGAAACATCAGCTCTAAACCGCGAAAACCGCATTCTGCTTACCCTCGCAGGTGCTCTGGGCGAATAACTCAATCCAGCCTCATTCAACGCGCCTTTGCCGCAATGAGCCTTCGAAGCGCAAAAACCACGCTTTACGTGCGATTTTGCTCATAAAGCGCTGCCTAGAAGAATGCAAGAAACCAGTGAGCATGTGGCGCACACAAAAAACGGCTCCCGAAGGAGCCGTTCGAAAATGCAAAGCAAAAGCCGCAGAAACTAGGCAGCTGTAACGTCTTTCTTCTTGCGACCAGTAATGAACAGGAAGCCAACCACCAAAGCAATAACTACCAGACCGCCTACGTCGGTAAGGGTGCCGGGAATCATCATAGCCAGGCCAGCTGCGATGATGACCAGGCGCAATACCATGGGCACCTTCTTGAACAGGTGACCATTGAGGCCCGTGGAAACGCCGAACAGGCCAATGAGCGAGGTGGCGATCATCAGGATGATGGCCGCGGCGGTAGCATCGCCTTCCAGAATCATGACCGGGTTGAAAGCCAGAATGTAAGGCACGATGAAGGCGGCGATGGCCAGTTTGGTGGCGTTCACGGCGGTCTTCATGGGGTTGGAGCGTGCGATGGCGCTGCCTGCATAAGCCGCCAAGGCAACCGGCGGGGTGATGTCTGCCACGATGCCGAAGTAGAACACGAAGAAGTGAGCGGCAATTGCGGGGACGCCCAGCTGGATGAGGATGGGAGCGCAGGTAGAAGCCATGATGCAGTAGTTTGCAGTAGTGGGAACGCCCATGCCCAGAACGATGCAGCACAGCATGGTGAGTACCAGACCGATGATGGTGGCGTCGCCAGCCACGGTAACGATGGCGTTGATCATGGAGGAAGCCAGGCCGGTTACGGTAATGCAGCCGGCAATCAGACCAGCCATGGCGCAAGCAACAGCCACGGAAATAACGCTCTTGGCGCCAGCCTGCAGCGATTCGTACAGCATGATGCCGGCGGTGCGGGCAGTCATCTTAAGCACGTCGGCCATGCTCTGGCCCTCTTCGCGCTCACGCAGGTTGGTGAAGAAGAAGTTGATGCAGCCAATAAGGAAAGCACCCACGATGGATATGATGGCGGACACGTTCATGGTGCGGGCGCCGGTGGCAACCAGCCACACCAGCAGCACCAGGGGAAGAATAAGGTAGCAGTTCTTGGCCAAGTAGCTCCACTTGGGCAGCTCGCTAACGGGCATGCCCTTCAGGCCCAGCTTCTTTGCCTCCAGGTGCACGGTGATGAAGATGCCGGCGAAGTACAGCAGAGCGGGCAACAGAGCCTTGGTAGCAACCTCGATGTAAGGAATGCCCATGTACTCCGCCATCAGGAAGGCAGCAGCGCCCATGATGGGGGGCATGATCTGGCCGCCAGTGGAGGACGCCGCCTCAACAGCGCCGGCGAACTCGGGCTTGTAGCCGGTCTTCTTCATCATGGGGATGGTTACCGAACCAGTGGTAACGGTGTTGCCTACAGAAGAGCCTGAAACCATGCCGCACAGGGCGGAAGAGATAACAGCAACCTTGGCAGCGCCGCCGGAGGACCAGCCAGCCACGCGGTTTGCGAAGGAGATGAAGAAGGCGGCAATGCCGGTGCGCTCCAAGAAGGCACCGAAGATGATGAACAGAACGATGTAGGTGTAGCACACGTTAATGGGCGTACCGATGATGCCGCTGGTGGTGTAGAACAGCTTGTAGAAGATCAGGCGCAGGGTCAGATACACGTCGCCGCACTGATCGAAGCGCCACCACAGGGCGTAAATAAGCAGGCAGCTTACCACCACCAGAATAGGAACTCCTACACTGCGGCGGCAAAGGTCGGCAACAACCAAAATGCCTACAATGCCCAAGACGATTTCCAGGGTGCCAATGCGGCTACCCATCAT
Organism: Eggerthellales bacterium; assembly: GCA_029219345.1. GTDB lineage: Bacteria > Actinomycetota > Coriobacteriia > Coriobacteriales > Eggerthellaceae > CAKUOV01. Next base: position 45,837 of record JAQXTF010000044.1, read on the forward strand.
GATGATGTCGTAAGCGTTGATGGCGAAGTACATGAAGCAGCCAAAGCCCGCGCACATGACAAGAATGTCGTACCACGGAATGCTGTTCACCTTCACGCGACCGTTCTTGCGGGCAGGATACACCAGATAGCCAATGACAACGACAAAGGCCAAGAAGCGTGCCAGCTTAGTTTCAGGAAGCTCGGTGGAAAACAGCGTCATGCCAATACAATACACGCTGAACAGGGCCATGAGCACTGAAACGACCACCTTGGGAGCACCCTCCCAGACGCGAACATTGGATTCGCGGTCATACTTACGCATAACCTCATCGATGTCGGTTTCCACCTCAACAGCAGCGGCTTCTTCACCAATTTCCTCTACTGTTGCTTTGGATTCAGCGTCCATTTTGTTCTTCTTGAAAAGCATGTAGGTAATTCCTCTCGTCTTCGGGGGGACCTGCTGTTTCAAGAAAACGAAGCGCCCGCTAAGGCAGCTTGGTATTTCTTGATACAACAGGTCGCGACGGGGTTTATTCCGCCGCGACCCGAATGCCTCACAAATCAGGGAAGCGCAATTCCTGTCGGCGACAATTACTTAGCGACAGTGATGCCCTTCTCGGCGAAGTACTTGGCAGCGCCGGCATGATAGGGAACGCCAGTCAGGGATGCGCCCTTCTCCAGGCTCATCTCAGAGAACTTGGCGTTAGATGCGGCCATGGTGTCCAGGTTCTCGAACAGGTCAGCGGTGAATGCGTAAACAGCAGCCTCGGAAACCTTGTTGTTGGCAATGATAACAGCTTGAACAGCAACGGTGGTCACATCAGTGTCGATGCCCTTGTAGGTACCAGCCTTGATGACGTTCTTGCTGTAGAAGGGAACATTCTTCTGCAGCTGAGCAATGTGCTCATCATCCAGAGCAACCAGGTAAGCCTGCTTGTTGGTGGACAGCTGAGTAATAGCGGTAGTGGGAGCGCCAGCTACGATGAATGCAGCGTCAATCTGGCCGTTCTGCAGAGAGTCTGCAGAATCCTGGAAGGACTGATAAGAGGGGTTGATGTCAGCCTCGGTCAGGCCGTAAGCACCCAGAACATCAATGGCGTTGAAGTAAACGCCAGAACCAGCAGCGCCAATGGAAACGGTCTTGCCCTTCAGGTCAGCAACGGTCTTGATGTTGGGATCGCAAGTAACAATCTGAACGGTCTCGTCGTACAGAACGCCAACGATGCTGAAGTCCTTGATAGCACCTTCCTTTTCGAAGATGTTGGTGCCTTCATAAGCATAGGTCAGAACGTCGGACTGGCAGAAGGCCAGCTGAGCCTCACCGTCCTGGATCTGCTGAGCATTGGCCTTGGAGCCGTTGCCAGCCAAAGAGGTGACCTTGATATTCTGGTTGTTGGATACATCCTGAGCAATGATGCCACCAACTGCGTAGTAGGTGCCGGATTCGCCACCGGTTACAAAGTTCAGAGCAGAGTTGTCGCCCAGACCCTTGTACTCAGCAGGTGCGCTAGCAGATGCAGATGCGGATGCAGATGCAGAGGCAGATGCGCTAGAGCTGGAGCTGGAGCAGCCAGCCAGAGCAACAACCATCAGAGCAGCAGCAGCCACGGCAATGAGCTTCTTCTTCATGTGCTTCCTCCTTCAATTATCTTGAATGTCTTCCTTTAAACATTCATTACCAAAAACAGGGCGCCTTTACAGGCCAAGGTGTTGGTTTCCCTATATTGAATTATACGGGAAACTACTCCAATAAACTAAAGCGTTTCGCAAGTGTAAACAATTGTTTACCTTTAAGAAATGTGACCCAGGAAATCCTTGGTACGGTCGCTCTTGGGGTGGTCGAACACTTCCTCGGGAGCACCCTGCTCCACAATGACGCCACCGTCCATGAACACCACGCGGTCGGCCACGTCGCGGGCAAAGCCCATCTCGTGGGTAACCACAATCATGGTCATGCCGTTTTTGGCCATTTCCTTCATAACACCCAAAACGTCGCGAACCAGCTCAGGGTCAAGAGCGCTGGTAGCTTCGTCGAAAAGCATCACATGGGGGTCCATGGCCAGGGCGCGGGCAATGGCCACGCGCTGCTGCTGGCCGCCGGAAAGCTGGCTTGGCTTGTAGTCAACGCGCTCGGCCAGACCAACCTTGGTCAGCTGCTCAACGGCAATGCGCTCCGCCTCTTCCTTGCTGCGCTTCAGCACCTTCTGCTGAGCCAGCATGACATTCTTCTTGGCCGTCAGATGGGGGAACAGGTTAAAGCTCTGGAACACCATGCCCAGTTTGGCGCGCACTGCGTTAATGTCAGTTTCCTTACTGGTGATTTCGGTACCCTCAAAGAAGATCTTGCCACCAGTGGGTTCTTCCAAACGGTTGATGCAACGCAGCATAGTAGACTTGCCGGAGCCAGAAGGACCCAGCACAACAACTACTTCGCCGCGATGAACGTCCAGGTCAACGCCCTTCAATACGTGCAAGTCTCCAAAGCTTTTCTGCAAGCCCTGAATACTAACCACTACTTCCTTGCCCACATGATGCAAGCTGGGGGTTTCCGTTGCAGCCATCTCCATAGTCTCTACTTCCTGGCTCATCACTTGCCTCCTTTCTGCGTCATGGGTATACCCATAGCGGCTTCACCATCGGCAATAGCCACACTTGATTCAATCTCGCCATTAGCTACGACAGAATCTTTCTTATTGGCGCGCTTCTTCTTGGCAGGCGCTGATCCGCCATCGGTGTTGGCCAGCTTGGCCTCCAGGTTGCCAACAAACTTGGCCAGAGGCAGGGTGATAACCAGATAGAACAGGGCAGCCACAATGTAGGGCGTAATAGAGCCGGTAGACGCCACGATGCTCTTGGAGTACTGAACAACTTCCATGATGCCAACGGCTGCCAACAGAGAGGTGTCTTTGTACAGCAGAATGAATTCGCTGGTCATGGTAGGAATAACACGACGCACGGTCTGGGGAATGATAACGAAGATCATGGTCTGAGCGGCATTCATGCCCAAAGAACGAGCCGCTTCGTTTTGGCCCTTAGGAATGGACTGGATGCCAGCGCGGAAGATTTCGCACAGGTAAGCCGCGGAGTTCATGAACAGAACGATAACGCCCAAGGGGAAATTGGGAACGTTGATGCCAGCCAGGGGCAGACCGAAGAAGGCAACGTAAATCTGCAGGAACAAGGGGGTACCACGAACGACGTTCACATATACGCTGCCGATGCCACGCAGCACCGCCAGCTTGGACATGCGCATGAGGGCCAGAATAAGACCCAGGGGAATTGCGCAGGGGAAAGCGCACAGCACGATGGCCAAAGCCATAAGGAAGCCATGGAACACCACGGGGATGGAGCGCACGATGAGGGCGGGGTTCAAGAACAGCTTCAGGAACTTGTTCTCACACCAAGCCTTATACCAATCGGTGGACTCAATAGCACCTGCAATCTGCTCAGGCAGGGTGGTTTCCACCACGCTGATCACGGGAATATCCATGTCGCGAGTTTGGCCCGAAGCCAAGGTGTAGGTGCCGGTTAGCTGCTGGTCGCCGCCAGCAACGGGGAACACCACTTCATACACCTCAAGGCGGTAGAAGTCGCCTGCGCCCTTATAAGAAGACACGTCAAAGGTGGCCTTAATGGTTTGACCTTCCTTGGTGATCTTGGCGTTCTTCAACACGGCCACACGCTCGGAGCCCCCATCCTTCAGAAGGGTTACGCGGGCATCATCAACGCCGAATTGGGTGCCAGCAGGAAACGTAAGGCTGAGCCCCGAAAGCTCTTCGCCTTCTGCGGCCTGGCCTTCCCAAGTCACGCGGGTTTCCTTACCACCCAGCACATCGGCGCCGGAGTCGCTGTTGGTCTTAGCGGTGGTCTTAGAGGTATCCAAGGCCAAAGCGGTAGCGGGCACACTGAAGGTGCACGTGAAAGCAATCAGTACGGCAAGAGCCGCGAGCGCAATACGAGCGCCTCTCGATTGTTGCGGTACTGTAGTGGGTAAATTCATGAATCGTGTTCCTTTAATCGATGGTACCCGCCCGGCACCGAAACACCGGGCGGATTGTTTTAGTTACCTTTGCCTCTTACAGCCACTTAGAAGAAATCTTCTCAATGGTGCCGTCGGCTTCCAACTCAGCCAGAGCCTTGTTGATGGCAGCCAGCAGAGCAGGGTTGCTCTTGGCCACGGCAACGCCATACTCTTCACCAGTTGCGTAGTTGGCAATGATGGCAGCGTCGGTGTAAGACTTGCTCACCATGGAAGCAACAACAGCAGCGTTGGTGCATACGGCATCAACCTTACCAGCAGCCATAGCAGCGAAGCAGTCATTGGAATTGGTGAAAGCAACGGGCTCAGCACCAGGGAAGTTCTCCTGAATGTAAGATTCGCCGGTGGTGCCAGACTGAACGGCAATGCGAACACCTTCGCCCTTCAGCGCCTCTTCGGAGGTGAAGGCGCCGGCCTTCATGGTTGCAACAGCCAGATCATCCACGAAATAAGAGGTGGAGAAATCAACCAGCTTGGCACGCTCGGGGTCGATGGAGAAACCGGAGATGCCGCAGTCAATCTGAGTTGCAGCGTCAACGGCAGTCAGAATAGCGTCAAAGTTCAGGGAAGCGAACTCAATCTTCACACCCATCTTCTCGCCCAGGGCAGCTGCCAGGTCGGGCTCAAAGCCGACAATCTGACCGTTTTCCAGGTTCTCGAAGGGGGGATAGTCGGGGGAAATGCCTACGGTCAGGGTGCCTTCCTTCACCAGCTTGACGGCAGGAGCGCTTGCAGAGCCTGCTGCGCTTGCAGAAGCGCTGCTGGAGCTAGAGCTGCTGGAGCAGCCGGCCAAAGCTACAACCATCAATGCTGCTGCAGCTAAGGCGATCAACTTTTTCTTCATAGATGCCTCCTAGTATTCTTTCTATACGCCTTTTTGCGCATAGTCATAGAAGATATATTTTATTGGGTATCACCTGATAAGGCAAACATTTAACGCTTTAGCGCAATAGAGCACACTGGCGCTATATCACGCTAAAGCTTTAGCAAGAACCCCCATCGCGCCGAAATAGGGAAAGGAGGCGGCCCCGCAGAGCCGCCTCCCGATTAGACGTTTGGCGAAGAGGGAGGAACTACAAGTTCCACTTTGCAAGCAGGTTGGCGATGGTGCCATCCTTCTCCAGATCGGCCAGAGCGGCGTTGATCTTCTGAGTCAGAACAGGGTTGCCCTTGGCAACAACCAGGCCGTAATCCTCGCCGGAGGAAATTTTCTTAATGACGGAGCAATCGTTGTAAGACTCGGTAAGCATAGCGTTTACAACGGAAATGTTGGTGCAAGCAGCATCGGCCTTACCAGCGGAAAGAGCAGCAAAGATGTCATTGGAGCTGGTATAAGAGGTAACTTCAGCCTTGGGATAGTTTTCCTTCATGGCAGATTCACCGGTGGTGCCAGACTGAACAGCAATGCGAACACCATCAGCGGCCAGAGCGTCCTCAGAAGTGAAAGCGCCGTTATTCATGGTGGCAATACCCAGGTCGTCGGTGTAGAAGGAAGTGGTGAAATCGATGGTCTTAGCGCGCTCGGGGGTGATGGTGAAGCCGCTCATACCCAGGTCAATTTGGGTTCCGGCTTCAACAGCAGCAATGATGGAGTCAAAGTTCATAGCCTTGTACTCAACCTTCACACCAAGCTTGCCAGCTACGGCGTTCACCAGGTCAACCTCGAAACCAACGATGTCGTTGCCTTCCAGATTCTCGAAGGGAGGATAGTCGGGAGAGGTGCCCACAGTGATGGTGCCGGGGGTAACCAGCTTCATCTCGGTGGCAGCGCTGGCAGAGGCGGATGCGCTGGCAGAAGCGCTGGCAGAGCTGCTGGAGCTGCTGGAGCAGCCGGCCAAAGCAACCACCATAAGGGCTGCTGCAGCAATGGCAATCAGTTTCTTTTTCATAGGTTTCTCCTTTGGAAAACGGTCAAACAAGAGTTTCTCTATTTGCACAAGGGACTATATTACAAGGGGCCACCCATTGCAATGAATTTAATATTCTTGTAATTTTATGCACTATAATTGTCGATAAGTGGCAAATATTGCATTTTTAAGCACTTATAGGCGTATTTTATTCGCTCTGTTTCGCCTGTTGCCACAATGCCATGAGCTGGCTTTTATCCAAACCCTCAAGGCCCACTCCCTCCGCTTGCGCCTGCTGCTCCATGAGTCTCCAGCGATTGCGGAACTTCACACAGGTTGTCCGAAGGGCGCTTTCGGCATCCAGCCCCATCTTGCGACCTACATTCACCAGGGTAAACAGTGCATCTCCCAGCTCCAGCTGAGCCGCTTCATAGCCCTTCGAATCGGCTTCGGCGTCAATGGCGCCCCGCTCATCCTGGGCTGCCTGCCCGTAGGCCTCCACCAACTCGCTGCACTCTTCCCGCACCTTGTTCCACACGTCTTCCAAAGAATCCCATTCAAAACCAGCAGAAACCGCCTTCTTGGAAATCTTTTGCGCCTGCATTAAAGCCGGGAAGCCAGCAGGCACCGCATCCAGCAGGCTATCGGCGGCCTCGCTCTTCCCCGCTGCCGCTCGCTCTTGGGCCTTCACTTGCTCCCACACATCGTTCACCTCATGAGCGTCGTCAACACTCACCTGGCCAAACACGTGAGGGTGACGACGAATCATCTTAGCATTCACATCAGCGCACACGTCGTCAATGGTAAACTCCCCCGCATCTGCGGCTATTTGGGCTTGCAGCACCACCTGCAACAGCACATCGCCCAGCTCTTCCCGCAGATGGGCCGCATCGTGCTGCTCTATGGCATCCACCGCCTCATAGGCTTCTTCCAGCATGTTTTTGGCAATGCTTTCATGAGTCTGCGCCCTATCCCACGGGCAACCCTCCGGCGAGCGAAGCACGCCGATGGTCTGGACAAACTGGTCGAACGCAGGATGAATTTCTTCCGGCGGCATATACATTAGCGCGCCTCCAGCCCTTCAGCCGGACGAGCCAGCTCGTAGAAAGCCACCGCACTTGCCGCAGCCACATTCAGGGAATCAACCTGATGATACATGGGAATGCGCACAGTAAAATCGCACGCCGCAATGGTGTCATAGCACAGGCCATCACCTTCAGTGCCCAGCACCACCGCCAGTTTCTCGCAAGCAGCCAGCTGAGGATCACGAGGCGTTATGGAATCGTCGCGCAAGGCCAGTGCCGCAGTCTTGAATCCCAGGTCATGCAAGCGCTGCATGCCGCCCTCAGGCCAATTATCAATGCGGGTCCAGGGAATTTGGAACACCGTGCCCATAGAGCAACGCACCGCTCGACGATACAATGGGTCGTAGCACTCCGGAGTCACCAGCACAGCATCCATGCCCAACGCCGCAGCCGATCGCATAATGGCGCCCACATTGGTATGATTGGTGATGTTTTCCAGCACCGCCACGCGACGAGCCCCCGACAACACCTCTTCCAGTGCGCGAGGGGCCGGACGCTTAAATGCACCCAAGGCACCGCGGGTCAGCTCATAGCCAATGAGCTGCTCAATTTCTTTGTGAGGCAGCACGAAAATGGGCGTTTCAGGATTTACCGCCTCAAGGGTTTCAATGATGGAAGCCGTGTTGGCCAGCATCTTCTCTTCCAGCAGCAGCGATTGGCACTCCATACCACCAGCCAGCGCACGCTCTATGACCTTGGGCGCTTCCGCTATGAAAATGCCCTTTTCAGGTTCCAGTTTGTTGCGCAGCTGCGCCTCGGTCAGACGCGCGTAAGCGTCAAGCAGCGGGTCGGAAACAGAATCCAAGCGAACAATCATGGGGCAGCCTTTCTCTTTTGCAGCTCCATTATACCTTTGCTGACGTTTTGATAACTTTTTGAGCACTTTTTGAGAGCTTCTTGATAGCAAAGCCGGCGTTTTTGATAACTTTTTGATAGATGCCTTTGTCATGCTAAGCCCATGAGCATCGTACTGAGTCACATATCCGCCGCCCTAATCTGGCTTTCCCCCGAAGCCAGCTTCTACACGCTTCGAAGAACAATAAGCACTCCCCCGCTGCTCTCGGAAAGGGACACCCCCTCCAACCTCACAAACAGCACCCACATTCTCATTCCCTCCAATGCGCGAATTCCTCGACAATTTGAAGGCGCGGTCATTCATTACCAACACCGCAAACTTCCTTCAGGCAGCATCGTGGAAAACAGTATTGACAGTACACGTTTTGCGGTATGCCCCGAACTAAGTTTTCTTCAAATTGCGGATTCCTGCGATTTTCTTACCACCGTGAGATACGGCAGCGAGCTTTGTTCCCAATTCGTGCGAACTGGCTATTCCGAAGAACCCCTCGCTGAGCGAACCCCTCTTACCTCACCCAGCAAATTGAAACGCTATCTTGATGAAAGCAAAGGAGCCAACGGCATCGATCAAGCACGGCGCGCACTCAAATACGTTGTGGCAGAAGCCCGTTCGCCTCGCGAAATTGAATTTGCACTCATGATGTTTCTGCACAGAAAAGATCAAGGATTTGGCATTCCGCAAGCTCCGCTTAACGAACGAATATATCTGGAAAAACGCTATGCCCACTTAGATCATCGCAAGTATTTCGAGTGCGACTTCCTCTGGAGGGAAGCAAAACTTGTGGTGGAATATGATAGCGAATTCGCGCATAGCACTAGACAATCTCGCGAACGAGACGCCTCAAAAAGAAATGCCCTCTCAGTTCTCGGATATACCGTACTTACCGTTACAACTGGCCAACTTGAGACATTCCAGGGCACCATCACCTTGGCAAAAACCATCTCCAAGCATCTACATATTCGATTTCGACCATTAACGCATCAGCAAGAACAAGCGAGCTACCGTCTTTGGTTACGCCTATTCTCAAATTCAGATCCGTCGTTTTGGCTTCCCCTAGGTGAAATCAGCAAAACTGCCAAAAAAAACCGAGTTGACCTGCGGAAATCCTTATAAAAGTCCGAAGAAGCCACAAAAAAGCCGGGTTGTCCAGAAATATTGGCGTTAAACGCAGGACAACTCGGCTTTTTTTGGCAGTTTTGTAAGCGAAAGCTACTTATCAATCTCCTCGCGGGGGTCGTGAAGGTCGTTGGGAGGCACCACAATTTTGTCCCAGCCCATTTCCTTCAGAGCCTGCAGGGTGCGCCAAGGAGGCGTGTTGTCCTCGAAGGGCGCGCAGTAGTTAAGCGCTTCCACCAGGGTGACGTTGTGCATCAGGTCGCCCATGGTATCCACGTCGGGCACAGCCGGCAGATACAGCGCGGGAAGGCCCTTCTCGCGGCACTTCTGGATGTAAGCCGGCAGCACGGTCAGGCCGCTTTGGCAGTAATACACCCCCGTGTGATCGAAGTCGGTCTCGCGGGTCCAGCCCACAATAGAAACGCCCATAGCCTGGTCAGGGGCCAAAACGATACCGCCGCCTTCCACGCCGTCCAAAGAGTGCAGCATTTCGAAGCCGTTCGTCACGTCCTTGGTATGCAAGGCGGGCATGTCGGCACCCATGGAAAGAATGCAATCGGCTCCGCGATCCCACACCTGTTGGAAGGAATGGTTGTAATGCTCATCGAAGTTGGCGCCCTTGTCGCAAATGAACACCATGGGCCGAGGCCACTGGCCAGCGTCGTAGAACAGCTTCTCCATGCGCGCCACGTTTTCCTCGGGCGCCACGGAAATCACCAGCTCATAGGTGTCGCGCACAATCTCATCCTCGGGAATACCATCGGCGCGCAAAGCCATTACCTCCGCTTCGCTTTCCTGCTCCAGCTTGGTCATGGCGGTCATACAAATTTCCACCACGTCAAAAAGCATGCAGTGGTACAGGGCCGAGGCCACCTCGGGCTGGAAGATGCCGTCCTTCAGCACCGTCAGGCGGGTTTTGACTTTGCCCACCTCGGGCAGCTTGCTGAACAGCAGCAGGGTATTTTTGCGTTCTCTCATGGGGCGCTCCTTCATAAAAAAGTTCCAGCTGGCATTGTACCAGCTGGAACCGAACAATCACCTTGCCAATCGCAGACGGCACGCTGCTTATACCATCAGGGAAACAACGGCCTTGGCAAACTCAAAGGGATCTTCCACCGACAGGCCTTCAATAAGAAGGGACTGCTCGTACAGCAAGCCGGCGTACAGGGAAACCTTGTCGGTCTGGCCCAAATCCTGAGCATCCTTCAGGACCTCAAACACCGGATGCTTGGGGTTGATCTCCAGAATGCGAGCACTCTTGATGCCCTCATAGCCCTCAGCGGCGGAAAGCACGCGCTCCATGCCCAGAGACACGCCACCGGTGGTGGTCAGGCAAGCGGGCTCGTCTACCAAGCGGGTGGAAACAACAACCTTCTCAACCTTGCCTTCAAGAGCCTTCTGCATGGTGGAGAACAGATCGGCATTGTCCTGCTCAACAGCCTGAGCATCTGCCTTCTCGTCCTCGGAGCCCAAGTTCAGATCCTCGGTAGCAACATTCTTCATGGGCTTCTCATCGTAAGCACCCATAAGCTGCAGGCAGAACTCATCAATGGGGTCGTTGCACAGCAGCACGTCGTAGCCCTTGTCCAAAACGGCCTTCACGATGGGGCTCTTGCCCAAGCGCTCCTTGGTCTCGCCCACGCCAAAGTGGTACAGGATGCTGTCCTGGCCCTCCAGCATGTCTTCCACGTACTCGCGCAGCGTTACCATCTTGTTCATCTTGGCGGAATAAAACAGCAGCAAATCGGCCAGCACATCGGCCTTTTCACCGCGGCTTGCATAGATGCCGTACTTCAGGCTGCGGCCGAAATTCTCAAAGAATGCCTCGTAAGCCTCGCGATCGTCCTCGCGCATGGAGTCCAGCTCAGACTTGATCTTCTTCTCCACCTTGCGGGCAATAGCGCGCAGCTGGCTGTTCTGCTGCAGGGTCTCGCGAGAGATATTCAGGGTCAAATCCTGGCTGTCGACAATGCCGCGCACAAAGTTGAAGTAATCAGGCACCAGATCTTCGCACTTCTCCATAATCAGAACGTTGGAGCTGTACAGGGCCAGGCCCTTCTGGTACTCGCGGCTGTACATATCGTAGGGAGCGCGACTAGGGATGAACAGCAGCGCATCGTAATTCAAAGCGCCTTCGGCGTGGAAACTCACGGTGCGGGCGGGATTCTCATAGTCATGGAAATCAGACTTGTAGAACTCGTTGTACTCTTCGGCGGTCACATCAGACTTCTTGCGCTTCCAAATGGGCACCATGGAATTGATGGTCTCAATGCCCTTGTAGGTTTCCCACTCGGTCTTTGCGTCTTCAGGGGCGCCAACCGGCTTGGGCTTGGGGCGCTGCTTGGTAACCAGCATGCGAATGGGGTAGCGCACATAGTTGCTGTAATGGGTGATCAGGTACGTCAAACCCTCTTCAGTAAGGAACTGGTCGTAATCTTCCTCCAGGGAACCTTCCTTGATGCTCAGGATAACGTCGGTGCCGTGGGTTTCGCGCTCAGCAGGCTCAATGGTGTAGCCCTCAACGCCATCGCTTTCCCAGGCGTATGCCTCATCGCTGCCAAAGGCGCGGGAAACTACGCGCACATGATCGGCCACCATAAAGGAAGAGTAGAAACCAACGCCAAACTGGCCGATGATATCCACGTCGCCGCCCTGCTGCTCAGCGTTTTCGGTCTTGAAGTTCTGGCTGTCAGAATGAGCGATGGTTCCCAGATTCTTGTCCAGCTCGTCCTTGGTCATGCCAATGCCGTCGTCGGAAACGATGATGGTGCGGGCGCCCTTGTCGAAATTCACGCGAATGCACAGGTCGTCCTTGTCCACCGCGGCCGACTTATCGGTGAGGCTCTTAAAATACAGCTTGTCCACTGCGTCAGAAGCGTTGGAAATGAGCTCGCGCAGGAAGATCTCCTTGTTGGTGTAAATAGAGTTGATCATCAGATCAAGCAGCTTTTTACTTTCAGTTTTGAACTTTCTCATAGGTCCTTCTTTCTTGTTTGCAACATACGTTGCCTTGAGTACCGCTTTAGCAGTCTCAAGTATCGAGTGCCAAAAACGATTTTACTTGCACCCCCCACGATGTCAAGCTGCAACAGAAAGCGTCAACAGTCCGTAATATTTGCTATATAATGCAGCAGAATTGATTCGGGTAAACCCCAAGAGGAAAGGAGCATCATCATGAAGATGATGGATGAATTCAAGGAATTCATCAATCGCGGCAACGTGATGGATATGGCTGTTGGCGTTATTGTTGGCGGCGCTTTCACCGCAATTGTCACCGCACTGACCACCAATATCATCAACCCCCTAATCAAGGCCATCGCCGGCGGCGATCCCGGCCAGATTGGCGGCCTAGTCATCCCCGGCACCGAAATTGACTTTGGCGCACTGCTGGGCGCAATTGTCAACTTCCTGATTGTGGCTTGGATTGTGTTCTGCCTGGTCAAGGCCGTAAACAAGCTGAAGGACGCCACCAAGAAGAAGGAAGAACCCGTGGAGGAAGACGAGATGGAGCCCCCTACTTGCCCCTTCTGCCTGGAAGAGGTCAAGGAAGGCGCCACCCGCTGCCCCCATTGCGCTGGTGCTTTTGACGCCCCCGCTGCCCCCAAGAAGAAGGAAGCCGCTGAATAAGCGCACCTGCTCTGGAAATGGAAAAGCCGCTCTTCGGAGCGGCTTTTTTGTTATGCTCTTAGGACATGAAAAGCCCTAGATGCCAGGAGGGCGTAACGAATTGGCCTTGGCGCCATGAGCGAAGCTCGCAGTGAGCAGATGAGGCTTTTCAAACCCTAGGCCAGGCGGGAGGAACGAACCACCACCAAATGCCCATCGGCGTCTTCGAAAAGGCACAGCTTTCCATCGCGACCGTCGCACACATGCTTGAAGGTGGCAACATCGGTGGCCATGGGGCGCAAGGGCGGATCGATCATCTCCGGCATCACATGGGTATCCAAGGGCTGCGCCTCGGGCATCGAAGGCACGGTAGCCTCTTCGAGATCGTCCAAAGAGAACGTATCGGTTTCCATAACCATGCCCGAAGAAACCGCCGTAAGGCCCGCTCCTTCCGAATCAAAACCTAATTCGCCGGAAATGGAGGTGTGCGCGTAGGCCAGCTGCTGCAGCTCTTTGCCCAGGCTGCGCGCTTGCCCGTTCTTGTTTTCCATCAGGCTGGAGGCAATCTCCGCAACACGCTGCCATGCAAGAAGATTCGCCTCTTCTTCCCTGTTGCGCAGCGCATCGAAGGCATGCTCCTGCCTCATCTGGGCAGCGTCACGGAAAACATCTGACAGTCCCATAGCGAGCCCCTTACTCTACCGGCGGCGCATAGGGGCAGCGCTCGCCCTCGTAGTCAACATTCCAAAACACCAAGCCGCAGGCGGGAGCGGTCTCCCCCGCAGCGCTGCGATCGCAAGCCTCCAACACACGACTCACCCATTCAGGCTCACGATGCCCGGCGCCCACCTTCACCAGCGTGCCCACCATAGTGCGCACCATGGAATGCAGGAAAGCGTTGCCCTTCACCGTGATGAGCAGAATGCTCTCGCCCATGATTTCGATGGGCTCCACCGTCACCCGCTCCACAAAGCGATGGGTAGGCTTGTCTTTGGCCGAAGCCGCCAAGCAAAAGCTCTTGAAATCGTGCTCGCCTTCCATCAGCGCCGCAGCCTGCTGCATTGCGGCCACGTTCAGGGGCTGGGGAATATGCCAGCTGTACTCGCGCATGAACAGCGGAGGCACGGGGTCGGTGCAAATATGGTAGTGATACTCGCGGGACACGGCATCGAAGCGCGCAGAAAAGCCCTGGGGGCGTTCCTGCAAGGACTTGGCCGTGATAGCCTCGTGGGTCAGGGCGTTCAGAGAGCGCAGCAAGCTGCGTTCACCGCGGCCTCGCAGCGCGCTTTCAGGCACACTGAAGGAGACCACCTGGCAGCGCGCATGCACGCCCGCATCGGTGCGGCCGGCGCACACGGTGAGCACCTCTTGCCTGAACAGCAGGCTCAAGGCTTCTTCCACGTTGCCCTGCACCGTCAGCTGGCCCGGCTGGCGCGCGAAACCCGCAAAGGGCGCACCATTGTATCCTATGGTCAGGGCAAAGGTGCGCGAAGGCTCGGTTGTCTCAAGAACCAGGTTATCCATGCAAAACGTCCCTGCCAAACAGACGAGACAGCTCCAAAGCAAGCACGTTGGAGCGGGCGTCAATGCGAATGGGCAGTTCAGCGCGGAATTTGCGACCGTCGCCCTGGGTGTACAGCAAGGACACGCCGTCATTGCCCGGAAAACGCTTCAGCAGCGCCGTGAGCTTCATGGACACATCCAGGTTGTACTCGTTGGAGTACACGCTGATTTGCGCATGGATGGGCTTGCCCTGAACCTCATCAAGCTCAATGGCTTGCACTTCATAGGCAATGATCTGGTTGCCACGGTCGCCGCTTTCGAACTTGCCCTTGATCTTCACCACCGCGTCTTCCACGATGGCGTCGGCAAAGTCGCTGTACTTGAAGCAGATGCATTCCATGGAGCCGGTGGTGTCTTCCAGGGTGAAGGTGGCCATGCGGTTGCCCGTCTTGGTCAGCTTGGTTACCACGCTACTCACCATGCCCACGAAATCGGCATTGCGAATTTCTTTGGTGCGTTCAGACAGCTCGCCCATGTTGTACTTGGTCATCTTGGCCAGCATGCGCTCATAAGGCGCCAAAGGATGCTCCGAGACGTAAATCTTCATGATTTCCTTCTCGAAGGCAAGCTTGGTGCGCTTATCCCATTCCACGCCATCAGGCGCGGGAATATCCTCGGTGAAGCCGGAATCCTCATCATCGCCGAACAGGTCGAACATAGAAACCTGGCCCGAATCGCGGTCGCGCTGACGCTTTGCCGCGCCTTCCAGCAGGGGCGTTTCGTCCACAAAGTACATCAGCTGCTTGCGAGTGTAACCCGTGGAGTCGAAGGCACCGCCCTTGATCAGGGCTTCCAGCGTTTTGCGGTTGTAGCACTTGGAATCCAGACGATTCACAAAATCGTGCAACGACGTATAGGGGCCGTTGGCCTTGCGCTCAGCAACGATTGCCTCGGCCACATTGCGGCCCACACCACGAACGCCCACCAAGCCAAAGCGAATGCCCTCATCAACAGGGGTGAATTCCTCATTGGACTGGTTCACGTCAGGCGGCAGTACCGGGGTGCCGTTGTGGTTGCAGCTAGCAATATAGCGAATCAGGCGGTCGGTGTTGCCCATGTAGCTGGAAAGCACAGCGGCCATGTACTCATTGGGATAATGAGCTTTCAGGTAAGCCGTGCGCATAACCAAGATGGAATATGCGGCCGAGTGGGACTTGTTGAAGGCGTACTTTGCGAACTTTTCTGCGTCAGCCCAAATCTGCTCGGCAATCTCCAGCTTGTAGCCGTTGGCCACAGCACCCGCGTTCCACTCTTCCTTCAGTTGGCGCATAACGTCCAGCTTCTTCTTGCCCATTGCCTTACGCAAAACGTCGGAACGACCAGCGGAGAAACCAGACATGACCATAGAGACCTGCATGATCTGTTCCTGATAGACCATGGTGCCATAGGTTTCTTCCAGAATGGGCCTCAGACGCTCATCGTAGTAATGAACAGGGGTTTTGCCACTTGCAGCTTTTACGTAGTCTTCAACCATACCAGACTCCAGAGGGCCCGGACGGTTCAGAGCAATAGATGCAACAATGTCAGAGAAACGGGTAGGTGGCAGGCGGGAGAACAGACTCACGTACAGCGCGCCTTCCACCTGGAAGAGGCCGTCCATGTTACCGCTCTGCATCAGCTGGAAAGAGGCTTCATCGCCTTCGGCGGGAATATCTTCAGGTACCAGGTTCATGCCATAGCGCTCATTGATATTGCGGCAGGCGCGAGAAAGAACGCCCAACGTGCGCAGACCTAGGAAGTCCATCTTCAAAAGGCCCAGGTCAGGCGTGTAGTGGCCGTCATACTGCGTAATGATGCCGCCGCCCTTGGTGTCGCGTTTCACAGGCACGTGATCGGTCATGGGGTCGCGGCAGATGATGGTGGCGCAGGCGTGAACGCCTTCGCCACGCACATGGCCCTCAATGGAGCGGGCGTCATCAACAACGGCCTTGACCTCGGGGTCGTTCTCATAGGCGGTCTTGAAATCAGGGTTGCTTTCCAGGGCCTTGTCGATGGTAATGCCCAGCTCATCGCCAATAAGTTTTGCCACTTTATCGCCCACGGAATAGGGGTAACCCAAAACGCGCGCAGCATCGCGCACGGCATTTTTCGCCTGCAGCTTACCAAAGGTGATAACACCGGCCACATGGTCTTCTCCATACACCTCTTTGATGTGGTCGATGACTTCCTGGCGACGTTCATCTTCGAAGTCAACGTCAATATCAGGCATTTCCACGCGTTCCGGCGAAAGGAAGCGTTCGAACATAAGGCCGTTGGGAATGGGATCCAGGTCGGTGATACCCATGGCATACGCAACAACAGCACCAGCAGCAGAACCACGGCCGGGGCCTACGCCAATGCCCTGGCTACGAGCCCAAGCAATGTATTCCTGTACAATGAGGAAGTATGCCGGGAAGCCCTGCTGAATAATGATGCCTGCTTCATATTCGTATTGGTCCCAGATTTCCTGAGGAACAGGATCGCCGTAGCGCTCCTTAAGGCCCTTCTCAATTTGCTTTCGGAAGTAGCTCACTTCCGTTTCGCCCTCAGGCAAGGGGAACTTAGGCAGAATCTGGGTGCGATCAAGCACCACGTCAACCTTATTAGCCACCTCAACCGTGTTGTCGCAAGCCTCTTGGAAGTCCTTCATGGCCTCGCGCATCTCTTCCTCGGTCTTCATGTAGAACTGATCGTTGGAAAAGCGCATGCGCTTGGGGTCATCAAAGGTAGAGCCCGTACCAATGCACAGCATAATGTCCTGAGCACGAGCATCTTCCCTAGTCAGGTAATGGAAGTCGTTAGTTGCAATGGTTTTCAAACCGCATAGCTTTGCCACTTCAGCAAGCTGAACGTTCAGGTCGTGCTGGGTAATGCCGCCATCGGTCATAATGCCCTGATCCTGAAGCTCAATGTAAAAGTCGCCTGGCTCAAAGCACGAAGCAAATTTGTTAGCCCACTCGACAGCTTCATCAAAGCGATGGTCGTCCAAGAGCTTGGGGATGATGCCCGCAATGCAAGCGCTGGAGCCAATAATGCCCTTGCCGTACTTTTGCAGCTGGCTGAAAGTGGTGCGCGGCTTGTAGTAGAAGTTGTCAACGTGAGACTCGGAGACCAGTTTCATAAGATTCACGTAGCCCTGGTTGTTTTTAGCAAGCAGCAGCATATGGTACAGCTTCGGCTTCACGTCTTTGCGCAGCGATTCATCTGTGGTGAAATACACTTCGCAGCCATAAATAGGCTTTACCTTTTTACCAGTTTCTTTTTCGACCGCGGCGCATGCATCGCAAAGTTCGGGAACGCCCGACATGACGCCATGGTCAGAGATTGCCACGGCGGGCATATCCAAATCAGCCGCACGACGCACCATGTCTTTAATATGAGTAGCGCCGTCAAGCAAGGAATATTCAGTGTGATTATGCAAGTGAACAAATGCCATGGATGATCCTTGAAATGCTCGAAAACTAACATCTTTTTGGACCCATAATCATACCAGCAATAGCCCAATAGCCATATCGAACAAATCGTGGAATTTAAAATTTGCCCCAGAAAATAAAAAAGCCGCCGAAGCGACCTGTCGTAGCTGCACCTATGCACCCTCACGTTCTCGCGGCCCTGTATGCGCAAAAACGCCCTTTATGAGCACGACGTCCTATCCTCCCACGGACTGCACCGCAGTACTTTCGGCGATGGCAGGCTTAACTGCCGAGTTCGGAATGGGTTCGGGTGATCCCTGCCTCCATGGTCGCGCTCATAAAGGGCGTTC
>JAQXTF010000045.1 GCA_029219345.1 Eggerthellales bacterium
TGAAAACCCAGACCACTATTGCCCCCCGTAATAATCACCGTTTTCATAGAAACGCTCCCCCTGGGAATCCCTTATCTACGGATAAATAAATTGCGTCTTATACTATACCGCGCATGTTTAACGAAGGGTAAAAAAGAAAGCCACCCGAAGGTGGCTTTCGAAAAATCATGGTCGGGTGAACAGGATTTGAACCTGCGACCCCTTGACCCCCAGTCAAGTGCGCTACCAAACTGCGCCATCACCCGATGCAGCTGCTCAAAACAGCTTATATATAATATCGAGACTGTCCCAAAAATGCAAGCGCAAATTTAGAAAAAGTTGAAATTATTATTTCATGTTCACGCAGTGATTGCGAACGCCAGTCTTCAGGTAAGTCATGATGTCCTCAACGGCCATAATGGCACAATTGTCTTCAGACTCGGCAGTGGAAGCACCCAAATGCGGGAACACAATGGTGTTTTCCATCTGCATAACGGCAGGGGTTGCAAAGTCGGTTACGTACTTGGCAATCTTGCCCTGAGCAAGAGCTGCGGTCATTGCCTCAGCGTCAACCAAAGTGTCGCGAGAGAAGTTCAGGAACACGCAGTTAGGCTTCATCTGACCAATTGCCTCGGCATCAATCATGCCAATGGTGCTCTCCATGGCGGGGACATGGATGGTGATGTAGTCGCACTGTGCGTAAACGTCTGCCAGATCAGCAGTAAACAGCATGTTCTCAGAAATTGCTGCTGCAGCCTCTGCGGGCAGATAGGGGTCATAGCCCACGGTCTTCATGCCCAAAGCCTCTGCAGAGCGAACAACCAGCTTGCCAATAGCGCCCAAGCCGATAACGCCCAGGGTCTTGCCCAGGATTTCACCACCAGCGTAAGCCTTCTTAGCCTTTTCGGCAGTCTTTGCAATGGCAGGATCATCCGCGTTGTCCTTGCACCACTGAACGCCGCCCAGCAAATCGCGAGCAGCCATAAGCATGCCGCAAAGCACCAGTTCCTTTACGCCGTTTGCATTGGCACCAGGAGTGTTGAAAACAGGTACGCCGCGCTCAGCCAAAGCAGCTGTGGGGATATTGTTATAGCCAGCACCGGCGCGAGCGATTACCTTGACATTTTCGGGGATATCCATGGAGAGCATATCGGCGCTGCGAACCAAAATAGCGTCGGCTTCCTCAATGTTTTCGGTGATTTCAAACTCATCGGTCAAGCGGCTCAAACCAACCTGAGAAATATTGTTCAGGCAAAGAACTTTGTACATAATCACTCCTATCTAGGCACTTAACTATGCAGTAGTATGACAGGTCTTTACAACCAACATATTACAAATTCGGTAACCGAACTCTTAAAGGGTAGACGCGAGTATAAGGGCCTCATCCAAAATGGCATCTGCCAGTTGACGCTTAGACAGAGGACCAAAAGGCTTAACCTCATCTTGCGTTACAAAGAAGGCGTCGTTTTCATCGGCGCCAAAGCCTTTACCTTCAGATACGTCATTAGCCACAATTGCCTGGGCGCCCTTAGTGGCAAGCTTCTTTTGAGCATTTTCGATAACATCATTGGTCTCAGCGGCAAAGCCAATAACAATTTGACCTGGCTTTTTAGCATGACCGCAAGTTTTCAAGATATCAGGATTCTCCACCAAGGAAATGGATGAGAGCTCCTTATCGTTAACGCCTTTCTTCAGCTTCGCATCAGCCACAATGCTCGGTCGCATATCGGAAACCGCCGCAGTGAAAATAGCGATATCGCACTCGGGGAAAGATTCGCTACAGGCTTCCATCATCTGGCAGGCGGTTTTCACGGGAACAACCTTTATGCCGGCGGGAGCATCAAGGCTCACCGGGCCCGAAACCAGAACCACTTCCGCTCCGCGCGTCTGAGCTGCCTGGGCCAACGCGTAACCCTGTTTCCCCGAAGAGGGATTCGAAATATAGCGAACCGGATCGATGGGCTCAATGGTAGGGCCAGCAGTAATCATGACCTTCTTGCCCGCCAAATCCTTAGGAGCAGAAAGAATGTCATCAACAATTTCGGCCAGCTGGGCGGGCTCAGGCATGCGTCCCTTCCCTACCTCACCGCAAGCAAGATAGCCCTCGTCGGCTTCCACGATGGTGATGCCGCGAGCAGCCAGAGTTTTCAAATTCTGCTGAGTGATGGCATTTTGGTACATATGCACATTCATTGCCGGAGCAATAACCAGAGGAGCCTCGGTTGCCAAAGCCGTAGTGGTCAGCAAATCATCAGCCAAACCGCAAGCAACCTTAGCGGCAACATTTGCAGTACAAGGGGCAATAATAAACAAATCCGCTTCCTGAGCAAGGGAAATGTGGTAGATGGGATCAGCGGCTCCAGCAAAGAGATTGACAGCAACCGGCTCATTGGTCAAAGCGCGAAACGTGGTAGGGTCAACAAAGTGAGTTGCGTTCTCGGTCATAACAACCTTTACGCGGTAGCCCTTCTTTTGGAGAGCTCGCACCAACTCGCATGACTTGTACGCAGCAATGCATCCCGTCACGCCAATGAGTACGGTTTTCTTCATCTCTTCCATTATTCCTCCTCCAAATATGGGGTCAAAACGTTCGTGAGAACCTTTAGATGGGCACGGGTCTTGCCAAGGGTCGGCACATACACAAACTGCTGTTCCAGTTCTTCAGGCTGGCCCTTGAGCTCGCGATATTCCGCAAAAATCTCCTTGAGAGTATGCTTTACGTAGTACTGGGTACGAATGCACTCGGTCGCATAGCCAGGGCACACAATGAACATGCGGTCATCGCAATATTGACCCCATCGCTTTGCCACATCGCGGGCATAGGGACCCAAATATTGGCGCACGTCGTAGGGCTTGGCGAAAAATGCCATGGTCCACGACTCACGGCTCAATCCCAGCTCACTTGCGATATAAAGGCTGGTAGAGCCCGATTGCAGCTCATAATCATCGCCTTTTTCAATATCATCGGTGGGAATAGATCGATACGCCAAAAGCAACTTATCGCCACGCTGGGCGTTAAAACCAGCATGTTCAATCGAGGCCGCCAAAGCACACACATAGGCCTGATTGTCGTGGTAATCGTCCACGAAGCGAAGGGGAACATTCCAATGCAGGTGACGCTGAGCGCTTTTCACACGCTGCTTCACAATGCCGGTAGTGGAATAAGATGCCTGGGGAAACAAAGGGAGCACCACCACGCGCCCGCAGTTGCTGCTGCGCAATTGACGTAAGGCATCAATGATGGCATGGCCACCATAGCAGGTAGCAGGCACCACTTTAACGGCCTCGCTTCCACCCAATCGCAGCTCAAGTTGCTGGCATAGGGTATTAAGCGCAGGCCACTCGGGAAAATCGCCCTGAGGCCATAAAGTTTGCAACGACTTCGTATATTCGTCGGAAATTTCCTGCAGCATGCCAAAGCGCACCTTGGCCCACCAAACAATACGGCTCCCGAACATAAGGCCGCGGTCAAAAAGCATTTCCTTGCAGAATTTCTTAATAGCCAGGTGGGAGCAATCGGTTGGCGCACCATAACCCACAAGCAAAATGCCAATCCTTTTGTTATCCGTCACAGCGCACCTCCCCGCTTATCCCCAATAAGTATCAAGACACGGTTTCGGAGCAGACTCCAAGCGGCTGAAGAGCTCTCTACCAGCCTGAGTTCTGCCGGCGCTTCTCTCGGCAAGGCTATCAAGAACTGCCTGCAAATCAGCGGGTAGCTGATCATCCAAATTGATGCGCTCTCCCGTCATAGGATGGTCAAAGGCCAGGTGGAACGAATGGAGAAATTGACGCTCAAGCCCCCTGTTTGCCTCTTTATGGCGCGGCGCATGGGCGGTATAAAGAGGGTCGCCCACCAAAGGATGACGGGTATATTCCATATGAACGCGAATTTGATGGGTTCTGCCGGTGAACAGCTTGCAGTCAATAAGCGTATAGCCGTCATCATTTCTGTCGGCCTCAAATCGCTCCAAGGTAGTAAACGTGGTAAGAGCATCTCGGGCTGAGTCCACGTCGCGAATGGCCATACGCAGGCGCTCGGTGGCGTGACGAGCAATGGGAGCGTCAATCATGCCAGAATCATGCGCAATTCGGCCATGGACCAAAGCAAGATAGTGGCGGTCTACGGCACGAGCCTGGATGCTCTCCATGAGAGCACTTCCCGCTTCATTGGTTTTTGCAGCAAGCATAAGTCCGCTAGTATCCATATCAAGGCGATGTACTATACCTAAACGATCGTCGTCACCTTGCACGTTGCACAGGTGATCATAGCCGCAATGGTTGATGAGGGCATTTACCAAAGTGCCGTCGTAATGATCAGCGGAAGGATGGCAAACCAAACCTGCTTGCTTAGAAATTACCAGCAGATCTTCATCCTCATAGCGAACATCCAAAGGGATATCTTGACCATACACGATATGGGAAGCTTCTTCTTCCACTTCGTAGTAAATAAAGTCATCAGTATGGACCAAATACTTCTTAGCAGCTTCTTTGCCGCCTACAAAAACCTTACCCGACTCACAAGCCTTTGCGGCAGTGCTTCTGCTTGCATATGCCTCATGAGCAGCCAAAACGGCATCAAGACGCAAGCCTGCATCATCCGAGCTCGCTCTAAAAGAGAACGATTTACTCACAAGGCTCACCTTCTTTCTGGCCACCGTGTTCTCTCATGAAGAATGCTACGAGAAATATAACAATACCGCAGGTAACCCCAATGTCAGCAATATTGAAAACTGGAAAATCCATAAAACTGAAGTTGATGAAGTCAACAACATAGTTCAGGTTGAAACGGTCAATGGCGTTGCCCAATCCGCCCGAAAACACCAGCGCGATTCCAAAGGTCTCAATCCACGATATGTCTTTGCTCAGGTACAAGAAAAAGGCCAGAATAGCCAGGCACATAAGCAGCGAAAACACACCGAGGGCAAAGGTGGAATCGCCAAAAATACCCCAGGCAGCCCCCGTGTTATGAACCAGTACGAACTCAAAAAGCCCCAAAAAGGGGCCTGCAATAAACTGGCCGACAAAAAACTGTCCGCTATTGAAGTAGGCTTTAGTGGCAATATCCACCAAAAGCCACAGAATCGCAACGCAAGCGAACAGGGCCGCCGCATTGCGACGGCCCTTCATAGCCTTCAGATGAGCTTTTGTGTTGCCCTGTTGAGGGATAGTGGACAAAGGCAATCTTATTCCTCCACGTAGCCAATAAGTTCAAGCACGTCACCACAGCGCTTGCAAACGCCAGGATACTTGACATTGCCGCCCAGGGTAGTCACGTTCCAGCAACGGGGGCACTTCTCGCCCTCTGCCACGGAAACAATAGCGCCCAACTCTTCGCCTTCGGCGAAAGTCACGGCAGAGACAATGAACAGGTCAGCGAATACTGCCTGGTCATAGGCCTTAAGAGCATCCAAAGTAGCAGCAGGGGCAATTACCTGAACGGCAGCCTCCTGGCTCTTCTTCATGGTGCCAGCAACGCGGGCATTCTCCAGCTCCTTGGTCACTACATCGCGAACCTCGAGCAACGCCTCAAAGGAATCGGCGATCTCTTCAGCGTTCTCGGGCAGAGCGGGTACGAAGTCAGCGCGCTCGGGCCAGCCGGCAAGCTGAACGCTCACGGGGCGACCCTCACGGTTCAAAGCGGCTTCAGGATAATTCTCCCAAGCCTCATCGGTGGTGAAGGTCAGAATGGGAGCCAAAATGCGCACCAGAACCTCGATGACGTTCATAAGAACGGTCTGAGCTGCGCGACGACGTTTAGAGTCGGCGGCCTCAGAGTACAAACGATCCTTGATAACGTCCATGTAAATGGAGCTGGTGTCGTTGATGAAGTCATAAGCAAGACGATAAACGCCGTTGAAGGAGTACTCCTCGTAAGCGGCGGTTACTTCCTCGGCCAGGCGTGCGGTCTTCACCATCATGTACTGATCGATGGGCTCAAGATCATTCCAGTCGGTAACAGCGTCGTTCACGTCATCGAAATCAACCACATTGCTCAGCATGAAACGAATGGAGTTGCGGAACTTACGATATGCATCGGAAACCTGCTTGATGATGTTGTCACCCAAACGAACATCATGACTGAAGTCAACAGAGGCAACCCACAGGCGCAAAACGTCAGCGCCGAACTTGTTGCAGATATCAGCAGGATCAACGCCGTTGCCCTTTGATTTGGACATCTTCTCGCCGTTTTCGTCAACCACGAAGCCGCAATGCATAACGCTCTTGTAAGGAGGAACGCCATATGCGCCAACACTGGTGAGCAGAGAGCTCTGGAACCAGCCGCGATGCTGGTCGGAGCCTTCCAGGTACATATCAGCGGGCCAGGTCAGACCCTCATTAGCGCGATGCTTCAGCACGCCAACGTGAGAAACGCCGGATTCCCACCAAACGTCCAAAATGTCCTTCTCGGGCTGCAGATGCTTGCCGCCACACTTTGGGCAACAAACGCTTTCGGGCAGATACTCGGAAGGCTGGCGAATGAACCACGCATCGGCGCCTTCCTTGTCGAACAGGTCGATAACGGCGTCGAAGGTCTCTTCGTTGGCCACAATCTCGCCGCAATCTGCGCAGGAGAATACGGGAATGGGAACGCCCCAGCTGCGCTGACGAGAAATGCACCAGTCAGGACGCTCGGAAACCATGGCGCCAATGCGGTTATGAGACCACTCGGGAATCCACTTCACCTGGTTTTCGATAGCTTCAACAGCCTTGTTGCGCAGGCCGGTTTCGTCCATGGAAACGAACCACTGCGTGGTTGCGCGGAAGATAACGGGCTTGTGGCAGCGCCAGCAATGAGGATAGCTATGGTTGATGTCAACATGGGCGATAAGAGAGCCCTGCTCACCCAGCCATTCGATGATCTTGGGGTTGGCTTCATCGGTGGTCATGCCCTCCCACAGGCAGCTGCCTGCGTAGAAACGGCCCTCGTCATCAACGGGCATCTTGATTTCCTTGATGCCGTTAAACTGGCACACCTTGTAGTCGTCCACGCCGTGGCCAGGAGCAGTGTGAACTGCGCCAGTGCCGGTGTCCAAGGTTACATGGGTGCCGGTGATGATAGTGCCAGTGTCGCCGTCAAGAACAGGATGTACGTAAACGCACTTCTCAAGAGCCGTACCCTTAAAGGTCAAGGTTTCGCCATTTTCCTGCAGGAAAGTAACATCTTCCCAGCCGGCAACCTTGGCAACTGCATCAGAGAGTTCCTGAGCCATAACCAGCAGCTCACCATCAACGATGGCGACCACGTAATCGGCCTCGGGAGCCAAGCTCACGGCCTGGTTTGCAGGCAGAGTCCAGGGGGTGGTGGTCCAGATTACAACGGCATTCTTAGCGTCGGCATAGCCAGCGGCGGCAGCGGCGGCGGCAAAAGCTGCAGGCATCTCGGTGAAGTAGAACTTCACATAGATGGAGGGAGATACCTCATTGCCGTACTCAATTTCGGCCTCGGCCAAAGCGGTATGGCAATTTGCGCACCAATGAATGGGCTTGCGGCCACGATACACGCTGCCGTTCAGATACATCTCCTTGAAGATCTCAACGTCGGCGGTTTCAAAATTGTGATGGTAAGTCAGATAGGGATGTTCCCAGTCGGCATTCACGCCCAGACGCTTAAAGCCGTCACGCTGAACGCCAACGTACTTGGTTGCCCACTCATGGCACAGCTTACGTAGTTCGGGTTGGCTGATCTGGGCCATCTTCTCCTTGCCCAAAGTGGTCTCAACCATATGTTCAATGGGCTGGCCATGGCAGTCCCAGCCAGGAACATAGGGGGTGTAATAGCCACGCTGAGCATGAGACTTCACCACGAAGTCCTTCAAAATCTTGTTGAATGCATGACCGACATGAATGGGACCGTTTGCATACGGAGGGCCATCATGCAGCACAAAAGGCTTGCCATCCTTGTTCTTCTCCAGCACCTTCCAGTAAAGCCCCATATCGTTCCACTTCTGCAAACGCTTGGGCTCGTTTACCGGCAGATCGGCCTTCATGGGGAAGGCGGTCTGAAACATATTCATGGTCTTCTTGTAACTAGCCATATTGTTCAATCCCCTTTTCGCGGACTTATATACATAATCTTGTTAATTATAGAGTAAATCCAGCTAAAACGAGCAAAGAATAGCTAACTGGATTAATTCGAAACCAATTTTTGATAATTGTTAATTCACTGCACATAAACGTGAACCCCTACCAATTAATTGGTAGAATATGTCTATCTATATACCTCTATTAGAAGGAAGCGAAATGCCTTATCAAATCGTAACCGACTCCAGCGCAACCCTGCCTCTTGATCTCATTAAAGAATTCAACCTTACTATCCTCCCCCTTTCTTACATGGATGTTGCAACCGGTATCCAGACCCCCATTGACGTCTTTGATGAGAACTTTGATTTGGTGGCTTTTTACAACAACATGCGCAACGATGTTGTGTACACTACTTCCCTGCCTAATCTGGCCGATTCTCGCGAAGCTTTGTTAAAGCATCTTGAGGCCGGAAACGACCTGCTCTACATTGGCTTTGACAGCGCTATTTCCGGTACCTGTGAATCCACCAGCGCCCTTATGGACCAGCTGGCAGAGGAATACCCCGACCGCAAGCTTATCCACATCGACACGTACGCTGCAGCTGGCGGCGAGGGCCTTCTGGTTTATTACGCATGCCGCATGAAGCAGAAGGGCTCTTCGCTGGAAGAGGTTGCCGCCTGGGTTCAGGACAACATCCACAAAGTTGATCACTGGTTTACCGTGGAAGATTTGAAGTACCTGCTGCGCGGAGGTCGCGTTTCCAAGACCAGCGCAACCGTGGGCACCCTTCTTAACATCAAGCCCGTTTTGACCGTTAACCCTGAAGGCGTGTTGACCCCCATAGAGAAGGTTCGCGGCCGCAAGAAGAGCCTGCAAGCCCTGGTTGACCACTTCGGCGAAACCCATGCAGAGATTGACGATGACTTCGTGTGCGCCATCGAGCATGCCGATTGCCTGGAAGATGCGCAATGGGTTGCTGACAAGATTGCCGATAAGTACGGCGTCAAAAACTTCATGATTGAGCTTTTGGATCCGGTCGTTGGCGCTCATACCGGCCCTGGCCTGGTAGTTGTATGCTACCCTTGCAAACCTCGCGCATAGCCACAGGAACGCAACCTGGCATGAGCCTCGCGAAAGCGGGGCTCATTTTTTTGTACGAGCAAAAGAGAGAGCCTCTTCGCCAAAACGATTTTTCACCTTATCGGTCATATCCACCAAGCTCTGAAGCTTCCGTCGCTTCTGTTCGGTAAGGGCGTCGTTTTCTTGATGTTCCTCTTCGAAAAGCGCCATTTGAGGCTTATCGGCCACGTAAGGCACCTCTTCGCCTTCGGGCAAATACTGCAAGCCGCTCAAGCCAACGCCAATAAGCCTCACAGGGGTTCCTTCATTCCACAGGCTATCTAACAACCGCTCGGCCAAAGGATAAAATACCAGCTCATTATTGGTAGGTAGCTCCATTTTCTCCTGAGCCGATCGAAGCTGCCTATTGGCAAAACGTACCTTTACGGTAACCGTGTTTCCCACCTGGCCCTTCTTCCGCAAGCGTCTTCCCACCTTCTCAGAAAGGCCAAAAAGGGTATCAAGCAGTTCTTTGCGTTCAGAAACGTCAACGGGAAAGCTCAATTCATGGGAAAGGGATTTCACCACGCGATCCACCGACACGCTTGCCTGCTCTTGCCCTTTTGCGCGCAAGCGGAAAATCTGAGCGTTTTTGCCAAAAACCCTGGTCAAAATTGCATCATCCGCTTGGGCCAAATCCCCCAGGGTGCGCACACCAAACTTATGCAGCGCATCGGCAGAAGCTGCTCCAATGCCGCTCATCTCTTTGACAGGCAAATTTCGCAGAAACTGCTCCTCGGTTCCCGGGTACACCACCGTCAAGCCTTTAGGCTTTCCCTGTTCAGAGGCTATTTTTGCAACAGTTTTCGTGGTTGCCACCCCAATAGAGCAGCTAACGCCCAACTGAGCGACGCGTTGCTGAATGCGTTGCGCCACCGAGACCGGACTTTCAGTGTTAATACGTGAAGGGGTTACGTCAAGAAAAGCTTCATCAATGCTCACTTGCTGCACGTAAGGCGTTTCGTCATGCAGAAATGACATGACTCTATCAGAGACTTCCTTGTAACGATGATGGTCGGGAATCACCCAAATAGCATCAGGGCACAAGCGCTCCGCAACCGATGATGCCATGGCGCTGCGCACCCCATATTTGCGCGCCTCGTATGAGCACGTTGAAACCACGCCGCGCGCCGCCGATGAACCACCCACGATAACGGGCTTTCCACGCCACTCGGGATGATCGAGCTGTTCCACAGAGGCAAAAAACGCATCCAGGTCAACCAAAAGTATGGCTTTACCCTGCCATTGTTGGTTGTCCATGTATATTTGTTTTGTTTCATCAGCGGTTTTCATGAAAAACAGTTTATCATGTTGAGTGCTTAACTGATGAACGAGAGAGATTTGGGGTGATATTCGTGCTTCCTACTGATGCTCTTCCTTCCGATGCCAATTCGGAAGAATTGCCTGTTCGCGATGTTGTCACTCCCCTGCCCGAGCTTCCGCTTACGCCGCCCTATGAAATGCGTGCGTTTACTCCGTTTATCGATTTCAGCAGCATCTCGAATCCCCTGGGAACGCCTTACTCTCTTATTGAGGCCATGAGCAAGGCTCTTCTCAACGGGGGCGCCAGCTACGCCGCAGACCGTGAAGGCTACAGCATCAAGACCGCGCTCAGCGTATATCACTCCCTGCCTACCGGCTCTTTCCTGATTGGCTCGTCCACCAACGACCTCATTCGCGCAGTGGC
This sequence comes from Eggerthellales bacterium, assembly GCA_029219345.1. Lineage (GTDB taxonomy): Bacteria > Actinomycetota > Coriobacteriia > Coriobacteriales > Eggerthellaceae > CAKUOV01. Next base: position 10,811 of record JAQXTF010000045.1, read on the forward strand.
TCAAACCTATCAGCCTTGCTACGTTGGAATCACAACCCCCAGCGAAGTGGGTTACGCACTGGCCATTGGAAACGCAGGTCACACCATCGTTGATATCGCTGGTCACGCAGGCTTTTTGGCTCCTGATCCTTCCGTGAGCAAAGACCAGGGCATCAACTTTGACGCCGCGCTTTTAGGCAACCCCAGCTATCCGTCCAGCCGCTTGCTGCATAAATCAACCCTCATCAATTACCTTGAAACGTGCTCTTGGGTAATTGTGGACGAAAGCTCTATCGAGCTTACCTTGGGCGGCGAAAGCTTCGTGCCTCTGACAAAGCAGTACAAGAATCTCATCATCGTTCGCTCCGTTTCGGTCTCTATGGCGCTGCCGGGCATCCCTATTAGCTATTTGGTAGCTCATCCCAACACCATTGCGCAAATCGAGGGCTTTTACGACAACAGCTCTATCTCCCTTTTCGCTGAGGTCATCGCACCCCATCTCATGGAAAACCTTCACATGGAAATTGCTCGCGAGTTTCTGGAGCGCGAGATTCCTTGGTTGCAGTGCATGCTGAGCCTTATTCCGGGCATTGATATCTTTCCCGCCGAGGGCAACTACGTTTTGTGCTCATACAAGGTGCCCCAAGGCATGAATCTTGGCGCGGATAGCACCGAGGAGCTGGAAGATAAACTGCGCTTGGCCGGCTTCCTGATTCGCAAATTGGATGACATCCGCGGTTTGGAAAACGGCCGCTATTTCTGCGTTTCGGTACGCACCCGCGAAGACAACGAAAAGCTCATCGAGGCTCTTCGCCGCATTGTGTTCGCGCAGTAAAAGCTCTTCTGATAGGCCAACAAAAAAAGGCGCAGCCCTTAGGATTGCGCCTTTCGCATTCTGAGCAAAACAGCGTTTAGTTGAACTTGAAAATACGCTGAGCAAGACGATAACCAGCAATGCCAATCTTACGACCGCGCTCACCCGGCAGATTCACGAAGAAATCAAGGGGCATACGACGCAGGCGCTCATAGGTTGCAGGCCTTGCGTTCTTCAGGTACTCCCAAATTTCATCGCGCTTAACCTCCGATTCGCCATCGTTGATCAGACGCAGGAACACGGAGCAAATGCACATCATCATAGCAAGATAATTGCGCATGTACTGGGCCAGCTTCTTTTCCTGGACGGTATCGATATCGTGGGAGTCAATCATGACCTTGGTAATGCGCAGCTGCTGATCAATGCGACCCATCATGACACTCTCGTTGACGCTTTGGTCCTCGCGGCCAATGAAGTAACGGTACATGTCAACATCCATGTAGTACATGGTCTTCACGTAAGGCAGCGGCACATATACAAAGATGTTGTCAACATAGAAGCAGTGCTCAGGCAACTCAAGCTTAATGTCGCGCAGCAACTCAGTGCGATAAATCACCGAATGCATGAGCAGATACTGACTCTGGGAGAAGCGGCCGATTTCAGACCAACCGAACTCGCGCTCCTGAGGAAAGACGTTGCGATAGCCCATTACCTTCTGAGAGCCTTCGCACACCTTTTCGTATACGTAGTTGCCAATAACCATGTCGGTGGGATGCTCCAGCTCGCATTGACGGCGAAGATAGGCCATGACCTTCTGCATAGCGTCTGCATCCAACCAGTCATCGGAGTCCACAACCTTGTAGTAGCGACCCGTTGCCTCGCGCAAACCCGTATTAACAGCAGAGCCGTGACCGCCATTTTCCTTATGGATGGCACGGATGATGCCCGGGTAGCGGGCTTGCCACTCATCGCCCTTCTCACGAGTGTTGTCCTTGGTGGAGCCGTCGTTGACAATGATGATTTCAATATCATCGCCGCAGGTCAAAAGCGACTCGATGCATTTATCCATATAAGCGGCGGAATTGTAGCAAGGAATTGCAAAAGTAATGGTTTTCTGTTCAGTCATGATTACTCGCTCAAAATCTTATCGGACAGGTCCAAGGCACGTTCAACAATAACGTCCATATTGTAATAACGGTACTCAGCAAGACGTCCCAAGGGGAAGAAATTGGGAAGCGACTCGGTAAGCTTCAAATAACGATTGTAGTGAGCTTCGTTCTCTTCATTAATGATGGCATAGTAAGGAATCTGATTCTGAGGATCTTCGTAAGCCAGGGAGTACTCGCGCATGATGGTGGTTTTGTCCGATTTCTGGCCCGTCAAATACTTGAACTCAGTAATGCGGGTGTAGTCCTCGGTCACCGTGTAATTAACCGTGCCACAAGGCTGGAAGCGCTCCTGATCAAGGGTCTCGTACTCAAAGCGCAGCGTGCGGTAAGGCAGGCGCCCAAAGCGAGAAAGGAACATCTCATCCAAGGGACCGGTGTAAATGATGGGACCCTCAAAAGGCTTTCCCTTGATGTAGATGGAAGAAAGAGGTGCATCTTCTTCCATAGATGAGAAGCGCAGATCAAACACGCTTTCAGCTTCGGTGTTCAAGCAAACAGTAATGTTTTCATGGGAGAGCATCTCTTCAAAAAGCTTGGTATAGCCAAATGCAGGCATGCCCTGATACTTATCCTGGAAATAGCCATCTTCGTAAGAAATCAATACCGGAACACGAGCGGTAACAGAAGGGTCAACCTCGGTGGTGCCCCATTGCTTTTGCGTGTAATAAACAAAAACGTTCTTGTAGACAAAATCGGCAAGTTCCGCCAAATCGGGGTCTTCCTGCTGACGCAGCTCGTTGATGGTAACACGGGAACCAGCACCAAACTTCTCAACCAGCTTTTCTTCCAGTTGCGCGGCGCGTTCCTCGCCAAAGCACATTTCCAAAGAGGTCATGTTGAACGGCACAGGAATATAGGTGCCATACCAGTTGGAAAGAACCTTGTGCCTATAGCCAAGGAAACCCGAGAACAGACGAAGGTAATTGAATACGCGCTGATTGTTGGTATGGAAAATATGGGGTCCATACTTGTGAACAAGAATGCCTGCTTCGTCATACTCGTCATACATATTTCCCGCAATCTGAGCGCGTTTTTCAATAATCAATACACGCTTATTGCCACGTTCTGCAAGCTGTTGCGCGCATACCGCACCCGCAAAACCGCATCCTACAACAACGGCATCAAAGTCGCTGATATTAATATCTGTGAAATCAGCGTAGACAACACCCATTTACGCCAGTTCCTTTCAACGGAGGCGGTCCTTTACCACCTGCATGCTTACGTAATTATTTTACCAAGGAGTGGCTCATGAATACGCATGTACACAAGAACTGAACAACTTAAAACCAAACATAGTTGTAAAATGCACCTGAAAGAATTACCTATGCGCAATTCTGCAAAGAGAAAGTTGAAAGTTCACAACGAGGAGGACGCATGAGCGCATTTTTGGACTCTATGATTGCCCAGGCTAAGCAAGACAAGAAGACCATCGTATTGCCTGAAGGCAATGACGTTCGCACCCTGGCTGCAGCCGAAAAGGCCCTGGCTGATGGCTTGGCAGACCTGATCATTCTTGGCAACCCCGAAGAGATTGCTGCTTCTGGCTACAAGCTGGATGGCGCAACCATTATCGACCCCAAGAATTCCGAATACGAAGACGAGTTCACGGAACTCTTCGCAGAGCTCCGTAAGAAGAAGGGCGTTACCCTGGAGCAGGCTCGCGAAACCATCAAGGACGACACCTTCTTTGGCGTCATGCTGGTAAAGACTGGCAAGGCAGACGGTATGGTTTCCGGCGCTTGCCACTCTACCGCAGACACCCTGCGTCCTTGCCTGCAGATCATCAAGACCGCTCCCACCGCTAAGCTGGTTTCTTCCTTCTTTGTAATGGTTGTTCCCAACTGCGACCTGGGCCTGGATGGCACTTTCGTGTTCTCCGACTGCGGCCTGAACGTGAACCCCTCCGCTGAAGAGCTGGCCTACATTGGCATCGATGCAGCAAATTCCTTCAAGGCAATCACTGGCGCAGAGCCCACCGTCGCATTCCTGTCCCACTCCTCTTACGGTTCTGCTAAAAACGCCGATCAGGCTAAGGTTGCCGAAGCTGTCCAAATTGCCAAGGACCTGAACACCGGCATTCTGCTGGATGGCGAGCTGCAGCTTGACGCCGCCATCATTCCCGAAGTGGGCGCCTCCAAGGCTCCTGCCTCCCCCGTTGCCGGCAAGGCCAACGTTCTGGTGTTCCCCGACATCGACGCTGGCAACATTGGCTACAAGCTGGTTCAGCGTCTGGCCAAGGCAGAAGCTTATGGCCCCATCACCCAGGGTCTGGCCGCTCCTGTTAATGACCTGTCTCGCGGCTGCTCTGCTGATGACATTTACGGCGTTATCGCCATCACCGCCGTACAGGCCCAGGCAAAATAACCGTCAATGCTCATGTATGCAAACGACCTCCTTCGGGAGGTCGTTTTTTTGCAAAAAAATGGGAGCCGGAAGACTCCCATTCCCTGTTTTTGTCAAAAGTAAAATTAAGCGTTCTTTGCAGCAGAAACCAGCTCGTAAGTGTCCTGAGCAATCGCCAGCTCTTCGTTGGTGGGGATAACCAGAATGGTAACCTTAGAGTCATCAGAGGAGATAACACGCTCGGAGCCACGTACAGCATTGCGCTCTTCATCAAGAACCATGCCCAAAGGCTCCAGGCCCTCAAAGATTGCCTTGCGGGTAACAGCGCTGTTCTCACCAATGCCTGCGGTCAGAACGATAACATCAACACCGCCAAGAACAGCCATATACTGGCCAATATGCTTCTTAACGCGGTCGCAGTACATATCGAATGCCAGCTGAGCACGCTCATTACCTTGAGCGCAAGCTTCTTCAATATCGCGAGAGTCATTGGAGACACCAGAAACACCCAGCAAACCAGACTTCTTATTCAACATAGTGTTTGCATCTTCAGCAGACATGCCCTCATGATCCATGATGAAGGTAACAACGGTAGGATCGATAGCGCCAGAACGAGTACCCATCATCAGACCGTCCAAAGGAGTCAGGCCCATGGAGGTATCAACAGCGATACCATCCTTGATGGCAGAAATAGAGCAGCCATTACCCAGATGGCAAGTGATAATCTTCAGATCCTTGATGTCCTTGTTCAAGAATGCGGCTGCACGCTTAGCAACGTACTTGTGGGAAGTGCCATGAGCACCGTACTTACGAATGCCGTACTTCTCGTAATACTCATAAGGAATGGGGTACATAAATGCCTTGGGGGGCATAGTGTAGAAGTAAGCGGAGTCGTAAACGGTAACCATGGGAACGCCCGGCATAAGCTTCTGGCAGGCGTAAATGCCCTGCAGAGCGGGGCCATTATGCAGAGGAGCCAGCTCAATGAGCTCGTCGATCTTAGCAATAACGTCATCGTTAACAATGGTAGAACCCTTGAAGTACTTGCCACCTTGAACGATACGATGGCCAACAGCGTCAATTTCGTCCAAGCTCTTCAAAACAGCAGTATCGCCGTTTACCAGGCAATCCAGAACACGAGCAATAGCATTCTCATGGTCGGGCATTGCAACAATTTCCTTTACCTCGTTGGGTTTCATACCGTGGGTAAAGATGCCATCCTCAGCGCCAATACGCTCGCAAGCGCCCTTGGTCAAAACTTCTTCGGTCTCTACGCACATCAGCTGATACTTAACAGAAGAAGAACCAGCATTCAAAACCAAAACGTTCATTAAGGCTTCCTCTCTTTTGACAAAAAATGAACTTTTCTATTGTAAATTGAACATCCTTGAGGGAAAAGACCAGCGCTCAAAAACTTACCATGCGCGCTCCATAGTTAAGACGCGCGTAGGGTTAAGAGAGAGTAGTGTCTTGCACCTTGTCGTCTGTTTCGCCCGAAAGCTCGCCCATGAGAACATCAACCCGCTGCTGAGCCTCATTCAGACGGCCCTTCAGAGACACAATGAGGGCAACACCGCGCTCGTATTTCTGCAGACTCTCCTCAAGTTCCAGGGTATTGCTCTCAAGCTGAGCCACAATCTGGTCCAGCTCGGCCATGGCCTGGCGAAAAGTCATGTTTTGAATTTCTTCGTTGATATCAGCCATTTTTACTCCTCGTTTTCAGCACAGACAGCGTCAACGCTGCAGGCAATTGTTCCCTTGTTCACGCGAACAGAAATATGGTCTCCCCCGTTAACGCCTTCAACGCTCTTGAGCACCTTCCCTTGCTGGTCGTAGGCAATTGCATAACCGCGTCCCAGCACGGCAAGAGGAGAAAGAGAGTGCATTTGAGCGGACGCCAACGAAAGCTGCGATTCAAAGCGCTCGAAGCCAGACTTTGACGCACGCGCCAAACGTTGCTGGGCGCTGCTCAAGGTCTGGGCGTCGCGCGCCAAGTTGGCAGGAATAGCACGACCCAAACGCTCCGACCCGTAATCAATTCCCATCCACGCTTGGGAGAAAAGTGCCTGAGGATCTTTAAAAAGCGGGCGCGTTTCCAAACCCTTTAGCCTTAACCCTTCAGCATGAATGCGTCGATCAAGAGAAGCTTCAAATTGAGCGGCTCGGCGCATAAGCAGCTCGTCAAGGTATCCCTCGTTAGGGCTTACCGCCTCGGCGGCTGCTGTTGGGGTTGAACAACGAAGGTCTGCCACCAGATCGGCAATAGTGGTATCAGGCTCATGGCCAATACCCGTAACCACGGGCACCGGGCAACGTGCAATAGTTCGAGCCAAAAGCTCGTCATTGAAAGGCATCAAGTCTTCAAAGCTGCCGCCGCCGCGCACCAGTAACACAAGCTGGGCACCGGCATCAACCACTTCCTTCATGCCCATCATCATATTGCGAGGGGCTTCCACCCCCTCAACGGGAACGCCCGCAAGAACAACGCGAGCAGAGGGATAGCGCCTGCGCAATGTGCGCAACACATCATGAACGGCCGCACCGCGGGGCGATGTTACCAGACCGATAATCTCAGGATACACGGGAAGGAGGCGCTTTCTTTCTTGACTGGTCAAGCCTTCCTGAGCCAGCTTTTGGGCCAACTGGGCAATCTTGAGGCGCAAATCGCCTTCGCCAGCTAAAGACAAACTTTGCACCGTGAAGTTCATGGTGCCCTTTGGCGCATAAATGGACAACTTACCCGCAACACGAACCAAAGCACCTACCCGCAAATCAATCTTGGCGGCATTGAAGCGGTTCATCCACATCATGCACGGAAGGCAAGCGTTTTTATCCTTGATAGTAAAGTAGACCGCCTTGTATCCAGGCTTATTGGATACCTGGGATACTTCGCCTTCAATGACCAGGGGCAATGCATCGAGCTCGGTGTTCACCAAACTCAAAGCTGCAGAGACGGTCAGGGCTCTTTGCCTCTTCTCTTCCATGATTATTCGCGATTTGATCCAACAAGCCACAAAAGCTGCAGGATAGATGCAAGAGCAGCGGCCACGTAGGTCATTGCACAAGAGCGCAAAACAGCCGAGGAGCCACTAATGTCAACACCCTGATATCCCGCCAGCTTCATATACTTTTTCGCCCTATTGGAAGCATCGAACTCTACAGGCAAGGTAACCAGCTCAAACAAAACTACGCAAGCGTAGAGTATGATTGCGGCCATGGTTAAATCGCTCAAATGTAGCAAAATACCAGCAATTAGAAGAAAAACCCACACATTAGATGCCAGATTAGCCACAGGAACAAGATTCCCGCGCACTTTCATAGGCAGATAATTCTCAGCATACTGACATGCATGACCAGCTTCGTGGCAAGCGGTTGCTGTAGCAGTAATGCTACGTCCATTGTAGGCAGAGGGAGAAAGGGTGATGGTATTATTGCGAGGATCGAAGAAATCTTGGCCTTCGGCCCCCATGCGAACAGAAACATTATAGATACCGTAATGGTAAAGCATGGTATTAGCCGCCTGAGCGCCCGTCATGCCTGAAGAAATAGGCACTCGGGAGTATGTTTTCAGCTGATGGTTGACGTTCCAAGAAACAATGCAGCCGATGGCAAGGGTTAAAACAACAAGAGTGAGATAACTCACGAGAACTCCTTCCCTCAATTTAACTTCAGGGGAATTATTGCACACTGGCAATAAAGCACTGTTTTTCGTTACCGAAGCGAGAACAAAAGGAAACGATTAACGCTTTTGCTCCGCAACGACAAGCTTTCCCCCTTTAAAGGACAAGCTCAGCTCACCATCTAAAAGTCGCACCAATTCTTTGCCAACTAATTCGTACTTCCAGCCATGAAGTAGTTCATGGTCACGTCGATAAGAACGAACAAATGATGCTAAATCGGCTGTGGATGCAATTGCCTGAGGCGCAACGCCCGCCTGACGAGCGCGCAAGCGAAGCAATGCATTCATGAGATCCACCTCAATATCAACATTGCGCTCGCTACGTTCGCAGCGCGTCGCCTCGGGCCACTGATCCTCCGGCAAATCCATGCCTTTGCACAATAGGGCCGCAACATCACGTGCGTCCTTAGTAGACAGCTTGTCACGCACACCGCGCACCATGAACAAATCATCAATTGTGCGAGATTCACGTTTGCATATCTCAACAATCTGCTCATCAGTCATAACCCACTTGCGAGGAACATTGCGGTTTTTAGCACGCTCTTCACGCCAAGCGGCCAGCTCGCGAGCAGCCGAAAGTTGTTTACGATTCAACTGATTTCCACGCTTAAGATGGCGGAAACGGTTACGAGGATCTACCTCAAAACGAGAAGGATCGGTCAAAGCCTCGAAATCATGCTTAAGCCAAGAAAGACGACCCGCCTTTTCAAGCTTTTCAACAATAGGGCCATACATCTTTGCCAGATAGATGACATCATCTGCAGCATAGCTGATCTGAGAATCAGACAAGGGACGCTTAGACCAATCAGTATACGAATCGGCCTTTTTCAAAGATACGTTGCAAATACTGTTTACCAGCGCTGCGTAGCCAACCTGCTTAGGATGGCCCAACAGGGCAGCAGCAACCTGGGTGTCGAACAAGGGCACCGGAATAGCACCCACTTCATGATAGAGAATCTCAACATCCTGATCGCAAGCGTGAAACACTTTCACAATGCTCTGATCCTCAAACAAAGGCGCCAATAGAGACAGGCTTCCCACCTTGAAGGGATCAATAATTGCTACTTCAGTTTCGGTAGCAATCTGAAGCAAGCAAAGCTTGGCGTAATAAGTTTTCTCACGCAAAAACTCAGTATCAATTGCCAAAAAAGGCGAAGAAGACGCACGCTCAATAAAAGCTCGTAAGCTTTCACGGTTAGTTATAAGCACTATGACAACCCCTGGGGTAGAAACGTAAATTTTGATGTAGTATCTATTCTAGCAAGAGAAAGGCATTCTGTGAAACTCCTGATAATCAATAACCTCTCATCTGGCTACCAAGAAGGCGCTATTTACGATTTTATTCGTAGTTTTTCAAAAGATTCCGACGAAATCATTCTTCGTTGCACTGATGGAACAACCGATTTACGCATGCTCATGCAAGACGCTCAGAGCTTCGATGCCATTGTGGTCAGCGGCGGTGATGGATCTTTGGCTACCGCGAGCTATTTCTTAGCAAATACCGGCATACCCATTGTGCCTTTCCCCGCAGGAACCGCCAACCTCTTATGCTCAAATCTAGCCCTGCCCAATGAACCCCATGCATTGGCGGAAATTGTTCGTGCCGGCAAAACCCTCGATTTCGATATTGCAGAAATACGGGCTGGAGGGCAAATCTTTGGCTTCAACCTAATGGCAGGAGCAGGCTACGACGCCACCATCATGAAGCAAGCAGTTCCTGCTAAACCTTTACTGGGGCAAGTTGCATATTTCACCGCCGCAGCCACCAATATCATTCCGCAGGTAGCTCATTTTAAGCTGACCCTTGATAACCAGGTTATCGAAAGCGATGGTGTGGGAGTGCTGCTTATCAACCACTCCAAAATTCAATTCGATATACCTCTGGCACACGATACCAATCCTCGTGACGGTATGCTGGATGTGGCTATTCTGAAAACGGAAACCGCCTTTGGCTTGCTTCCCGCATTAGGAGCCGCACTATTGGACCGCAATGGGGAATTTCCTGGAAGATCTTCCCACATTGAAGTGCACCGTTCGCAGCGTGTTCTGGTGGAAAGCGACCCTGTATTGGCTATTGAATTTGATGGAGAACCCCTCAACTGCACTACCCCGCTGGAAGCCCGCATTCTTCCCGGTGCTGCCCGCTTCATCGTTTCCCCCGAAGCGCTCAGGCTGTATGAACAGTAGCCTTAATCGCAATCCTCAGCGTCTTCCCCGCGGGCTTGACGCTGATTAGTGAATTCATTCAAATTCTTCTTATATCGCAATTGCAGCAGCACCAGAGCCACCGAAAATACCATGGCAAAGTACACCATAAGCTTTTCTGCGGCCATGCCCAGCATCTCGATACCAGTATGGAAGCCTGCACCGTCAAAAATAAGCAGCACGCCAATAGCACTAATGAAGAACAAGGCCAGTAATTTCATCTCAACATGATTGTTAATGAAATTGGAAACAGCATCAATAAAGACCATCATCAGAACTACCGCTAGCATGACGGCGATTATCATGATGATGAGGTGTTCGGCCAAACCAACCGCAGTAATAACCGAATCAATAGAAAACACCACGTCCATCACCATAATAGAAGCAAAGGCTTGAGGCATAGAAATGGTATGCTTTTCATCTTGCGAGCCTTCTTCGTCAGTCAGAGATTCCCTCAGCTCCGTAAGCTTAAGCATATCCCTAATTTCTTGAATGCCCTTAATGAGCAAGTAAGCACCACCCGCAAAAAGAACCAGATCGCGAATGCTAAATCCATGAGCGTAAAAGCCCAGGTCAATGGAGAAAAGAGGATCAACCATATGAACCAAATAGGAAGCAAAAGACAAGAAGATAATACGCGAGATCATGGCGCCCGCCAAACCAAGTTTGCGGCCCAAGTGCTGAGAGCTCTTCTTTAAACGATCAGTAGTAATGGTGATGAACACGATGTTGTCCACACCAAGCACTATTTCCAAAAAGACCAGGGTAACCAAACTGATCCAGGCTTCTGCGGTCATAAAAATGGATAAATCCATGCATCTCTCCGTTTTCAACTCATAAAAAAACTCACGGCGCACAAAGGCACCGTGAGTCTCGCTAATTAAGATACGCCAGCCTACCCGTAAGTGGTAAGCAGGATTGTTGACGCATCGCACCTCATATGGTGCTAACTACTCCCTCGCAGGTTTGTTTATATTAGCAAAAGCCACTCTTGGGAGCAATGATATAATTGCAAAAAAACACTTATCCAATCAGGAGACTCTTATCATGGTCAAAGACCTTCAGCAGCAACACAACACCACTCCATACGGCACCGTGAGCTACCCCGATGCCACCAAATTGCTTCGTCCTCAATCAATAAAAGGCCCTGGGGTTTTCGTAGTTATAGTATTGGCCATTATTGCAATGGTTATCGGCGGCATCATGGTTTATAAAGCTGCCGATAGTGTATATTTCTCTGAAGTTCGTAAGGCAGATACCATCCAACAAAATCTCGAGCTTGATTCGCCTTATGACTTCCCTCAGATTAAAGATTACATCGCCAGCAGCAATGCGCTTGATGTTCTGAGCGCCTTGAATTCAAAGTACACCATGGTTCCGCTCGCTTCAGAAGCTGAAAGCGCATCGGGTTTTGACTACTTCAAGTTGCCTGAAAACGCCACCAAAGATGAAGGAATTGCCGCGCTGAAAAAGGGCATTGGCGGAATGGATATCTTAGCCGCGTCAAAGCTTCTTAATGGCGGTTGGCGCATCACGATGGACCTAGCAAATTACCAGGACTTGAAAATTCGCTATTGCGATCTTAAAGCAACATCCATTGAGGGAGCAATTCTAAACGCCATCCATACTCAGGGCTTTGATGGTGATAATTGCGAAATGACCAAAGAAGGCATCGACGAGTCAGGCAACACCTTTAAGAGCGGCACCATCGAGCTAGACGATGAGACCTATTTCTGGCGCGTATCAGCCCTTAAGTTCAACGATGCCTATTCTATTAGCGGCCTGCCCGATAACGCCGTCTATGTAGGTATCAGAATGACCAACTAAGCCT
>JAQXTF010000046.1 GCA_029219345.1 Eggerthellales bacterium
CATTTCCGGGCACGCCGCCGCATGGGCTGCCTTTCCCGTGAAGCTGTATCGGATCATGCGGTTTGCCAAGAAGGTACCCGGCAGCATCATATTCGCAGGCGCCGGATGCCAGCTGAACGCGCAATCGAGCTTGTCGAAGCAACCCTCGCGCGCCATGAAGGTCTTGCCGCTGCCGCCTTCTTCGGCAGGACACCCGAAGAACATGACCGTACCCGGCTGCCCGGTTTCCTCAAGGTAATGCTTCAGACCGACAGCGCCCATGAGGGCGCCCACACCAAGTAGGTTATGGCCGCAGCCATGGCCGTTTCCGCCTTCTCGGACGGGTTCCTTTTCGGCCAAACCCGCCTTCTGGCTCAAATCGGGAAGCGCGTCGTATTCGCCCAGGAACCCGATGACCGGTTTTCCCTGCCCGTACTCGGCGACGAAAGCGGTGTCCAATCCGGCAACCCCACGCGTCACGCAAAAACCCTCGCGCTCGATGAACGCGGACATGTCGGCCATCGACTGGGATTCGGTGAAGCGGATTTCCGCGTTTCCCCAGATCTTATCGCTCAGGTCATAGAAATCCCGGGAGCGGTCTTCCAGATATCGAACGATGTCGTGCTTGTCCATAAGGGCCGCCTTCCTCTTATTTGACGTTCAGCCCCATCATTTTAGCCTCTTTTGCCAAAATGCATCCGCAAATTCATTTGAGCGAAACCATCGGAGAAAACCGATTGGGAACCCCCAGTCAAGCCGTCGCGGCAAAGCCCTCTCCCCGCTTCAGCGGGGCAGCCGACGCATTAGCAGAAAAGGCGGAAGCTTTTCCGAACCCATACCCCAATCAACCCGGCAAAGCACGGCTTCCATATGAGAGAATCACGCGCAGTGTGGGTACCCGTTCGCCAAAGTGCAAGCCTTACGGCCCGACGCCCCGCAAAGCAAACGCAGTCAGCGCACGACAGCGCCCGAAACCGGAAAGCAGCCGAACATGAATAAGGAAGAAACCATCGATTACCTGCGCGAACGCGGCATCGAAGTCGAAGTGACCGAGCATCAGGCGGTATACAACATGGCGGAGCTCGATTCCGTCGATCTGCCCTACCCCGACCGCGACGCGAAGAACCTATTCGTGCGCGATGACAAGAAACGCAACTATTACCTGATCTCCATCAAAGACGACAAGCGCATCGACCTGAAGGAATTCAGGAAGGCCCAGGGACTGCGCTCGCTCTCCTTCGCTTCGGCAGATGACCTGGCGAAGTTCATGGACCTCACCCCCGGCTCGGTAAGCCCCCTGGGGATCCTGAATGACGAAGAACGGAAAGTAACCTTCTTCTTGGACGAAGCTTTCAAGGGTGGGCTTGTGGGCGTACATCCCAACGACAATACCGCAACCATCTGGTTGGACGCGGATGCATTGATGCATATCGTCGAAGAGCATGGCAACGAAGCCCGCTATGTGGATCTGGGGTAAAGACCAAAACACCCACTCAAAAAAAGCTGAATAAAACGAAATACTCAAAAGCTTGCCGTCAAAGCTCGCTTCTGAAAATTCTTGCGCTCATTTTCAATACCTGGATGGATGACCCTATTATGTCCAATTAATGGGACATGTTTTTCGGCTTGCTGATGATACAGTGCTGATATGCAAGCGAATTTGATCCAAAGCAAAAATGGACCCGTTCGCTTAACACCGAAGGATTGATCCGATTGGAGCGAATCATGGGGCAGATATATCAATACAGATGCCACGACTGTCGAAAGAAAGTCAGTTTCAGCCTTGGGTGCGGAATGATGTACCCTTCGATTTGCAGAGAAACCGAAGAGGCAATCGCTTCGGGAGAATTGGGCCAAAGGCTTAAGGACGCTTTCGAATCATGCGAATTTCCACTGGTATGCCCATGCAATCAAATGTACCTTTGCCCTGATTGTGGACACTGGGAAGTGTTCAGAGATTATTCCGTCTATTCCCCTGCCGATATTGAAACGGCAAAAGCAAGCTTTGAAGAGACAGGACGCAAGCCTTTCGTGCTCGACTGGGAGGTTGAAGAGGGGAAGATCATCTGCGTTGGCAGTTATTCTCCCGAGTGCCCCGAATGCGGCAGCGAAATGCATCTTTCGCCGAAAAACAAGAAAGGAAATCTGGATGCGAATTTCCTGAGGTGCCCAAGATGCGAGTCAACGAACGCTTCGGTCAATCCGATCGGATACTACGATTAACGATTAAAGAATAGATACCAAAGCCAACATCCAACTCCGATAGCGCTAATTTACCAGAGAACAAGGAGCGGTAATTTCATTTCGGGTTAATTCATCCTCCCGATTGTAGCCTATCCATTCTCATTCACCGAAAGACGCTTCTGAGTACCGCACTCCTCTTTCACCGCATACACACCCATTATCGCTGAAGGAACATCATGAGAGCTTTCATCCAATCTAGAAACAATATGCCCGGTAACATCAACTTCTTCACCGCATATATGGGGTTTATGGAAATGGGAATCGAATGCGTTCTCTTCCAAGAAATTGACGAGCTCGATGAATGCCAGCCCAATGATGTCGTTGTAGGCGGATTGGGTACAGTAAAGTACGTCCTTGGAAAGCAGGGCATACACCCCGAAGAGTTGAACTATCCCTCTGAGCTGCAAGCCTTCATGGGAAGAAGAACATGGAAGTCAACGATTGGTCGAACCATTGCCGAGCAATCTTCTTGGCCTGTTTTTGTAAAGCCAGAACAAGGAAAACTTTTTACCGGGTTGAAGATATCCACAATAGAAGACCTCGTGGGCTTAGGAGCTTTCGAGGAAGACCTGCCTGTACTATGCAACAAGGTTGTTCAATTCGAGGCAGAATGGAGATGCTTCGTCCGATACGGTGAGATCCTCGATGTCCGCCAGTATTCAGGGGACTGGAGAAAGGCTTTCGACCCATCAGTAATCGAAAAGGCAATCGCTGGCTACAAAACGGCGCCTGCAGCATACGCCGCCGACTTCGGAATCACACCAAATGGAGAAACGCTTTTGGTTGAAGTCAACGACGGCTACGCCCTGGGAAGCTACGGTCTACAGCACAACCTTTATGCTCAACTCCTCTCAGCGCGATGGGCGGAACTTACACACACGAAAGACGAATGCGATTTCCGCTGATTAGCGCAAAAAGCTCGGCCGGCAACACGCGGAAACCTTAGTAAGTCTCGCAATATTATGCGAATTGCTTGACTCGCAATTTTTGCGAACTATGATATTCGCAATATTTTGCGATATTCCATATGGAAACCGAAAGGTTGATTCGATGGTCGATGCGCTTGAGATAGGTTTTGCAATCAAGGATCGACGAACTGAACTGGGCCTTACCCAAACGCAGGTTGCAGAAGCTGCCGGCGTATCGAGTCGCTGTCTCTGGTCGCTCGAACTCGGTCAAAACCCTGGCGTTCAATTGAATAAGCTCACTGCCGTGCTCAAGGTGCTCGGACTCGACCTATGCCTCAAGGAAGGTGAGGTCCCAGATCAAGATTCCCTCAAGCAAAAGCGATGAAAGGAGATGCTCTTCAAGACCCGACCTCAACACCTGACGAACCACACTACCGAGCAATTCATTGACTTCTGAATCCCCCCGAGAAGACCTTCAATTGGAGTGATCCATAAAAATCATTCGCTTCTCTGATATGAGGCGTCCCGCTATTTCCATGGCTTATCGGAGCTGAAACGATGCTGCGAATTCCAAGCAAATACGGGGAATCAGCCCTCGAAAACAAACCCGCGAACAGGTATAGTGCCCTGCGTGGATTTCGAAGCGCTTGGACATATCGCATCAGTCGTGCTCATCGATTACTTCGCGGTAATCGTGGGCGTTGTCACGGGCGCGCTCTTCGGTGTCAGCCGCAAGCTCGACGTGGTCGGATCCATCGCAACCGCCCTGCTCACAGGATTCGGCGGAGGCGTCATCAGGGACATCCTGCTCCACAACCAAGGGTTCTTCTTCATGGAGCATCCCGCCCTGGTGGTCGCCTGCATTGCGGCGGCGATCTTGGTTTTCTCCGGTGCGGGATACATCCGACACCTCGATTCGGTGTTGAACGTTGCCGACGCCCTCTCCATCGCCTTCTACGCCCTCGCTGGCGCGGCAAAAGCCTGGAGCGCAGGCGTCAACCCGGTCTACGTGGTGCTGCTGGGAACCATTACTGCCGTTGGAGGAGGGGCGTTGGCCACCATCTTCATCGGGGAAACGCCGCGTATCTTCAAATCCAGCGACTACTACGCCATCGCGGGCTTCATCGGTGCCTTCGCGTACTGCTGTTGCGCACTTGCAGATCTGAACCAGTTCGCATGCTCGTTCGCCTGCGTGGGAGCCTGCTTGGCGACACGCGCAATCAGCCTGAAATTCAACCTCACGACAAAATCGGCAGAGGCAAGCGAAGACGATTAAGCTCGCGGCAACAGAATCCTCCAGAACAATGATGCGCCTGATTCGCGGGCGCAGGCCGTTGCGCACCGCTCACGTGCGCACTGGCACCAGCCTGCCGCAGTGGATGCATGCGCAAGCCCGAACCGCTAGCCCAACACGTCAAGGTCACTCAGGAAGTACTCGTACAAATCGGCGCGGACCGGCACGTCCAGCCGGTAGGTGATCTCAACCGCACCTGCCTGGGTATCCCTCATGACGATCGGCCTGAACTGCCCCGTCGGATACATCTCGCCCAGGAAGTAGAACTCCGTTCCAGCATCCTTATCGTTCTTGTTCTTACGCAGGAACAGAAAACAGCGCATGCCGTTTTCCCTTGCATTGCGAAGCGCCTGGATTTCCGGAGATTGAAGCGTGCGCCTACTCTTGGATATGGCGATGAGCGTGTTTTCCGAAACGAAACGGTCCTCGTACTGCGTGGTGATACTGATGGAAGGGTCCTTGTCGTAGTTGACGAAGACCGGGAAGGTGTTCGTCTGCTTGTCGTGGAAATACCCGCCGATATTCTGGTAATTCGGCTCCTTTTCCCAACGGAGCAGGCGGCAGATCTCCTCGCGCGTGTACTTGGCATTCAGCACGAAGTCGGTGTCCTTGTATCGC
>JAQXTF010000047.1 GCA_029219345.1 Eggerthellales bacterium
CATTGCAACCTCCATCTTTCCTGATGATGGAATTGTCGCAATTGGGGGTCCTGCTGCGTGTACTGTGCATAGGACACTTATCCAAAGCGGTCTAACACAACGTGCGTGCAGGACACTTATCCAAAGTGGTCTAACACAACGCTTTTATTGGACACCCTGCCATATATGCTGGTGGTACTGTTATTTTGGTATCATAGAGGACGAAAGAAGGTGGTCTTCGTGGCGTATAGGTCATTTGAAGATGAAGATTATTTCGGTACGGCGGTTTTCGCCGGCGGCTTCATAGGCGCTATGGAGGAGCTTACCGAGGCAGAACGTCGTCGCGAGCGTATGCAGCGCTATAGCAGCCCCTTCGACGACGATGACGATGATGACGACGATTACCATTTCCGCTGGTAAAGGGTAGGATTGCGTATGAAATTTCTCCACGTAGCAGACCTGCATATTGGCAAGCGCGTGCACGAGCGCCTTATGTTGGATGAGCAAGAACATGCCTTTGACCAGCTCATTTCCATTGCGGAAGAAGAGGCGGTTGATGCCGTCTTGGTGGCGGGCGACGTGTTTGATCGCGCCAATCCCATCCCCAAGGCCTTGGAGCTTTCGGAGCGCTTCTTCGCTGCGTTCGTGCGGCGCCGCATACCCGTGTTCGTGATTTCCGGCAACCACGACAACGCCCAGCAGGTGGCCTATTGCTCCACCATCACGGCGGCGGCGGGCCTGCACGTGGCGCGCCCGTATCATGGGGAAATCGAGGCGTTCACCTTGGAGGACGCCGCAGGCCCCGTGCAAGTGCATCTGCTGCCCTTCGTGCGTCCCATTGACGTGCGCGCCGCTTTTCCGCAGCGCGCGGAAGAGATCAAGACCCATCACGATGCTGTGCGTGTAGCATTGGAAGAGCATCCTCTTGAGCTGGGCATTCGTCACGTGCTGGTGGCGCATCAGTTTGTCACAGCCGCAGGTGTTGACCCTGAGCGCTGCGAAAGCGAGACCAAAGCGTCCCTGGGCGGCCTGGACAACGTGGACGCCAGCCTGTTCGACGCCTTCAACTACGTGGCTCTGGGGCATTTGCACGGCCCCCAGCGCATCGGTCGCGATGAAGTGCGCTACGCTGGCAGCCCGGTGAAGTATTCCTTCAGCGAGATCAACCAGAAAAAGGCTGCCGTCATCGTGGAGCTGGACGGCCAGGGCGCGGTGACGCATCGTCAGATTCCCCTGACGCCCCTGCGCCAGATGCGCGAAATCACCCTGAGCTTGGAAGACATTGAGGCCGGCGCCGACACGGGCGACCACGGCGATTATATGCACGTGACCCTGACCGACCGCAGTGCCTTTGATGCTTTCAATCGCGTGAAGGCGGTATATCCCAACCTGCTGCTGCTTAGTTGGGCAGAAGCAGAAACAGCGGCTTCAACAGGTATAATGACGCTTTCCGACATGAAAACCAAAACTTGCTTTGAGCTGTTCAGCGACTTTTTCCTGCAGCAATCGGGCGAAGAGCTCACCGATGAACAGCGTGCCCTGGTGCAAGATATCACCCGTGACCAGGAAGGGGTGCAGTAATGAAGCCGCTTCGTCTTGAGCTGTGCGCTTTTGGCGCCTATGCCGATAAGTGCGTTATTGATTTTGAGAAGCTTGATCACGGCTTGTTTCTGCTCACGGGACCCACGGGATCAGGTAAGACCACTCTATTCGATGCTATCAAGTATGCCCTGTACGGTGAAATGAGCGGCTCTACCCGCGAAAGCAAGAGCGTGCGCAGCGGCTTTGCCCCCGATGACCGTATTACCTATGTTGAGCTGGACTTTGAACACCAGGGCGTTCGCTACCGCGTGCATCGCGCCCCCAAGGGCTACAAATGTCGCGGCAAGCAGAAAAACCGCGAAACCCTGGTGGAGGCTACCGAGGGCATGTGGCTGCAGAACCTGGCAACGGGGGAGGCGCTAGCCAGCAAGAGCGGCGCGGTGACCGACTACGTGAAGGAGCTGCTGGGCATTGATGCCGACCAGTTCGGTCGCATTGTCATGATTGCCCAGGGCGAGTTTTCCCAGGTGCTGCACGCAAAAACCGAGGAGCGCCGCGCTATTTTCCGCAAGGTTTTTGGCACGGGCGTGTACCAGAGCGTGCAAAATGCGTTGGTAGCTCGCGAAAGCGACCTAAAGCATAAGCTGGAATACTCTGGTACCGAGCTGCAAAGCGTGCTGGATGGCGTGCAGGTGCACAAAGACAGCCAGTTCTTTGGCGTGTGGCAGAACCTGAAGGCCGACAAGAATCGCGTGTACAAGAGCGCCGAGTACCGACAGATGCTGCTGGACGTCATTGAGGAAGAAATCGCCCACAAGAGTGTGGGTCAGCAGCAGCTGGAGCAGGCACAAGAGCAGCAAAAGGAGCTGGACCGCCGCATTGGCCAGCAGAAACCTCTGGCGGACGCTGCTGCGGCTCAGGCGCGTGCTCAGGAGTGGCTGGAAAAGAATGCGGCTGCTTACGAACAGCTGCAGCAGGCGGTCCAGCAGGCCGATGCCCAGGCGCCTGTGCGTGATGCCTTGAAGGTGGAAATTGGCGCTCTGGAGAAGAGCCTGCCTGCTTATGATGAGCTGGAGGCTGCCGGCGCTGAAGCCCGTAAGCACAGCGCTGAGCTGCAGAAATGTGAAAAGAATCTGGCCGATCAGCAGGTGGCTGCAGCAAAGGTGGCCCAGGCCATCGAGGCTGACAGCGCCGAGTTGGAGGGTCTTCCCAACGTGGAGGCCGACCTGGCGGTCATTGAGGCTGAGGAGAGGTCCCTGGTTGAGCGCCAAAAGCAGGTGGCCGATGCGGAAACGCGCCACAAGGATGCTGCGAAGAAGAACGCTGCTGCCCAGAAGGCCTTGGCCGCTTATGAGGCCGCTCAGCTGGCATCTGACCAGGCCACGGCTGCTTTTCAGGACGCTCAGCGCGCCTACAATAGCGAGATTGCCGGGGTGCTGGCCGCGGGCCTGACGGCGGGGGAGCCTTGCCCTGTGTGCGGTTCCTGCGAACATCCCGCACCTGCTCAGAAGGCTCCTGGCGCGCCCTCCGCCGAGCAGGTGGACGAGCTTGCGGCAGTAGCTGATGCCGCGTCTCAGAAGGCTCGTGAGGCCGCTGAAGCCGCCCATGGGGCCCGTGCTGCTGCAGAGAGCGCCTGCGCTACTGCCCTGGTGAGCGCCCAGGCCTGCGCTGCTGTGGAAGCTTTTGAGGACATTCCTGATGCTTTGGCTAACGTGAAGGGCCAGATGGGGGAGGAAAAGCACAGTCTGGATGTGCGCAAACAGCAGGTTGAGTCCCAGAAGGCCCGCAAGGAAGCGCTGCGAACGGCCCTGGACGCGAATGCCCAGAAGCGCGTTGCTGCTGATGCTGCCGTGAAGCAGCTGGAGGCTCAGAAGGTGACCTTGACTGCTGCGGCCGCTGCGGCCCGGGCGCGCTTGGAGACTTTTGACCTGCCCTTTGCCGGCAAGGCGGCCGCTCAGGCAGAGCTTTCGGCCAAGCAGAAGAAGCTGACCGACGCTGAAGCCGCCGCTGCCCAGGTGCATCAGAAGCTGGAGCAGGCCAAAGAGGCGGTGTTGCGCCAGCAGGGCGTTATCCAGCAGGCCCAGGCTACTCTGGAAGGCCAGACTCTGGAAGATTTGGACGCATTGCAGCAGGAATATGCCGCTATTGAACAAAGCGTAGCCAACCATAATGACTACATTGGTAAGATTCAGGCCATGATTTCCCAGGCTGAGCTGGCGGTGCAGAACATCGATCGCTTGCGACAGGCTCGCGGAGGTTATGAGGCGGAGTTTAACCTGGTCAGCAACTTATGCGACTATGCAACGGGCCGCAAGCCCGGCCTCCACGGCAAGGTGGATTTTGAGACCTACGTACAGGGCGTGTACTTTGAGATGGTGCTAGAGGCTGCCAATCAGCGCCTGCAGGTGCTTTCTAACGGCCGTTACACCTTGCGCCACCGCGAGGACGCTTCCAACAAGCGCAGCCAGGCGGGCCTGGAGATGCTGGTGTTCGATCGCGATACGGGCAAGGAACGCGACGTGAAGAGCCTTTCCGGCGGCGAAACCTTCTTGGCCTCGCTATCGCTGGCCCTGGGCTTTTCTGACGTTATCCAAGCCCAGGCTGCGGGCGGTGTGTCCATTGACGCCATGTTCATTGATGAAGGCTTCGGATCGTTAGATGAGGAAAAGGTTCAAACGGCCCTGGAGGTGCTGGACAAGCTGGCTTCCGACAACCGCCTCATTGGCGTGATTTCCCATGTTGACCAGCTAAAAGAGTCTATCGAGCGCCAGATTGTGGTGGAAAGCACTCCTGCTGGCAGCCGTGCTACCCTGCACCTGTAGCGCCGCTGCGCTTCCCCTGTGGCAAAAGCGCTCAGGGCATTTTGTCGCATTTTCCCGCGGAGGCAAACAATGGTAGACTGGTAAGCAAGAAAAATGCTGGGGCACCGCCCTATGGTTCTATGGAGGTTTGGCATGTTCGCAACCATTTCGCTGGGCATCATTGGCCTGATTATGATCCTGCTTATCTTGTGGCTGCTGTTTACGCTCATTGGCTGGGCGCTGGCGTTTACCAAGGCGCTGCCCAAGGTCATGGTTCCCCTGTGGATTATCGTGGTGGTTGTCCTGGTGGTGCTTACCTTTAACGGCACCATTAGCTGGCCGGGTGTTTGGGATACGATGGTTTTTGCCTTCCGTGAGGGCATTTCCGCAGCTCAGAAGTTTATCTCCATCTTCCAGTTCTAGCCAGAAAGGCCCCAAATCATACAGTCGCTATTTGAGCGCACCGCCCATTTCACCGACTCCGTTATCCGTCGTATGACGCGCATTTCTGCACAATACGACGCCATCAACCTGTCGCAGGGCTTTTCCGATTTCGACCCTGCCGTTTTGGAAGACGCTTTCGCCCTGGGGCTCTTGCAACAGGGCCAGGCGCTTGCCGCCCACGCTGCGGGCGGGGAT
This sequence comes from Eggerthellales bacterium, assembly GCA_029219345.1. Taxonomy (GTDB): domain Bacteria; phylum Actinomycetota; class Coriobacteriia; order Coriobacteriales; family Eggerthellaceae; genus CAKUOV01. The sequence goes on from JAQXTF010000047.1 coordinate 4,962, forward strand.
GATGAGCAGGGGCAGCACCGCCATGCCCACCAGGGCTTCGTCCACAATTTTGCCGGTGATGATGCTGGGGAAGAGGCCCACAACCGCGGCGGCCAAAATGGCCACGAACACGAACAGCAGTTGCAGCCAGTAGGGCTTCAGGTAGCCAAAAATGCGCCCCAACAGCTCCTTTGTAACTTTAGGGGCGTTAGCCTTCTCTTCCTTGGTGAGGGATTTCGCGTGACCGTGAGCGGGCGCTGCCATGAAATCTCCTTGTGTGCTATTGATTTAGCTCATTGCACTCCCGTTGGCCGGCCCTTTAGCCGTTTACGGAAATTCGGAACATCTTTTTATTGTTTATATCATACTAAAATACTATGATATAAAGCACAAAACACAGAAGCGGGAAAGGAGATCACGTAACTCCTCCCAAAGAAAGGAGCCGTCATGGCAGTTAAGGCATTGAACAGGATTGATGAACTTATTGGAAATACGCCTCTCATCAGGTTAAACGTTAGCGACAAGGCAAACGTATACGGCAAGTTGGAGTACACAAACCCCGGCGGATCCGTGAAAGATCGCATTGCTAAGGCCATCGTCGACGACGGCATTGCCACCGGCAAGATCAACAAGGATACGGTGATTATCGAGAGTACCTCTGGCAATACCGGCATTGGCCTGGCCATGATCGGCGCAGCCTATGGCCTGAAGGTCATTATTTTCCTACCCAACACTATGAGCGTTGAGCGCCGCCGCCTCATCGAGGCCTATGGCGCTGAGCTGCGCGTGGTGGACGGCGGCGTGCCTGTGGCAAACGCCGAAGCGGCCAAGCTGCTGGCCGAAACCCCCAACAGCTTTGCTCCCAGCCAGTTCACCAACGAGGCAAACCCTCGCATCCATTACCAGACCACCGGCCCCGAGATCTGGGCAGATGTCGAGGGCGACATTGCCGCTTTCGTGGCTGGCGTGGGCACTGGCGGCACCTTGACTGGCGCGGGCCGCTATCTGAAAGAGCAGAATTCCAATGTGAAGGTCTTCGCAGTGGAGCCTGAAGAGTCCCGCGTGTTGGAGGGCGGCCCAAATGGCGTCCATAAGATTCAAGGTATTATGGCGGGCTTTATCCCCGACGTGCTCGACCAGGGCATCTACGACGAGATTATCCACGTGTCCACCGAAGAAGCCTTCGAATACCAGAAGAAACTTTCCCGTGAACAGGGTATTTTCGTGGGCATTTCCGCAGGTGCAGCAGCCGCAGCTGGTGCAAAATTAGCTGAGCGCCCCGAATTTGATGGCAAGAACATTGTGGTCATCCTGCCCGATACCGGCGAGCGCTACCTGTCCATGCTGTAAGCATTGCACGTTCAGTCTCTTTTCTTTCTGTTGCTTTATAATGGCTGCATCCTCGAGAGAAAGGACGCACTATGGCGTTTGACGAAAAAGATGACACCACCTTCAAGGCTGACGAGACCGAAGGCATTAACAAGCAGTTCATCCGCGCTGAAAGTGAAGATGACGACGGCTATGATCCCTATTCCGACCGCGTGGCAACCACGCCACTTTTTGAGCGCGATCCCTGGGATTAATGAAATTGCAGCAAGGCCCCGCTTTCGCGGGGCCTTTTGCTGTTGTCTTAATGGTCATTTTCGGAGATTCTGCTAATAATTAGTCAAAATCTCCGAAAAACTAGAGAGTATCAGGATGCTTTTCGGAGATTCTGACAAAAACACCTCAGTTTCTCCGACAATCTGAGTTTTAATCTTCAAATTATTGGGACAAGGATGTTACGGAATGGCTACAGATGGCCGTTTTTGTTGATAATTGTCGGAGATATCGTTATAAAAATATGAAAATCTCCGAAAACGCTCTTCCGAAGCTATCAATTTTCGGAGATTTGGCAGCAAAAATTCAAAAATCTCCGAAAAATATATTTGGGTAGGGTGATTTGATGCGAGAGAAGATTGTCTCCCGGATTGAGCAGATGGATGCGGCAATAGAGTGGGCTCAGGCGGGTTTGGACCGCGCTCCTCAGGGGCGATTGCTGGTTGAGAACCAGCGTGGGGTCACTCGCTATTATTGGCGCAAGAACCCCAATGATAAAAAAGGCATCTACCTGGGAAAAGGGAACGATGATGTCATAAAGGCCCTCCAGCAAAAAGAGTATGAACTTTTGCTCATGAAGGCTGCGACTAAAGAAAAGGCTCGTCTAGAGAAGTTTTTGCTGAAGGTTGTCAAAGACGAGGCTGAGGGGCAGCGTGATCCCCTGGCAAAAGTCTATGAAGAAATGCCTGATAATCGCAAAAACTACGTCACGCCATATGTTCTTTCTGATGAGGAGTACGCTCGGCAATGGCTTCAGCAGGAATATGTGAAAAATGGGCACTCCTTTGGTGCGGGCGGTTTGTTTACGCATCAAGGACAGCAGGTGCGATCCAAATCGGAAGTCATTATTGCGAACATGTTGGACGATGCAGGCGTGCCCTACCGCTATGAACAGGCATTATACATTGGGGGATACAGTCCGGTGTATCCTGATTTCACGGTGCTGAATAAGCGTACCCGCGCTGAGTACGTGTGGGAGCACCTTGGCGCGATGGATGACGCCGGGTACTGCGAGGCGGCTCTACAAAAGTTGAACCAGTATGCACAGGCCGGTTATTTGCCCGGCGATAAGCTGTTGGTGACCCAGGAATCGGCGTCGGTGCCGTTGGATACGCGTGCGGTTGCCGCCCTTATCCAGCGCTTTTTGAAATAGTGGCGTAGAATTAATTTTTCCGGCTGCCGCAGATGTTGTGGCCGCATTTTACAAAACTAACCTCTAAATTAGATGGGTGAATGAGATATGAGAATCGGCTTCGTTGGAAAAGGCGCGCTGGGTTTGCTGTATGCGCCCATGGCTCAGGAACGCCTGGGCTCGCAATCGGTGTGCTTTATCATGGACGACGCCCGCTACGAGCGCCACGCCAGCGACGTGTACACGGTGAACGGGGAAGTGGTGCAGCTGCGCGACGTGCGCGCTTCTGAGGCGCTGGCGGATGGCCCCTTTGACCTGCTGCTTTTTGCCGTGAAGGCTACTGGGTTGGCTGATGCACTGGCTATGGCTGAGCCCCTGGCGGATCCCGAGACCATCGTGATCCCCCTGCTCAACGGTATTACCAGCGAGCAGAAATGTGCCGCCGTCTTCGGCTGGGACCGCGTGGTGGGCTGCGTGTCCTACGGCATGGACGCTGCTCGTTTCGGCACGGCGCTGGAGTACACCAACGCTGGCGCGCTGAAGCTGGGCTTGGCTGATGCCTCTACGCCTCCTGCGGCTTTGACCAGGGCAGATAAGCTTTTGACTCAAGCTGGCATCCCCCACGAGGTGTCTGAAGACGTGCGCCTTGACCTGTGGCGCAAGTTCATTGCCAACGTGGGCCTGAACCAAACCTGCATGGTATACAACGTGTGCTACGAGCAGCTCTTCGCTGACCAAACCAGCGAGATGTTTCGCACCTACATCGGCGCCATGCGCGAGGTCATCGCTGTGGGCAACGCGGAAGGGGTGCCCCTGACCGAGGGCGACATGAACGATTACATCAAGGTGGCGCTGGCGCTTGACCCCAAGAGCCGCCCCTCCATGGCGCAAGACCGCATCAACGGAAACAAGAGCGAGGTGGACGAGTTCTCTGGCGAGATCATCCGCTTGGCCGAAAAGCACGGCATTTGGGTACCTTGCAACCGCTTCTTGAACGCCCGCGCTCTTGAGATTGAGGCGGAATACTAAATGTCCATGACCAAGCGCACGTTGCATTATTACTGGTGGGCAACCCGCCGCCACCTGGGCTTTTTCATTGGCCTCATGGTGTCCACTTTCACCTACATCGCATTGCTCTCTTACGCGAACCCCTTTGTCATGAGCCTCATGGTGGACCGCGTGGGCGAGGGCACCGTTTCGGCTCAAGACGTGTTTCTGGTGTTTGGGCCCTACGTGCTGGCGCTGCTGCTGGTAAACGTGGTGGGCCAGGCGGCCAGCAAGCTGCAAGACTACATGCTGTACAAGCTGGAGATCGCCGTATCCTATGACCTGGCAACACTGTGTTTTGACACTCTGTGCCAGCAGTCGGTGAGCTTCCATTCCAACCGCTACGGTGGCACCCTGGTGAGCCAGACCAGCAAGTTCATGAGCGCCTACAACCAGATGATCGAGAACCTGAACTGGCCTTTTGTGGCGGTGTTCACCTCCATTGTGTCCACTTGCATCGTGCTGGTGCCCCGCGTGCCCATCTATATGGCCATCCTCATTGTTCTGCTGATCATCTATGCGTCGGTGAGCTACTACCTGTACAAGCGCATTCTGAAGCTGAACGAGCAGGCGGCCGGCGCCCAAAACCATCTGTCCGGCGAACTGTCCGACAGCGTTGCCAACATCTTGGCCGTGAAGACCTACGGCCGCGAAGACTACGAGCGCGGCCTGTTCGATGCCGCTAACAGGGAAGTGGTGGCCCGCGACTCCAAGCGCATGTGGGCAAGCCTCACCCGCGGCATCATCACCGCATGCATTACGGTGGTCATCATGGCCGTGGTTGCCGTGTTCATGGCCGGTGGTAACGCCTGGTTCGGTATTACCCCAGGAACCCTGGTGCTCATGTTCACCTACACCTACAACATCACCAACCAGTTCAACTTCATCAACAACGGTTTGCAGCGCTTCAACCGCGCCTTCGGCGATGCCAGCGGCATGACTGCCGTGCTGGATGAGCCGCGCCTGGTGGCTGACGACCCCGACGCTTTCCCCCTGACCGTGCGGGAGGGCGCCATCGACTTTTCCCACGTGGGTTTCTCGTATACCGATGGTGGCGTGGAAACCATGGTGTTCGACGACTTCAACTTGCACATTGCCCCAGGTGAGCGTGTTGGCTTGGTGGGAAAGAGCGGCAGCGGAAAGACCACCCTTACCAAGCTCTTGCTGCGCTTGTCCGACATTCAGCAGGGCGAGATTCTGGTGGATGGCCAGGATGTGGCCCGCTGCCAGCAGCAAAGCTTGCGCCGCCAGGTTGCCTATGTGCCCCAGGAGGCGCTGCTGTTTCATCGCAGCGTGGCGGAAAACATCGCTTATGGCCGCCCCGATGCCACGCTCGAGCAAATTCGCGAAGCCGCGCGTCAGGCCAATGCTTTGGAATTCATTGAGGCGCTGCCTCAGGGCTTCGATACCGAGGTGGGCGAGCGTGGCGTGAAACTTTCCGGCGGCCAGCGCCAGCGCATCGCCATTGCCCGTGCCTTGCTGGCCGATTGTCCCATTCTAGTGCTGGATGAGGCCACCAGTGCTCTTGACTCCGAGAGCGAGGCTTTGGTACAAGACGCTCTGAAGACCCTCATGAAAGGCCGCACCTGCATTGTGGTGGCTCATCGTCTGAGCACGGTGGCAAGCTTGGACCGCATCGTGGTGCTGGAAAAGGGCCGCGTTGTGGAAGACGGGCATCATGCCACCCTTATTGCCGCAGGTGGGGAATACGCTCAGCTGTGGAACCGCCAAACCGGCGCCTACCTGGAGTAACGCCTCAGCTCATACCCGCAATATGACAAAAGCGCCCGGGGCAATTCTGTCACGTTTTCCGCCAGCGCCCCGGTAATGGAGGTTGCCTCCACGCTGCAATGGATTACCTGCCCACCTATATCAGTTGGATCTTCACCACTGATGCGGCCAGTTTGGAAAGGGGGTAGGCCATGCGCACGCTGTTTCGCGTTCTGAGCATTTTCTTGTGGTGATAGGTGCCGCGCCGGAGCTGCTGGGTGTTATTTTCACCTTGGTGGGCGTCATGGGGTTTAATCTGCTCTTTGACCTGGCTTTTTATACCACAGCAAGCCTTCAGACGATGCTGCCCATGACTTTTGTGGCGCGTATGCCGCCCTTGCGTTGTATCTGCGCTGGCAGGTTGACCGCCAGGCGACCTAACGCAGCACGCGGATGATGTCGAAAGGCTCTGCCGGCTCGCTGATGACGGCGAAGTAGCGCTCGCCAGGGTGGTTGGCCTCGTCCACAGCGTAGGGTTCCCGATGCGCGGGCTCCCAATCTTCGGGGGTGCGGGGCTGCGGAATGTCGTAGCGGCTGTCGGGAATGTGCAGCAAATCGCTCATCTGCAGGGGCTGTACGGGGTTGTGGGGCCTCAGGAGTTCGAATTCGCCTGCCAGCGCAAACTTACTGCGGCAGCGGAATTCCACCTGGTAGCGGCCGTCTGAAAGCGGCTGGCAGCTGATAATCTGGCCCGCCCAGTCGGTGTTGCGCAGGTACGTGAGCTGCTCAGAGGTCTGGTGGGCCATGCCGTAGTAGAAACCGGTGGAGTAGGGACGGTGGCTCACGCAATCCAGCTCGCGCAGAAACGCTTCGGGGCGGGCGCCGTCCAGCACCTGGCGGTAGGCGTTCACCACGCAGGCCACGTAGTAGGCCTTCTTGTTGCGGCCCTCAATTTTGATGGAGTCAATGCCCGCTTCCCGCAGGTCGGTCAGGTGCTCCAGCATGCACAGGTCCTCAGCGTTTAGCAGGTAGGAGCCGTTTTCATCTTCTTTCACGGGGAAATACAGGTCTTTGCGGCGGGGCTCGGTGATGTTGAACTCCCAGCGACAGCTTTGGGCGCAGTTGCCGTGGATGCCGCTGCGATCGCGGGTCATGAAGTCGCTCACCAGGCACCGACCGGAATAGGCCATGCACATGGCACCGTGGACAAAAGCTTCCAGCTCCAGGTCAGAGGGCATTTCCTGACGCATGCGGGCCAGGTCTGCCAGGGACATCTCGCGGGCGGCAACAATGCGCTTGGCGCCCAAGCTATGCCACATCTTGGCGGCTTCGGAGTTGCAGACGCTTGCCTGAGTACTCACGTGAATCTCGGTGCGGGGAGCGTATTTGCGGGCCAGGGAAAAGGCGCCCAGATCGCCGATAATCAGTGCATCAACGCCTACGTCTTCCGCTTGCTCCAGGAAGGCGGGCAGTTCTGCCAGCTGGTGCTGATGGAAGGCAATATTGCAGGTCAGATGCACTTTTGTACCCGCTGCATGGGCGCGCTGCACAGCGCTTTTCAGCTGCTCGAAGGTGAAGTTGGTGGCCTTGGCGCGCATGCCGAACTTGTCGGCTGCAAGATACACCGCATCGGCACCATAGCGAATGGCGTAATCCAACTGCTCAGGACCGCCTGCGGGGGCCAGCAGTTCCATCTGTGTGCACAATGTGTCCATGGTGTAAACAATAGCACGAAAACGTCACGTTACCAGCGGCGCGGCAAAACTAGCTGGCGGGGTGTGCTATTCTGCCCAGGGCCAAAAATTGAAAGGAAGCGATGCTTCATGATTACCTTGGCGGGTATCACTCTCTCTGAAATCTTCGAAACCTGTTTTCTGCTGTGCTTCGCGGTGGCGTGGCCGGTGAACATTGCTAAGTCGCTGCGAGCGCGTACGGCCAAGGGCAGAAGCGTTGCCTTTGAGTTTTGCGTGCTGTTGGGCTACTTTTTTGGCATTGCCGCTAAGCTGGTGGACGACCACCTAAGCTACGTGGTTGTCTTCTACGTAATCAATACGCTCATGGTTCTCATTGACATTGCGTTGTACTACCGCAACGTGCGCCTGGACAAGCTGGCCCAGCGCTAAAGGCAAACGAAAAGGGGGATGAAACTTTTCCATCCCCCTTGATTGTTCAGGTGCAAGAGACTTGCTAATCTACAACTCCCTCAAGCACGCTTGTCAAATCCTTCAGCAGGGTTTCTATGGTGCGATCGATGGGAGCAACCAGCGAAACGGAGTAAGTGACGCCATTATCGGTGTTGTACCAGGTGGCAACAACGGTCCTTAAGTCTTTCATGACCTTTGCGAAAATGCGGCCGCCTTCAACGGAGTCCAGGTTGTCTTGAATAATGTCGGCGTAATCAACTTCGCCGAAAATGCCGCTGATGTCGGTTTTTTCGCTGTCGGACTTCATGGCGCGCAGGGAGCCTTGATAGTCGGAAACGATGAACTGAACCTCTGCCATCTTGACGCCATCAATTTCGTAGACGAAGAACTTTTGGCTGGACCAGACGGGATCGGCGGTCAGATAGACGCCCGTTTCCTGAGCCAGCTCGGGCATGGTGCTCACTTGCTTCATGGGGTTAGACATATCTGTTGCTGCAGAGCTGGATCCAGAAGCGGAAGAGCTGCTGCTGGAGCAGCCTACCAGGGCGCCCAGGGAAAGAACGAGGGCTGCGGAAACAGCGAAAACGGAGAGAAACTTCTTCATAGGAAAACCTTTCAACTACAAAAATAGTACAGGTCTATTTTACGCACCAGAGCGACTCAGGGCCTTGATATTCCGTTGTTCGATTTTCCCATTTGTGCGGTTGCGGAGGGCGATGCGAAAACGCATCCCCTTCCGCAGGCTATCCCACCCACTGCGGCAAATCTTGCAAAGCCACAATATCAAGGCCCTGGTCAGCGGCCACCTCCATGCCCACTGTCATAGCCTGAGCGGCAGCCAGGGTGGTCACGTACGTCAGGCCGTGCTGAACGGCGGCGGTGCGCAGGACGAAGCCGTCAGATTGGGTTTCATCGCCGGAAGGCGTGTTGATGATCAAGTTGATCACGCCCTCATTGATTAGGTCGATGACGTTGCGGCGGCTGTCGCCACGGTCGCTGACGCGGCACACTTCCTCGCACTCCAGGCCAATGGCGCGCAGGGTGCGAGCGGTGCCCGAGGTGGCGCACAGCTTGAAACCCTGGCGGGCCACGTCGTGGGCGATGCTGCCAATGGCGCGCTTGTCGTTGTCGCACACGGAAATGAAGGCGGTGCCGCCCTTGGGCTGCTCGTAGCCTACGGCCAGCTGGGTCTTCAGGTAGGCGGCGGGGAAGTTGCGGGCAATGCCCATGACCTCGCCGGTGGACTTCATCTCGGGGCCAAGCACGGCGTCGGCGCCGGGGAAGCGGCCAAAGGGCATAACGGCTTCCTTGGCGCTGAAGTGATCGTAGTCGCGGTCGTCGGCGGGCATGTTCAGGTCGGCCAGCTTTTCGCCTGCCATCAGGCGCGATGCGATCTTTGCCAAAGGTACGCCCGTGGCCTTGGAAACAAAGGGCACGGTGCGGGATGCGCGGGGGTTGGCCTCAATGACGTAGATGATCTGGTCCTTGATGGCAAACTGGATGTTCAGCAGGCCGCACACGCCCAGGCGCAAGGCCAGGCGGCGTGCGATGTCACGCAGCTGAGCTTGGATGCTGGCGCTCAGGGTGAAGGGCGGAATGCAGCAAGCGGAGTCGCCGGAGTGGATGCCGGCCATCTCAATGTGCTCCAGAATGCCGCCCACGTACACATCGGTGCCATCGCACAGGCAGTCCAGGTCAAGCTCTACGGCGTCTTCCAGGAAGCGGTCCAGGTAAACGGGGTAGTCGGGGGAAATCTTGGTGGCCTCGGCCATGTAGGTGCGCAGCTGGTCGCGGTTGTACACAATGCCCATGCCGCGGCCGCCCAGAACGAAGCTGGGGCGTACCAGCAGGGGGAAGCCCAGGCGCTCGGCAACCTTGCAGGCCTCCTCGAAGGTGGTGGCGTCGCCGGCGGCGGGGTAGGTAATGTTCAGCTCGTCCATGACGTTGGAGAACAGATCGCGGTCTTCAGCCAGCTCGATTGCCGCAGGTGAGGTGCCAATAATGGGCACGCCGGCATCGGCCAAGGGGCGAGCAAGTTTCAGCGGGGTCTGGCCGCCCAGGGTCACAATGACGCCATCGGGATCTTCGGCCTCAACGATGTCCATAACATCTTCGTAGGTCAGAGGCTCAAAGTACAGCTTGTCGGACGTGTCATAGTCGGTGGACACGGTTTCGGGGTTGCAGTTCACCATGATGGTCTCGTAGCCGGCTTCTGCCAGTGCGTAAGAGGCATGCACGCAGCAGTAGTCGAACTCAATGCCCTGGCCAATGCGGTTGGGGCCAGCGCCCAGAATCATGATGCGCTTGCGGGTCTTGGGGGCAACCTCGGTCTCGTCAGCGTCGTAGGTCTTGTAGTGGTAGGCGGTGGTGCTGCAGAATTCGGCGGCGCAGGTGTCAACGGTCTTGAACACGGGGCGCACGCCCAAAATCTTGCGCACAGCGCGCACGGTTTTCTCATCGCTCTTGGTCAGGTGGGCAATCTGCACGTCTGACAGGCCGTAACGCTTGGCTACGCGGAAGCTTTCCGCGTCCATGTCTTCCAGCTTCATCTGGTCCAAAGCCACCTCAACGGCGCAGATGTCGGCCATGCGGTTCAGGAACCAGGGGTCAATCTTGGTGAGTTCGTACACGCGCTCAACGGACCAGCCGCGGCGCAGGGCTTCGCCCAGGTAGAAAATGCGGTCAGCGGTGGGGCGCACCAGCAGAGCCTCCAGCTCCTGCTCGTTCAAGGCCTCTTCGGCCTTGCCGCCCTTGCCGTCGCAGCCCAGGCCCATGCGGCCGTTCTCCAGGCTGCGCAGGGCCTTGCCCAGGCTCTCCTCGAAGGTGCGGCCAATGGCCATGACTTCGCCCACGGCCTTCATGCGGGTGGTCAGGGTGTCGTCGGAGCCCTGGAACTTCTCAAAGGCGAAGCGGGGCACCTTCACCACGCAGTAGTCAATGGAAGGCTCGAAGCAGGCGGGGGTGGCCCCGGTGATGTCGTTGATAATCTCATCCAGGGTGTAGCCCACGGCCAGACGCGCGGCGGCCTTGGCGATGGGGAAGCCCGTGGCCTTGGAGGCCAGTGCGGAGGAGCGGCTCACGCGGGGGTTCATTTCAGTGGCGATCATGCGGCCGGTGTACTGGTTCACGGCGAACTGCACGTTGGAGCCGCCGGTTTCTACGCCAACCTTCTCCAGAATGGCCAGGGAAGCCACGCGCATGCGCTGATATTCCACGTCGCTCAGGGTCTGAGCAGGGGCAACGGTGATGGAGTCGCCCGTGTGCACGCCCATGGCGTCGAAGTTCTCAATGGAGCAGATGATGATGCCGTTGCCGGCGCGGTCGCGCATGACCTCCATCTCGTACTCTTTCCAGCCCTCGATGCTCTCTTCCAGCAGCACCTCGGTGGTGGGGGAAAGCTCCAGGCCCTGGCTGACAATCAGACGGAATTCGTCCATGTCGTGGGCGATGCCGCCACCGGCGCCGCCCAGGGTGAAGCTGGGACGAATGACCACGGGAAAGCCCAGGTCATTCACGACTTCTAGGGCCTCTTCCAGGCTGTGGGCGTACTCGCCGCGAGCGGTTTCAATGCCTAGCTCGGCCATGCACTGCTCGAACAGCTGGCGATCTTCGCCGCGCTCGATGGCATCCAGGTCGCAGCCGATCATTTCCACGCCGTACTTTTCCAGAACGCCCGTATGGGCCAGGTCAACGGCGGTATTCAGAGCCGTCTGACCGCCCAGGGTGGGCAGCAGGGCGTCGGGGCGCTCCTTGGCAATGACCTTCTCCACGAACTCGGGAGTGATGGGCTCCACATAGGTGCGGTCTGCCAGGCCGGGGTCGGTCATAATGGTGGCGGGGTTGCTGTTCACCAGAACCACGCGGTAACCGTCTTCCTTCAGCACCTTGCAGGCCTGAACGCCGGAGTAGTCGAATTCGCAGGCCTGGCCAATCACAATGGGGCCAGAGCCAATGACCAGGATAGTCTTGATGTCTTTGCGCTTAGGCATT
>JAQXTF010000048.1 GCA_029219345.1 Eggerthellales bacterium
GACGCGGTGATTCGGTTTATTCGATCAATCGACTGCATAAGTGAGACGCATCGCGCGTTTTACGAGCATATGCTTGCGGCACGTTACCGTTTGATCTTGTGTGAGCCGGCGGCAAAGCTGATGGGGGCTGCAATATGAGAACAAGAAGAACAGAGGGCGTAATCTGCCTGGATGGTCCGTGCGGGCTGGTCTATCAGATTGGAACAATTGCCTATATTGTGAGCGAGGACGAGTCGTTTCGCTATGAGTTTGTCCCTAATTGGGCGGTGATTGACCTTCTGGGAGCGCCAGAATATCAGGGTGTACCTGGGTTTGACTTGGAAACCAGGAAGACGGTTTACGTGCGTGAAAATATCACGCCCACGTTTATCGCTGAGCGTGCGCCCGCGGAGAACAGGGAAGGCCTTTGGGAGATGCTTGCCGCCGCGGGTATGGATTACCTGGACAAGGTGGAGTGGCTTATTCGTACCGACACCCGCTATATTGGGGATGGGCTGTATGTTTGCGCGCCGGAACAAGCGGAGCTTGGCGAAGAGACGCCTGCGGATTTGCCTGCGGCTGTGGTGGATGCTCAGAACGCAAATAGCGCTCAGCTAGCTATTTTGAGGCGGCTTTGCGCGGGCTTGCCGGTGGAGCTTGATGGTCGCGAAGTGGGCCCTGAGGCTCGCAAGGCGCTGCATGCCGTGCTTCGCGCGCTGCTGGAAAAGTCGAACGCTTACCGCGAGAAAAAGCGCCGTGCTGGTGTGCGTGCTGCTGTTAAGCGCGGAGCGTATGCGGGCAGAAAGCGCAAGGCGATTGACACGCTGGTGCTTGCGGAGACCCTGGATATGTATGACCGCGGCGTTTTGGATGCCCAGGAGGCCGCCAATCGCTTGGGTGTAAGCCAAGCGACATTTTTCAGGCGCCTAAAGGAGTATAGAGAGTCTAGAGCCTAGGTACGCTTTGGGCTTGTGAGTGGGTGTTTTTGAGCGAAGGGCTCGTTTTGCTGATGCTGGCGACGATGTTGAATCGCGTCCTCTGCCTTTTGGTTGTAAATTGCGCTTCTTTTTGACGGATAATAGAAGCGCTCTCGTTTTCGAGATGATTGAGATGCAATTCCATGTTTTGGCTGCGTCAATTTTGGGCTATCGGGGCTGGTACTAGATAATCCACCCTGGATGTAGCTGCATCAAAGATCGGTACGGCTTTGGAAGGTTAAGCGCATGAAAAAATCGATTCGTCGTATATCCTGTCGTTTGAAGAGATGCACCAAAGTTTTCGCGCATCCGCAGGCCCAGGTGCCGGTAAAACCTATTTTTTCGTGTAGAATATTGCTAACTTATGCGCTCAGGGTTGGCTAGAGCAAGGCCAAGCGGTTTTATGCATCACTTACACGAATGCTGCTGCTAATGAAATCAAAGAGCGTTTAAGCAAACTCAATGCCAATCTGTGGTCTGGATGGAGACTGTTGCAGGTGGCAGGACTAGCAAATTGAATCTATGGAGGGATAGGAATTTGCTGTGTTGAAGAAGCAGCCAAAAATTGCTCCAGTAGCGAATAATGAAGAAAAAGGACTTTCCTATAGTCTGGCTATGAAAAGACACAAAAAGGCTATTGATGAAGGCTTTTACTTTGAGGCTATGCTCATAGAGTATGCCCTGATGGAAGATAGGCTAAGAAGCTTCCTTTATCATGTAGGCATGCTCAACCAAAAGTGCGACACCAAGGGTTTTAGACGAACAAAAAGCGAGATAATGGCGATGCTTCGGAGGCGCAATCCAAAGGCGAGCAGTACGAGCGTGAGGAACATTTCCGCCAAAGTCGAAGTTGTTCGAGCTATGCTGGATTGGTATGCCTCTATCCCCGAAGCTCCAAAAGAAAGCGCCTATCTGTGTGCATTATGGTGCCAGTTTGGCTCACGTATTGATGTCGACGAGGTTTCGTCGACTTTGTCGAGGTTGGATGAATGGTGCGACTACCGCAATGAAATCATCCATGCGCTAATGAACAAAGACCCGCATGCTGTTGAAGAGGGTATCCCTCGACGATGCGAGCAGGGAATGGCCATCGTTCGTGAATTGGACAAATACGTAAAGCAGATTAAATATAGGAACTTAATTCGCAGGGCGATAAGACTCAAGACGGAGTAGCTCCCTGCGGTTTTAGCTATATATTCCAATCGACCTCAATGCCTGCCAGCTCGTATCTGATAAAAGGGGAGTCGGTCTTCCATGACCAGCCTTCGGGCATGGAAGACTTCAGGCCGATTCGGTTGAGCTTCTTGTTCTCTTCATAGGTAATAAATACAACCCAGAGTAAACGGTCGAGGACTTCACGTATGCGGTCTTGGATTTCGTTATCTTCGCCCGCTAAGCAATAATCGGCGAGGATGTCGGCGATTATTTTCACAGGCACTGCATGCTCTTCGACGGTTTTCTGATCTTGTGCGTTGTTGCGTTGGATTGAGCTTTGGTAGTGGTAGATGCTTCGAAGTGTTTCTTCGTTGAGGCCGCGTAGGGACTTCTGCTCGGTCAGAGGTAACCGGATGAATTTGTAATACATTTTGGATGATGACAATCCACCTCGAAGAATGCAGGCTATATCAATAATTTTCTCATCGATGGTTTGGAAGCGATTTTCTGGTTATCCCATTCTGGTTCCTTTACGTGCGGCCGAATGACGAGTGAATCAAGCTTTTGTAGTATAGCGAAGTTGCGAGCTGTGATTTCCCGCCGCTGTTGATGACCATGCTTTCGGGCTGCTCCTCGTTGTCTTTAGTGGCTTTATCTGCAAGAGCGAAAGTTGCCATTGACTTCAATTAGAGATTCAGGAATGCCCAAGGTGATAAAATGGGACTGTAGGTTTTGCGGCAAAGGCAGTTTTAATTGAGCGTTACGGAGAAAGAGCGAACAGGTCGAAAGATAGTTGATTTGGCCAAGGCCATTATACTGGCCGACAATCATTTTCTTTCTGCCGCTGTTGGACGCCTTCAGGTTGTTCCGGCCGTTTTGCCCGCGCCTTTTTCTACGGACGGTTACTCTCTGGCTTTTAGCCCCGATAACCTGTTTGACCAGTTCAAACGCGAACAAAAAGCGCCAAAGCATGATCTTTTGCACACGGTTTTGCATTGCGTATTCGTGCATCCCTATGTGGCGCCAGACGTGAACCAGCGCCTTTGGAATTTGGCGTGCGATATTGCCGTCGAGCGCAATGTCGCCGAGCTATGCGGCCCTCGCGATGGGAGCCGTGGCGCGGCCATCAGCGACGCGCTGAATATAATATGCGCTGATCAGAAGGGTGTTATCACCGCGGAGAAAATCTATTTCGCCCTGTGCGCAGGCAAATGGGCCAAGTGGATTCACGCATGGGAAGAGCTGTTTTACTCGGATGACCATACGGTGTGGTACAAGTGGGATTCTGCTGCCAATGCGGCGGATTCTTCCGACGGCTCTGACAGCAACGAAAGCGCAGGTCAGAAGGACGAAAAACCCCAGGAGGGCTCTGGCGAATCTTCGCAGGGATCTAATGGCCAGGGCAACACTTCTCAAGACCAGCCCCAAAGTCAGCCCCAAGGTCAGTCCCATGCTGATGGCCAAAGTCAGTCTCAAGGTCAGTCCCAGGCTGACGGTCAAAGCGAACCCCAAGGGGATGATGCTCGGGATTCGTCCAGCGCGCCTTCCGAGCGCGACCAGGGGCACGGTGCAGGCTCTCTGCGGGATGACCATTTCTCGAAGGAGCGCGGCTGGGGTGTGCGCGAGGCGGCTCGCCCTGATCTTGAAGCGGAAAAAGCCGGTTGGAATCGCGTGGCAAAGGCGTTGTCGGTGAACCTGCAAACGTACGCAAAGGCCCGTGGCAAGAGTCTGACCTCAATGATTGATGAGCTGGAGGAATCAACTCACGAGCGCGTTGATTACGGCGACTTCCTGCGCCAGTTCGCCATTCCGGGTGAGGTGCTGAAGGTCTCCGAGGATGAGTTCGATTACATCTTCTACACCTACGGCTTGAACCTTTATGGCAATTTGCCGCTCATCGAGCCCCTGGAATACCGCGACGAAAAACGCATCCGCGAGTTTGTTATTGTCATTGACACATCGGGCAGCGTTCAGGGCGAAATCGTGCGCAAATTCATTGACACCACTTTTGACATATTGAAATCCACCGAGGCCTTCTTCGAGCGAATCCACGTGCGCATCATTCAGTGCGACGCCCAGGTGCAAAGCGATGACGTGATTACCAGCCTTGATGAGCTCAAAGAGTGGGGCCGCACCATGAAGATCTATGGCGGCGGCGGAACCGACTTCGCGCCTGCTTTCCAGTACGTGGATTCCCTCATTGAACAGGGAGAATTCGAGAATTTGGGCGGTCTGATCTACTTCACGGACGGTTGGGGAGACTATCCCAACTGGATGCCTGAATACAAAACCGCGTTCGTCTTCTACGACGAAGATTACCGGCCCGAGCTTGTTCCAACATGGGCGGTGCAAATAGTGCTGGACGAGCATGCGGTTACGAGTAGCAAATTTGGCGCGTAGACGCTTGGAAGGGAGAAACGCATGAACATTAAAGAAGCAAAAAATGAGATCGAAGGCGCCATTCAGGCGTATTTCGCCAAGGACGACCACGGTTTGTACTGTATTCCCTTTAAGATGCAGCGCCCCATTATCATGCTGGGCCCTCCGGGCGTGGGTAAGACTGCCGTGGTGGAGCAAATCGCCGAGGAAATGGACGTCAACTTCGTCAGCTACTCCATCACTCACCACACGCGCCAGTCTGCC
>JAQXTF010000049.1 GCA_029219345.1 Eggerthellales bacterium
TGTCTTCCTGGTTTCCAAATCAAACCCGGGAACACCCTGAAATTCCGGCGCTCCCAGAAGGTCAATCACCGCCCAATTAGGGACGAACTCATAGCGAAACGACTCGTCCTCGCTCACAATATAGGCAATTGTTCCAATCTGATAGACCAGTCCGCACGGACCATCCAGACAGATTACGCCCTCTGTTCTTCTTGTTCTCATTTTGCAGCCCCCATCAGCTTTGCTGCCGGCTCACACAAAATCAAACGGTAACGTGCCACAAGCATATGCTCGTAAAACGCGCGATGCGTCTCACTTATACAGTCGATCGATCGAATAAACCGAATCACCGCGTCAAAGTCGATTCGCTCCATTACGGCCAGAAGCCCACGATTGCACTGCTCAAATTCAACGCTTGAAATGACCTGGTAATATGAGCTTTTCTTCCCCTTGAGCTTCACCTGTGAAGTCGGGAACTCAAACACCCTTTTCTCGGTTTCTTCCTTTGACGCCATGACGAATTTCATTTCGTCTTCATCGGTCATGTTAGGGAACAAGCAGGAACCGTTGTCGAAAACGGGCGCCAGCGAGTAACGACCATCCCTCTTAACGAACCCCCAGTTCGCCCCATGGCGGTCGAAGTTGCCCAAAAGCGCGTCAACGATAAATACCTGCCAAAAGCCCTCCACCGCCTCGGAAACCTGCGTGAGCTTCGTGTTGTCGTAGAGCATCTGCATGATGTCTTCGTACTCGTACTGGTAGCGCTCCTTGTCGTGGTCGAGCGTGCTTTCACCCACATCGTTGAAGGGCACGAATTGCTCGCCCGAAGAAAGGAAGCTCTTACATGCCACAACGTTCTCGCCCTTATACGTGCCCAGAAACGTCTTCTGCGCTTCGAAGCCAAGCATTTCGAAGATATGCGAGCCAATATACTCAGAAAGATGGTTGTTTCTCTTTCCGAATGGCGTGTTCTTTTGGAACTTGAGCATGTAGTCGCACTTATTGCCGGCTTCATCAGGGACAACAATAGAAAGCTTCCGCTCCGATCCGCCGTAATTGATATTCCCCAGATCGTAGTTGGTGAAGTCGATTATGTTCATATTCTCAGCTTAACTCTCAATAGCATATATAATTATTTTTGAGAGTATATCACATATTTACTCTCGAATTATATACTTTTTATTTTGAGAGTTCGAAGATCAGCAAGCCAACCGCAGTAAAAAGGGCGAACCATCAGGCACGCCCCATTCAAGCAGCTATTGCTTCGCGCAAACCTCGTCCTGCTGCCCCTAAATAAACAGCTCGTTTGCCTTGGGATCAGCGCAGGCCTTCTTCAGTGCGGTAGCGGCAACCTTCACCATAAGCGGGTTCAGCTTGCGCGCCTGCTGGGGGCAGGCGGAAACGCAACGCATGCAGCCAATACAAGCGTCCTTGTTGGTGGCGCGAGGATGGGCGGCGTCGATGGCGCCGGCAGGGCACTTCTTAGCACACAAGCCGCAGCTCACGCAGACGGAGCTGCCCTTGGGCACAAAGGCAGAGCCGGCCTTCTTGTAGGGGCGATTGCCAGGCACTTCCACCGGTGAAACATCCCCCGCTTCAGCCTTCTGCAAAATGCGCGCACCGAATTCTCCCAGCTCAGAGCGGTCTTTCCCGTCCGGACGACCCGCCGCATAAGCGCGCACGATGGAATGCTCCGCCACTGCGGAAAC
Source organism: Eggerthellales bacterium (assembly GCA_029219345.1). Classification (GTDB taxonomy): domain Bacteria; phylum Actinomycetota; class Coriobacteriia; order Coriobacteriales; family Eggerthellaceae; genus CAKUOV01. The sequence continues at coordinate 1,689 of JAQXTF010000049.1, forward strand.
CGCCGCAATCACCTGAAAGCCCGCCTGCTGGGCAACGTCTACCATCTGGATCAGGGTGTCCTCGTAGGCGCGGTTACCGTACACGGCCACCAGGGCGCACTTGGCACCATTGGCCTGAATGCGCGTCAGACGGTCAAGGGCCAGCTGGGGCGCCAGTCCGCCGAAGGAGGGCATGGACACCAGAGCCAGAGCGTCTTCCTCAAGAGGCCGCGCAAAGCTAGCAGCTGCATCGGAAAGGTCGATAGTCTCCCCTTCCGGCCAATTGGCCATAAGGGCTGAAGCCACCTTGGCTGTACCGCCTGTGGGGCTGAAAATGATGTTGTATGTCTTCATTATGAATACACGCTCCTAAACAAGAAACTATTATTTCACCTGGGGTTTCTCAGGCAATCGCTTGTAAATCACGCAGCCGCGGATGGCAAAGAACAGGCACACCACGCCCATCAGATAATACCATGGGTTGGCCTCAAGGCTAAAGAAATCGGGAGCAATTGCCAGCCACATGTTGCACCAAGGGTTAAAGGACACCAGGGCCACGCACACAAACACAACCTGCAGGGCCATGTTGTTGCCCAAACGGGTACCGCGCTTTTCCATGACCAGGCCGGGCACGATGGTGATGAGCACCTGGGTGAAAATCCAGAACTTCCACATGGTTTCATCGTGCAGCTCAAAACGCAAGAAGTTCAGGCCCACGTAGAACACTACCAACTGAATGGCAATATCCCTGATCATAGCGGACATTTCGGTGCCGGGCTTCCAGTTGATTTCGCGTTCGTAGGTTACCGCGCGATACAGGCACCAGATTTCCATGGCAACCCAAATGGCCTCGCCAATGGCCAGCAGCAAAAACAGCAAGAAGTGGTCGTAGTTGCCCCATGCGGCCAGAAACACCCAGATGCCCATGAAGTCGGCGGCGCAGTAGAAGGTGTGCAACCACAGAGGATACGGGCCGCATTTCTCGCGTTCTACCAGCCACAATGGGATGATGTACACCAGCAGGCCGAACACCACGGCCAGAGCGATGGCGGCCCAGGCCCCTTCCCAACCGGGTGCGCCGATGCTCAGGTGGTCCACGAAGTCTTGGCCGGAAACGTCCCCCGCAGGGTAGCCGGTCAGCAGCTTGTCGATGATGTTCATACGTGCTCCTTTTTTCGCTGACAAATTAGGTTTTCTTGGATTGTGGAGCCGCCTAAAATTCCGCGCAATAATCAAAAACTTGCACTATGATAGTTATTCATCACTTTAATTATTTTTGATGCGCAACAAAAAAAGGGGCACACCGTGTACAAGACCTCCAATGACCGCCGCTTCCGCCGCAACAAGGCACTACTGCAACGCGCGTTTCTGGACGCCGTAGTGGAGCATGGCTACCAGGGGCTTACGGTTTCGGAAATTACCCGCCGGGCCGATCTTGACCGCATGACCTTCTACGGCCATTACGAGACCATCGACGACGTGTTCCAGGAGTTCGTAGACGATATGGAGCGCGAGATTTCCCAGGCCATCGCCCAAGAGCCGAACTTTGACGTTGACAGCCTGTTTTCCCTGCTCAATACCTTGATGTATAGGGAAATCGCCTTCTTTCGTCATGTGGCGCAAAGCCCCACTGGCCCCGATTTCAAAACGGCCTTCAAGAACACCATCGCGCGCCTCTTGCGGGTGGATCACAGCGCCGCCGGCGAGCTGAGCCCGCGCCAGCAGGCCATTGTGTGCGACCAGATTGCCGTGTGCATTGCCTACTCATACTTGGACTGGCTGGCAGGCGACTACGGCGACGCGCCTCTGGAGGAAGTGGTGGAATTAACCAAGAGTCTCCTGCGCGACCACCTGCCCCTGGTGGCTTACCGCTAGAGCGCCATAAAAAAGGGCGCGCCATCAGGCACGCCCCAAGAGTTCACTATGCGCGAAGCCTTACTCTTCGGAGGCGGCTTCTTCCACCACTTCAGCGGCTTCATCGGCAGCAGCGGCCACGGCAGCTGCAACAGCGGCAACGTCGGCAGCCACGTTGGCGGGAGCTCCCTCGGCAACCACTTCCACGTTTTCAGCCTCAACCACTTCGTCCTTCTTCAGCGCGCCCTGAATGGCGGCACCGGCTTTGCCTGCAAGATCCTTGCCAGCGGCCACGGCAGCAGCGGCAGCTACGGGAGCCTTTTCGGCTACAACACCAGCGGCCTCGGTAGCTTTCTCGGCCATAAAACCAGCTGCGACCTGGGCTTTATCCGCCACGACGCCAGCAGCATTCTTCACATCGGCAACCAGCTTTTCGGTTTCAGGTGTGCCAATGGAACCGTCTTTGTCCAGGTCCTTGCCAACCACCGATTCAGCAACATTCTCAACTTTGTCAGCCACAGCGGCTGCAACCTTCTGTGCTCCGCCCAAAATGCCCTGGGCAGCCTTCAAGATATCGTCCTTATCAGCCATGAGGGCCTCCCTTCATCAAAGTTTGCGGCTCTTTCGCCCGTTGAAACCACTATACCCGCTTGCACCCCACTAGTGCGAAATCGTTCACCAGTCGTTACCTGAATGTGACAAATAGGCCCGGGCTAATTTGTCACATTAGCGGTGCGGGAGGTACTCGATGAATCGCTGCAAGGCCAAAGACGAGCGGTCCTTGCCACGGAAGGCCAGGGCAATATCGCGATACACCGGCTTATCCAGAGGCAGCGCCACCACGTTGTAGGGGCAACGGCGCATGATCATCTCGGTAAGTATGCTAATGCCCAGGCCCTTCTCCACCATGGCCATAATGGCGTAGTCGTCCCAGGTGGTGAAGTTCACGCGGGGCTTCACGCCACGACCGCGCAAAATAGCGTCCACCTCGGCACCAGCGCCCTTCTCCAAAATCATGAAGGGCTCGTCTTCCAGCTCCTCCAGAGGAAACGCCCGCTCCCCCGCCAGCGGATGGTCCACCGGCAGAACCGCCATCATCTGGTCGCGCTCCAACAGCACCGTCTCCAGCGATTCGTGCACTGGCAGCGGAATGAAGCCGCAGTCCACGCGGCCCTCCACAATCCAACGCTCAATTTCCGTGTAGTCACCCAGCAGAATTTCATAGGCAATGTTGGGGTACGCCGCTTGAAAGTCTTTAATAATGTTAGGCAACCACTGGCTGGCGCCGCTAGAAAACGTAGCAATACGAATAAGGCCCGATTGCAGGCCGCGCACCTCGTCCACCGCCTGCAGCAATTTGTCGTATTCCTCGCACAAACTTTTGGCGTAGGGCAGAATTTTGGCGCCGTCGGTGGTCAAACGCACGCCGCCCTTGTGCCGTTCA
>JAQXTF010000050.1 GCA_029219345.1 Eggerthellales bacterium
GTTTCCATGCGCTGGTCAGGATGGCAATTGCCGATAATCTTGATGCCGCTTACCAAGATAACGCCGAACATCATAAGCACAGCGCCGCCGAATACGGGCGTGGGAATAACCGATACCAGGGCGGCAACCTTGGGGCACATGCCGGCAAAGATCATGATGACGCCTGCCGTTGCAACCACAAAGCGGCTATAGACATGGGTAACGCTCAGCAACCCTACGTCTGCGCTGGCAGAGATGGTGGGTCCGCCGTTGAACAGAGCTGAAAGTGCACTCGTGATGCCCTGGGTGAAGATAACGCCGCGGGTCTCGCGCTTGGAGGGCTGTCGATTTGCGACCAGGTTGGTCATTGCGGTGGTGTCGCCAAGCAATTCGGCAATACCGCACAGGCCCAGTAGAGCGATGGTGGCAATTGCAGCAGGATGGAACGATATGCCCCAATGCAAGGGCTCGGGAAAACCTACCCAGGCAGCTTCTTCGACGGGAGTGAAATCAACATCTCCCATGCATGCTGCTACGATAAAGCCAATAACCAGGCCAATAAGGGGCGCAGCGCCGCGGAGAAAGCCTTTACCAAAGACATTGAGCAGCAAAATGATGAAGAAGGTGATTCCTGCGTAGACGTAATTGCTCAGGTCTCCATAATTATCTGCGTCGCTGCCTCCTGCGCAGTATTGAACAGCCACGCAGGTTAGAGTGGTGCCCAAAACAAGAACGACGGCGCCAGAAATGAAGGTAGGGAAAATAACCTTCAGCTTTTCAGCAAAAGCAAAGAACAAGCCGCAGCAGATAAGCGTGCCAACAAGGCATGCTCCCATGAAGCCGCCAAAGCCGTATTCGGGCGCAATGAGAAGCGCCGGGGATACGAAAACGATGCTACAAACCATGGCGATAGGCACTTTGCCGCCAACGGGGCCAATGCCGAGCGTTTGGATGATGCTAGAAACGCCTGCTACGAAAAAGGCGCAGGCAACTAAAATGCCCGTCTCAGCGGCATCAAACCCAAGGCCCACCGCAACAAGGAGTGGGTAGGGCAGTGATTGAAATGCCATGAGAAGGGCGTGTTGAATGGCAAAGGGAATGAGTTGCTGCGGGGATGGGCACTCGTTCATTCCGTAGCCTTTTTTGATTTCCTTCATGATTGTCTCCAGAAGAGTGTTGGACGGTTCGAAGGAATCTGAGCGCGTCTGTCTTGATGTGGAGCTGCGCGCTGTGATCCCGCTTCAGAAAAATGAGGCGGGCCTACATATGGAAGGGGAAGATATGCGGGCCCGCCTGGGCCAATGTCGTAGAAGACGGTATTGGCAAAAAATCGGCTGGCTGCACTTCGGTGCAACCAGCCGTGGGGAGATTTTACTCAGTGGGGGTTTCCTCGATGCCAGTTTCTGCAGGAGCCTCAACTGCAACGGGCTTCTTCAGGTTGCGGCCAGGAAGCAGCACGTTCAAGAGGACGCCGAACACGGCGGTGCCGGGAACGCCGCACAGCAGGGTGGATACCCAGAAGGGGAAAGCGGCCAGAGCACCGGGAACGGAGTTAAAGCCAATGCCAACAGCCAGGGAAACGGCCAGAATGGTTTGGGTGCGATCGCTCAGTTCAGATTCCATGATGATTTTCATACCAGAGCACAGAATGGTGCCGAACATCATGAGGATGGCGCCACCAAAAACGGGGTTGGGGATAACCGAGAACAGAGTGGACAGCTTGGGGCACAGGCCCATGAGCAGCAGGATAACGCCAGCGGCGGTAACTGCGAAGCGGGAATACACGCGGGTGACGCCCATCAGGCCAATGTTTGCAGAGCTAGAGATGGTGGGCACTACGTTAAAGATGCTCGAGAAGACAGAAGTGACAGCTTGGGTAACTACGGTCTTGCGGGTCTCCTCGGTGGTGGCAATGCGGCCTTCTGCTACGGTTACCGTTGCGGAAGTGGTGCCCAGAATTTCAACAACGCCGCAGATGGCGATGATGGTCATGATGAGGCAAGCCTCAATGGGGAAGGAAATGCCCCAATGCAGCGGCTCGGGGATGGCAATCCAAGCTGCTTCAGAAACCGGAGTGAAGTCAACCATGCCCATGGCAACGCTAATAATGAAACCTACAATCATACCGATCAGCGGTGCAGCACCGGCGATAAAGCCTTTGCCCAGAACTGCGCACAGCAGAGTGATGATAAAGGTAGCCGTGGCCAGAGCCAGGAAGGTGGGATCGCCGAAATCGGGTACGCCATTGCCGCCTGCGGCGTTAGCAATAGCGTTGCCGATCAGACCCGTGCCCAGCACCATCAGAACTGCGCCAGATACAAAGGGAGGGAAGATAACCTTCAGCCAATCTGCGAACAGGCCGAAGATGACGCCGCAGATGACGGCGGCAACCAGGCAGGCGCCCATGTAGCCACCAAAGCCGAACTGCGGAACAATGAGCAGTGCGGGAGAGATGAACACGAAGCTGCCTACAAAGCCCATGGGAATGCGTGCACCCAGAGGGCCAACGCCGTAGCTTTGAATGATGGTGCAGACGCCGCATACAAAGAGAGAGCATGCAATCAGCAGGGCGGTTTCAACAACGCCCAGACCCAGACCGCCAGCAATAAGCAGCGGTGCTGGCAGCGTGCTGAACATAAAAATCAGAGCATGTTGCAAGCCGAAAGCAACCAGCTCAGGGAATGCGGGCAACTCGTTCATGCCGTAGCCGCGCTTGATTCCCTTCTTTTCTTTTTCCTCCATTAATTCCTCCTTTTTTTCTGAGCCCGGCCTTTTGCCGGGCTCGTTTTATATTGCTCAGGCGCAATTGCGCCAAAAGACCCAGGTGTTATGCCTTTACCGGTTCGGTAGAGAATTGCAGCTCGGGAATAGCAACGTCCTTCTCCCTGGTATCAGCGGGAATACGACGGGTGACGTAGCCTTCTTTCTGAATCCACAGGTAATAGTTGTCGGGCTCCACGTTCTCTATGAACACATCGCCCATTTCGTCAGTTTGCATGGTTGCGACAACGGTTTCGTCGCTGACTCGCTGTAGCATGGCCGTTGCGTCGATAACCACTTCATCTGCATCCAGATCAACCACGGTTGCAGCCACAAAGCGCTTAGGCTTGTTCAGGTAGTACACGCGGGGTGCGCAGCCAGATTCGGGGCGAAGGACTTCAGCATTCTTCAATTCCTCGGCAAAATCTTCCTCATCGCCAAAACGGAGAGCGCCCGTGCAGCAGGCGTCTACGCAGCGGGGAACAGCCCAGCCGTCATCCAGAAGGTGGGCGCAGCCGGTGCACTTTTGAGCCAACTTCAGCTCTTCGTTCCAGTAGATCTCGCCATAGGGGCATGCTTTGACGATGTCTTTGTTGCCAGCTGCCTTTTCGGGGTCGATGATGACCAGGCCATCTTCACGCTTGTAAATTGCGTCGGGGGCTGCCTTCATGCAGGGCGCGTTGTCGCAATGGTTGCAGTGATGGGACAGGTAGTTCACGCGCACCAGAGGGGTCTTGCCGCAAACTTCTTCGTCGACCTTGCACCAGAAATGGCCGGTGTCAGGCTGGGGCTTTGCAATGGGGCTCCAATCGTTGTCGCAGTGCTCGTCCTTGCAAACAATTTGGCAGTTATGGCAGCCGTTGCACTTGTTCAAGTCGTATACAAATACTTTCATGAGCCTTCCTTTCTGCTACTCGTTTACAATCCATGCGGAAACTTGCAGACCCGCTTCGGGCTGGTATTCACGGCCGAACTCTTCGGGGTACTTTTCGGCAAGAGCGAAGATGTCAACCTTCTTCACGTTCACCAAGAAGCCGTTGGTCACTTCCGAAACAACGTTGTTGGATGCGGTGGGGCTGGGGCAAATCAGGTTGTTGGCACCGCCGCGGTCAAGGCCGCCCTTGCCGCGAACAATCGCGTCAATGCGGGCGCCATGGTCCTGGTAGACCGTTCCGGGCATAACGCGCTCGGTCACAAGTGCGCCACCCAAAACCTCGCCGCGCTCGTTGTAGACGCTTACAACATCACCCGTCTTGATGCCCAGCTTGCCGGCGTCAACAGGGTTCAGCCAAACGGGTTCGTACATGTAGCCGTCGGGGCCCTTCACCTTGCAGGTTTCAATCTCGCGGAACCAGGTGATGTCGTCGTGCTCGGAATGAACGCGCCAACGAGGATGGTTGGAGATGATGAGGAAGGGGTAATCCTTTGCGCGGTCGCAGCTTAGGCGCTCCTTCAGCTCTTCGGATTCCTCAATCCAGTGGGGAACAGGCGGGCGAGTAGGGTCATCGGGGAAATGCTCAGCCAGGCCCGTGGAGTAAATCTCAATCTTGCCCGTGGGGGTTTGCATAGGCTGCTTGCGCCAGTCCTCGTACCATCGAGAAAGGGCAACGGTGTCGTTTTCCCAGTTCTCGGCGGTAGGCGCCAGGCACATTTTCTTCTCGGCGAACTCCTCGTAGGTCATCATGCTCGGATCAACGTTGGCGCTCATGAAGCCTTCCTTGATCCACCCATCTACGTCCAAACCGCGGGTGTAGCGCTCGGCCAGGTTTTCATAGATGCCGCCATATTCTTGCAGCTTCTTGGCAACTTCAATTGCGCACTCCCAGTCAGATTTGGACTCACCGATGGGGTTGATGCAGTTGTCTTGGATGTACATCATATTGAACTGGCCCGACCAGTTGTCAACGGCAATGTCCTTCTCTTCGAACATGGTGTTGACGGGCAAGATGAGATCGGCGAAAACGGCGTCATTTTCAAACCAGGGATGCTGCATGATGAAGGTTTCTACGCGTGGGTTGCGCAGGGCATCCTGCATCTCGTAGCCGCCGTTCCAGCAGGTGGTCCAGCTGGGGGAGTCGGAAATGATCATGTGAATCATGGGCGCGCCGTCAAGAGGCCATTCAAAAGGAATGAACTGGTCGTTGCGGGGAGCGGTGCATACGCCATGGCCGTGCCAGTGGAGCTTCTCGCCTTCGGGCAGGGTGAGTGCCTTGTGAATCATGGTCTTGGGGATAAAGGAGGGATGGCCATCAAGAAGCTCCATCCAGCCATGGTATGCACCGGGGACCTCAAAGTACTTAGTGGAGCGGGGCATGGGGTTCCATTCGTTGAAACCGAACTGGCCGAACTCAATGAAATGCATCTGGCCAACGCCCGGGCGGCCAACGCCTTGCATTGCCAACAGGCACACTTCCAGGCGCGCAGGCTCAGCGGAGAAGGGGGAGCGAATCATGCCGCCGCCATCAGCGTGTCCAATGGACACAGCGTGCTTTGCCCAATAACGAGCGAAAGCTTTGATGGTGTAGCTGGGAACGCCGCACTTGCTCTCTGCCCATTTGGGGGTTTTGGGAATACCGTCTTCTTTGCCCAGTACGTAATATTCAAACCAGTCGAAGCCTACGGTGTGGGTCTCCACATATTCCTTGTAATAGGTGCCTTCGGTAATCCACACGTAGGCGATGGCCAGTTGGAGAGCCGCATCGGTGTTGGGCAATACGGGAATCCAGCGGCCCTTGTGAGCAGCGCCGGTGTAATTCAGATCAGGGGAAATGAAGAAGGATTTGACACCAATTTCTTCCAAGAAGTATGCCATACGGCTGGGCTGTTCGCCGCCCCAGCCCCAGGGGGTAACCTCAAGGTCGCAGCCCCAGTAGAGCATGGCGTCGCAGTTTTCGCACAGGTCCTTGTACAAATTCATCTGGTTTACCTGCATGCCAACGGGCTCGTTGCCCCAGATGTGCTTGCCTCCCCAGTACCAGCCTTCCCAGCTGTCGGGCTGGCGGGATTGCAGCGTATAGCCGCCTACCAAATCCAGCAGGTTAGCTTGTGCGCCATGGGGAGCATGAACAACTTTGGTCTCACCGTGGCCATCTGCTTGACACAGAATTGCGTAGGGACCGTATTCGTCATGGATGCGCTTGATTTCGCTGGCAATGATGGAGGTTGCTTCATCCCAGCTAATGTATTCGAATTTAGACTTGCCGCGATTTTGGGTATTTCGCTCTCCGTTGGGATCCCAGTCAACGCGCTTCATGGGGCGCAGAATGCGGTTGGGGGAATAGATGCGCTTCTTGTAACCAAGGGAAAGAGGCGGGAGCATAGTTTTTTCGCCGGGCTCAAATACATGGCCGCGAGCCTCAATCTTCCAGGGTTTGCGATACTCTTTCGTGGACACCTCGTCAAAATGGAGCGGGCGAATACGGATGATCTTGTCATCCTTTACGTCAACGGCAGCCGTGTTGGCGCTGCAGGCGAAAGCAGACCACGCGATGCCGCGGAAGACGGTGTCTCCTCTAGTTTCCAAAATCTCCTCCTTTGTTTCTCTTTTTTTCCTTTGGAAAGAGGGCTTGATTCGTGTGATTTGCGAATCTTTTTGGCTCTCAGTTCCTTATCGCACTCTAGGTGCAAGGAGGGGGCGATTTGTAGCAACCAAATGTCGTATTGAGCTAAATACACCATTTGGTTTAGTGGCATAAACCCTTTGAATGAGATAGACTTCATGTCTATCGTAAAATGAGTTTTAACCGCTTTGCATGGCTATTAACTGCGGAAATGCATTGCGGCGAGGTATCTAATGAAAGCGAATCAGGTTTTTCCGGTTAGGTTGCTTGGCTTTGGCCTTTATTGGGCGTGGCTTTTTTTGGTGACCCTTTCGCCTTCTCAACTTTTTGGTAGTTTAGTTTTCTTCGACGTGCCTTTTGAGCTCGTGGAGCTTGGGTTCAGGCTGGCTTTTATTGGCGCGTTCCTTTTGCTTTCTGCTGGCATTTCCACCAATCGGGGGCGCAATGCTCTTGTGGCAATCTCGTGCCTTGGCGGTCCCTTAGCCACAGGCTTGATTTATTATTTCAGTGCTACTCCCGTAATGTGGGTGGCGGTGGCGTGCGCTGGATTGGTTGACGCTTCAATTTTTGTGCTCTGGCTATGCTTTTTCGGGCACTTGAAAGTTGGAGACTGCGCTTTATATGACGCTTTCCTATTGCATTGGCGGCGCTATCTGCTTGCTTGTTCAGCTCCTTGTCAATGAGACGGCCGTCCTGGTATCCATGTTTTTGCCTGCGATTTCAGGTCTCATGTTCCATTTTTCAAACAGGTATTATTCCAGCGAAACGGGTATTGCTGAGCTGTTTTCTGAAGATGACATGGCTTCCGTTGAATCTACGAAAGAAGATCAATATCCCTACTTAACGCGGCTCAGCGTTGCCTTGGCTTGCTGCGCTTTTGCGTTTGGCGTTACTGCAAGCAATTTGTTCTTCGGTGGTATTACCAGTGTCGTTTCTGGATCGCTTGTAGAAAGCGTATGCTGCGTTGTTCTGGCCGTTGTTTGCGGCGGCACTATGTTTTACACCAAGCAGACCACTGACTTGTGCCTTTTGTACAAGGTGGCTCCCGTTGTTCTTACTCTGGGAGCTGTTGTCCTGCTGAGTGGCGCATCGGGCTTGTCCACAGTGGGCGTTGGACTCATGCAGCTTGGGTATCTCATGTTTGAGATCACGGCGCTGAATGACTATTGCATCGCAGCAAAGCAGCGTGGTTTAAGGCTTGTGGGAACTATTTGCTGTGCTCGTATTTCTATTACCGGCGGTATGCTGTTGGGCTGGATTATTGGCTATGCGGCAAGCAGGGGAGCTTTTATCGACCCGGCCTTTTTCACAATGTCGGTGGTTTTGGTTGTGGTTGCCGTCTACCCCAACTTCGTGTTTACTGCTAAAGAGATTTTTGCTGCGCGCACGACGGCGGTTGCCCAAGAGGCCATCGAGCGCGACGAGGATAAACGGGAATCTGCTCGTAATAGCTTTAATAGCGTTCTTTCGTGTATGGCAAAGGAGTATAAGCTTTCTGCGCGTGAGCAGGAGATTGCGGACTTTATTTTGCATGGCCGAACGGTTAATTACATATCTAAACAGCTGTTTATTGCCCCAGGTACCGTTAAAACCCATATGCACAATATGTATTCCAAGGTGGGCGTGCATAGTAAGATGGAGCTGCTTGATGTTTTTGATGAGTTTAAATCTAAGCAAGAGCAGTAGATTTCATTGGTTTCAAGCCAAGTAGGGTGTGCTTTCTGGGACTATAATGAGCCAATCTGCTTTGTATGTTGCGAAGATTGGAATGCCTGTGAAAGAACTGAAAGTTGAAGAGCTGCGCAAGCTCGATGGTGATGTGCCCCTGTTGCCTTCAATCCCGTATGGCGTGCAGCACATTCTGGCCATGTTCGTGTCCAACCTGGCCCCCGTATCCATTCTGGCCGGCGTAGCTGGCCTCAGCGGCGCATCTATTGCTCTGGTGGTGCAATCGGCCCTGCTCATCGCGGGCATTGGCACCCTCATTCAGCTGTTCCCCCTGTTTGGCCGCATTGGTTCGGGCCTGCCCATTGTCATGGGCTGCAGTTTCACCTTCTTGACCGTCATGATTGGCATCGCCCTGACCTCGGGTTACGGCGCGGTGCTGGGCGCGGTCATTGTGGGCGGCATCATTGAGGGCATTTTGGGCCTGTTCGCCAAGTACTGGCGCTGGCTCATTTCTCCCATTGTGGCCGCATGCGTGGTAACGGCAATTGGCTTCTCGCTTCTGGGCGTAGGTGCCACTTCTTTCGGTGGCGGCGATGCCGAGGCAGCCGATTTCGGCTCCTTCTCCAACCTGGCCCTGGGTGCCATTTCTCTGGTGAGCTGCCTGCTGTTCCAGATTTTCGCCAAGGGCGTATGGAAGCAGCTGTCTGTTCTGTTTGGCCTGATCGTGGGCTATATTGTGGCCGTTCCCATGGGCATGGTTGACTTTAGCGCCTTCGCCGATGTGAAGCTGTTCGCCCTGCCAGCCCTCATTTTCACGGCTCCCGAATTCGTGCCGGTGTTTGAGCCCAGCGCCATTTTCGCCATCACTCTGATCTTCCTGGTGTCTGCCACCGAGACCATCGGCGACACTTCCGCCTTGGCTCAGACCGGCCTGAAGCGCGACGTAAACGATAAGGAGCTTTCTGGCTCCATCGCTTGCGACGGCTTTATCAGCTCTCTTTCCGGTGTATTCGGCTGCGTGCCCATTACCTCCTTCAGCCAGAATGTGGGCCTGGTTGCCATGACTGGCGTTGTGAACCGCAAGGCCATTGCTACGGGCGCCGTCATTATGATTCTGGCTGCTTTCATCCCCGTAATCAGCACCTTCTTCTGCACGTTGCCCTCTGCGGTTTTGGGCGGCTGCACCATCATGATGTTCGGCAATATCATCGTTGCGGGCTT
>JAQXTF010000051.1 GCA_029219345.1 Eggerthellales bacterium
CTGGAAGGTAAAACGCTGGTAGATCTGGAACAGCTGAAGGCTCAGCGTGCCGAAATAGAACAGCGGGTGGCGAATCATAACGACTATATTGGCAAGATTCAGGCTATGATTTCCCAGGCTGAACTGGCCATTCAGAATATCGCACGCATTCAGAAGACCCGCGGAGCTTACGAGGCAGAATATAACCTGGTTAGCGATTTGTGCGATTACGCTACGGGTCGCAAGGCGGGTGCGCGTGGCAAAGTTGACTTTGAAACCTATGTTCAGGGTGTGTACTTCGAGCTCGTGCTTGAAGCCGCCAATCAGCGTTTGCAGGTGCTTTCAAACGGCCGCTATTCCCTGCGCCACCGCGCCGATGCCTCCAATAAGCGCAGCCAAGCAGGCTTGGAAATGCTGGTGTTCGACCGCGACACGGGCAAGGAGCGCGATGTAAAGAGTCTTTCCGGCGGAGAAACCTTCCTGGCCTCTCTGGCTTTGGCCCTGGGCTTCTCTGACGTTATCCAAGCTCAGGCGGCCGGTGGCGTGTCTATTGACGCTATGTTCATCGACGAAGGCTTCGGCTCACTGGATGAAGGCAAAATTGCCAACGCCCTGGAGGTGCTGGACAAACTGGCTGCCGACAATCGCCTGATTGGCGTAATTTCCCACGTTGATCAGCTTAAAGAGAGCATTGAGCGTCAAATTGTGGTGGAAACTACGCCTTCGGGCAGCACGGCGAAGCTGGTTTGCTAGGCAAGGTGGGCAGTGACATATATTTGGTGGGTGGAAAATCGAATCAGCGTGGTGTTATATGGATGGCTTCGTTGGTTCTTTTCTCCCTGGTTCTGGGCGTGGCTGTAGCGCTTGTGCCCTGGTGGGGCTGGGCGGCAAGTCTGATACTGCTGGCGACGGGCACGGTTTTGCTGCTCGTGAATATTTATGCGAACCCGGCCAACCCGCTGGTATATTTCCAAAAACCAGAGGTGGCGCCTCCCACCGACGCCGAGCTGGAGGTTACTGCTGCCGCTTACAACCGCCTGATCCAGGAATTTATGTGACAGTCTGCAGCGGTTGACCTGGCTTGATGTGGCACTATAATGGTCCGCCGTGAACTTTTCAAAAGGACATATCATCGCATTAGGCACTGTTACTGTATGGGGCCTTACCTTTGTGTCCACCAAGGTGCTGCTGGAAAGCTTTGCCCCGGTAGAAATTCTATTCATGCGCTTCTTGCTGGGTTTTTTGGCGTTGTGCCTTATGAGTCGCCATGTGCTGCACCTTAAGGAGCGCCGCCATGAGCTGCTGTTCATTGCTGCAGGCGCCACGGGTACGTTTCTGTACTACCTGCTGGAAAACATTGCCCTTACCTATGCCAGTGCCAGCAATATTGGCGTCACGGTATCCACGGCGCCCCTGTTCACAGCCATAATTGCTACGCTTCTGGGCCGCGAAAGGGCTCTGACGCCTCGCTTCTTGCTGGGCTTTGTGGTGGCCATGACGGGCATCGTTTTAATTGGCGGACAAGATGTGAGCTTCGAGAGCGCCGGTTTTGGTGACCTGTTGGCGGTGCTGGCTGCACTTTCTTGGGGTGTGTACTCCAATGTGCTGGTGAGCTTGGACAACCTGGGCTATGACACCATTCCTACCACTAAGCGCATTTTTGGCTGGGGCCTTATTTTCATTGCCATTGCGTGCCCCTTTATGGGAGCCGATCCGGCACACCTAACGGCCTTGGCGGATCCTGTGAATACGGGAAACTTGCTGTTCTTGGGCTTAGGCGCCTGCGCGGGCTGTTTCGTAACCTGGGGCCTTTCGGTGAAGCTGTTGGGCGCCAGCACGGCAAGCACGTATATCTATCTTTCGCCGGTGATTACCGTTGTTGCTTCAGCCCTTATTTTGGGCGAAATGCTCACGCCTCTTATTCTTTTGGGTATTGTTTTGGTGCTGGGTGGCTTAGTGCTTTCTTCTTGGAAAAAGGCCTGATAAAACGGCATTTTCGCCTTCTTGAGCTTCAAAATTTTTGCCAAAAATGGTATAATAATTGGGCTAAATATAGGAGGCGAAAAATGAACCATAAACGCACTGCGCCTATGAAAACGTATCTTGCTGCGGCGGCACTGGCGTGCTTAACCGCGCTGTTTTGCATATCTATGCCAACATTGGCATTCGCTGAGTCGTTGCAGCCGGATCCCTTGGATCATGCCGCCATGAAGGCCGCTGAAATTGAGGCGGGGGAGTCCGAACTAAAGTCGCTGTCTGCAAATGCGTGGACTCGTTCGTCGCTGGGGTGGCTGGCCGAGGACGGGGCGACCATTATTCCCGGCGCTTTGGTCAAGGGCATTGACGTAAGCTCCCACCAGGGAACAATCGACTGGGATTCCGTAAAAGCAGATGGCATTTCCTTTGCTATTTTGCGTGTTGGCTATGGTGGCGACTATCGCGATCAAGACGACTCTACCTTTGCCTATAACGCTTCGGAATGCAAGCGTTTGGGCATTCCCTTTGGCGTGTACATCTATTCGTACGCCTACAATGCCGACATGGCCCTTTCCGAGGCCGATCATGTGCTGCGCGTTTTGGGCGGCATGGAGCTGGATTACCCTGTGTACTACGACTTAGAATACCTGGTGGATGGTCGACCGGGTGGCATCTTGGGCGGAACGACGGGCACTATGTCCAACAGCGAGCTTGCTTATTCCGCGTCGGTCTTTTGCCAGCGCATTGCCCAGGCTGGTTATACGCCGGGCATTTATGCAAACCTGTACTGGTGGAACAACTTCCTAACCGATTCGGTGTTTAATAACTGGGAGCGATGGGTGGCGCAGTATCCTTACCCGGGCGGTCTTTGCACGTATGCCGGCGAATACAAGGTTTGGCAGGCTGCCAGCGATGCCCACGTTGCTGGCGTTAGCGGTAATGTAGATGTAAATTTTGACTACTATCCATATCGCGGCGGTGCGAACTTCCGCTGGGGCGATTTAAACATTAATGGCGAAACCAACATCGTCGATGCTCAGATTGCCTACGATTTAGCCACTGATCGCAACGGGGAGCAATACCGCAGCGTGCGCGACCAGGGCGTTGCTTGGACTGAGCAAACGGTGCGCTACCTGGCGGATGTCAACTTTGATGGCCACGTTGATGCCTCCGACGCATTAGCAATTCAGTATGCGTTTTTGCACGGTATGTAGCTCCCAATAGTTACCCTTTGGGCATTTGGCTTTTTCGTAGTTACGATTTTGATATTTCGTAACTATTTTATCGTTACTCCTTCTAGGGAAATACCTGATGGTTG
>JAQXTF010000052.1 GCA_029219345.1 Eggerthellales bacterium
GTGAAGCTTCCGACCTTATTCACGAGGCAGTTGCTCTCTTCGAGCAGTCCAACGCCAAGCTGGCTGCCGCTCTGGAAATTCTGAAAGGCCAGGAATAGTCATGTGCCTTTCCACGGTTTTCCAGTATCAGGACGATCCCGCCAACGTCGAGGAAGTGTGCTCCAACATTAGCAGCTTTGAGGTTACCGGCGATTCCATCACCTTCGTTGACCTTCTGGGCGAAGAGTACGTGGTGGAAGGTTCCATCACCAGCGTCGACTTCGTTAAGAGCCGCATTTACGTAGCCGCGTAAGGAACCAGCATGGCAGAATACGAAGTTCTTAGAGAAATCTTCAACCAGTGCAGCGGCAATCAGATGCGCGACATCTTTGTTGAAGAAACCGAAATAGAAGACATCAATCAGTTCATGAACCGCTACCGCGTAGGAAAGGTTGTAGAAGAGGAACGCTTCGACAACCCCGACGGAACGGTTATTTTCGACTTGATTACCGACGGATTGCATCAGCGCATTTCGTTCACGCTATTGTAAGAGGTAGTACCAATGACTTACACCATTGCTATGGCCGGAAAGGGCGGCACGGGCAAGACCACCATCACCGGTATGCTGGTCCAGTACCTGGCTGAACGCTCTAAAGGCCCCGTTCTGGCCGTTGACGCCGACGCTAACGCCAACCTCAATGAGGTTCTGGGCGTAGAAATCGAAGCCACTTTGGGCGACATCCGCGAAGAAGTTCTTCATGCCGAGGATCAGCTGGTCAGCCCCATTCCTTCCAGCATGACCAAAGCCGAATACCTGCAGTACAAGATGTCGAACGCCTTCACCGAGGAAGACAACTACGACCTGCTGGTTATGGGCCGCACTCAGGGCAAGGGTTGCTACTGCTTTGTAAACGACCTGCTCACTGCCCAGCTACGCAAGGTTGCCCCCAACTACGATTACCTGGTGGTAGACAACGAGGCCGGCATGGAGCATATCAGCCGCGGCATTCTGCCTTCCGTTGATATGGTCATTCTGGTTTCCGACTGCAGCCGCCGTGGCATTCAGGCCGTTGGTCGCATTGCCGAGCTGGTTAAAGATCTGAAGCTGAACCCCAGCATCATGAAGCTTATTGTGAACCGCGCTCCCAATGGTCAGCTGGACCCTGGCACTATGGAGGAAATTGAAAAGCAAGGCCTTGATTTGCTGGGTGTTCTTCCCCACGACATGGCCATTTATGAGGCGGACTGCGCTGGCAAACCCAGCAGCGCGCTTCCCGAAACCGAGGGAGCCCATGCAGCACTCATTCCGCTGCTGGACAAACTCTTTGCAGAGGCAAAAGAAGCACAGGCTAAGTAAGCTAAGCTTTTTATGTGATAAGAGAGAAACAAAAGTCGTAGAGAGACGAAAAAGGAGGTAATGGCTATGCCATTCAAGAAGATGGCTCAAACGTATTCTGCGTCTATCAACGCAGTTACGCTGGGTACCGGTGACAAAGCTGTCACTATGGGCGGCAACAATGTCGACGCATTCTGCAGCTTCGACGCCCCCATCGCAAACAAGGCCCTGATCGGCTTCGAAATCACCGATAAGGGTATCGATGCCACCCTGCCGAAGCTGGCTGCAGCTTTTGAGGGTTGCACCACCGTTGCTCAGCAGGCCGCTCGCGCCGCCGAACTGCCGGGTGTTGACTTCGTGTCTATCCGCTTCGAAAGCGCCGACCCCAATGGTGCAGACATGTCCGTTGAGGATTGCGTCGCCCTGGCAAAGGAAGTTGCCGAGGCTACCGACGCTCCCCTGTGCTTCCAGGGTTGCAAGAACTTCGACAAGGACGCAAAGATTTTTGAAGCTGTTGCTTCCGCACTGCAGGGCAAGAACGCCCTGTTCCTCTCCGCTCGCGAAGAGAACTACAAGACTGTTGCCGCTTCCGTAGGCATGGCTTACGGCCAGAAGTTTGGCGCTGAGTCTGCTGTAGACATCAACCTGGCTAAGCAGCTGAACGTTCTGATTGGCCAGATGGGCATCCAGAACAACGGCTACGTCATGAACCTGGGCACCGCCGCTGCTGGTTACGGCTACGAGTACCTGCTGTCCACCATCGATCGCGTTCGCGCTGCTGCTCTGGGCCAGGGCGACGCACAGCTGCAGCTCCCCATTATCACCCCTTGCGCAGGTGACTGCTGGGGCGTTAAGGAAGCTCTGACCGAGGAATCCGAAGCTCCCGAGTGGGGTTCCCGCGAAGAGCGTGGCATCCAGATGGAAATTGCCACCGCTGCAAACGTACTGGGCGCCGGCTCCGACGCCATCATCGTTGGCCATCCCGATTCCGCTGCAACGCTGTCTGCCTTCGTTGCAGCCATGATGTAGGAGGTGCACCATGGCTCTTAAAGGTCTTGATATTTTTAAGCTGACTCCGAAGACCAACTGCAAGGAGTGCGGCAACCCCACTTGCATGGCTTTCTCCATGAAGGTCGCTCAGGGCGCTGTTTCTTTGGACAAGTGCCCCCATATGTCCGCTGACGCACTGGCTCAGCTGTCTGAAGCCACTGCTCCTCCCATGAAGACCATCAAGATTGGCGCTGGCGCTGAAGAGAAGTCTATGGGCGGCGAAACCGTTCTGTATCGTCACGAGAAGACCTTCGTCTCTCGCAACCTGTTCTCCGTTGCCATGACCGCTGCCAACTTCGATGAGAAGTGGGAAGCTGTTAAGGCTGTTGACTACGATCGTATTTCCGAGCGCATGTACGTTGAGACCCTGACCCTTCAGTTCGAAGGCGACCAGGCTGCTTACGTTGAGCTGGTAAAGAAGGCTGCTGAGACCGGCCGCACCCTGATCCTGAACTGCTGCTGCCCCGATGCAGCTCGCGCAGCTCTGGAAGTTTGCGCTGCTGGCAAGCCCGTCCTGAACGGCTGCAAGGCTGACAACATTGAGGCCATGAATGCTTTGGCCACCGAGTTCGGTGTTGTTCTGGGCGTTTTCGGCGCTGACCTGGAAGAACTGCACGCTACCGTTGAGGCTCTGGAAGCCAAGGGCAACAAGAACCTGGTTCTGAACGTTTCCACCGCTTCCGCCAAGGACGCTTACGCAGAGGCTGTTCAGATTCGTCGCGCCGCCCTGAAGGGCAACGACCGCACCTTCGGTTATCCCTCCATCGTGAACGTTGCCGCTATCGCTCCTGGCGATATGCACATGCAGCAGGCTCTGGCTTCTATGTTCGTGATCAAGTACGGCTCCATCGTTGTTATGGAAACCATGACCTACGCCGAGGCTCTGCCTCTGTACGGCATGCGCCAGAACGTCTTCACCGACCCCCAGAAGCCCATGACTGTGGAACCCAAGATCTATCCTCTGAATGGCGCCGACGCAACTTCTCCTGTTGTTGCAACCGTCGACTTCGCTCTGACCTACTTCCTGGTTTCCGCCGAACTGGAGCGCTCCGGCGTGCCTGTTAACCTGATGATCACCGATGCAGGCGGTTACTCCGTTCTGACTTCTTGGGCTGCTGGTAAGTTCTCTGCCGGCTCCATCACCAAGTTCATCAAGGAAACTGGCGTTGAGGATGCAATTTCTTGCCGCAAGCTCATCATTCCTGGCAAGGTTGCCGTTCTCAAGGGCGAACTGGAAGAGCGCCTGCCCGAGTGGGAAATTATCACTGCTCCCAACGAGGCCGTTGAGCTCGTTAAGTTCATGAAGGAACTGTAGTTCCTTTACCTTTACTAGTAAATCGTAAGGAACTGAATCTCAGTTGCTTTATTCAGTTTGAAAGTGGGCATAAACCCATTAGACTGATACACTGGTAACTATGGGCGACGGGTAATTGCCCGCCGCCCATTCCTATAGAAAGGGGACACATTAATGGGTAAGTTCGTAGTAATTGGCGAGCGTCTTTCCGTGACCGCTCCCTCCGTTCGCGCTGCTTTTGAAGCTCGCGATCCCGAGCCCATCCTCGAGCGTTGCAAGAAGCAGCTCGAAGCTGGCGCTACCTATCTGGACGTCAACATCGGCCCCGCCGAGAAAGACGGCCCCGAGCTGATGAAGTGGTTGGTCGAACT
>JAQXTF010000053.1 GCA_029219345.1 Eggerthellales bacterium
AACCCGGGGCCAAAACGTTTAGTGCTGGCGTTGTTACAGGCTGAAGGTGTTGTGGTGGGCCATAACAGCCTCATGGGTGTTCATGTACTGCATCATGGCGAACTTGGTGATGTCAGAGCGATTGATAATGCCCACAACTTTGCCGTTATCCACAACAGGCACCTTCTTCAGGTGATTTTCACCCAGAACGCGGCACACAACGGAAAGGCGGTCGTGCACATCAACGGTGATGATGCCCATATGCGCAATGGCGGTAACGGGCAGCTCCATCAAGCGGTTCAGGCGCTCGTCGAAGCCTTCGGAGATGCCGCGACCCGTGCCGCTGCGAATAAGCATGGTGACGGGGTCAACATAGGTTTGATTCTCGGTATCGCCGGTGAGGGCACGCAGCAGGTCGCCGTCGGAAATAAAGCCTACAGCCTGGCCTTTCTTGTTCACGATGGGCATGGCGCTGACGCCCTTTTCCACAAACAGAGCGCAGGCTTCGGCCACGGTAGCGGTGTCGAAAATCATGTACACGTCGGTCTTCATGATCTGGGTCAGGGTGATGCGGCGCTTATCGCCTTCGTCGGCAGCGGCTTCGTGTGCCCTGTTGCTCTTGACGAAGAAGAAGCACAGGCTGGCAACCAGGCAGCAAATAATGGCGGAGAAGCCGAAGGCAACGTTGAAGCCCACAACGGCGGCGTCCAAGGCAACCAGGCCGGCGTCTACGGCAGTGCCGGTGGCAACGGTGGAAATGGAGACGATAACGGCGGTGCCCAGGGAGCCTGCAACCATGCGGGTGGTGTTGCTGATGGAGGAGCCATGAGC
Source organism: Eggerthellales bacterium (assembly GCA_029219345.1). Lineage (GTDB taxonomy): Bacteria > Actinomycetota > Coriobacteriia > Coriobacteriales > Eggerthellaceae > CAKUOV01. Next base: position 811 of record JAQXTF010000053.1, read on the forward strand.
CATAAGCTCGTCATCCAGAGCGTTCATGCCCCAGGTGCTTACGGGCATGTTGATCAAAGCCACAGCGCCGTGGCGCAGGGCCATGCACAGGCCAATGACCCACAAGGGGGTATTCAGGTTGAAGAAGCACATGGGAATGGTGGCCAGGGTGGTAACGACACCACCCACCAGAGCCAGTGTGCGAGGGCCGTGCTGATCGAACATGCGTCCCACAACAGGATTCAGAATGGCCATGAGTACGGCACCGGGAATCATGATGAGGCCTGAAGTGGTTGCCGAATAGCCCAGGGTGGTCTGGATGAAAATGGGAATCAGAATGGGACCGCACATCAAGGCGGGCTGCAGCGCAACCACCACGATGGTGGCAATGGCGAAGCGCTTGTTTTTCAGGATGCCAATCTTCAGCATGGGCTCTTCCATGGAAAGCTGACGGCGAACGAATACAACCAGGATGATCAGGCCGGCCAAGATGGAAACCGCCACCAAGGGAGACAGGCCGTCAGAGCCAATGGCGCTGAAGCCGTATAGCAAGGTGGCCAAACCCAGGGAAGAGGTAATAACGGAAACCTTATCCAGATGGCCCTTACGCTGTTTTTCGTGATTTCCGGTGCGCTTCAGCGCCACGAAACCGGCAATGATGCCTAGAACTGCAAGAACGGAGACGATGCAGAACAGTACATGCCAGTTAAAGTGGTCGATGACAATACCGGAAAGGGTGGGGCCAGCAACAGGGCCCACGCTGTTCACCAGGCCAAAGACACCCATTGCTTGTCCGCGGTGCTCCACCGGGAAGGAGGTCATGAGCTCCGTCATGCACATGGGCATCAAAACGCCTGCGCCAGCAGCTTGGAACACGCGGCCTAGCAGCAGCACGAAGAAGGAGGGACCCCATGCAGCCAACAAGGAGCCCAGCAGGAAGGCGCCCATGGCGGCGACGAACAAGGTTCGGGTGCTGTAGTTTTCAATGAAGTGAGCCGTCAAGGGAACCATGATGGCGTTCACGATGGTGAAGGAATTCACCAACCACTGAACAGTAGCGGTATCAATGGCAAATTCCACCATAATGGTGGAAAGGGCGGGAGTAATAAGGGTTTGGTTCAGCAGGGTCACAAAGGAGCCGCAGGTCAAAACCGCAAGAACCAAAAAATTATCACGGGACAATCCCAGTTTCACAGGCGGCCTCCTTTCTAGTGCAGGTCCATCTCGACAAAACGTTCGGCGTTGCGCCATAGAATCTTTTCCATTTCTGTGTCATCCAGCTCAAGACTACGCAGAAATTCCAGTTCGGCCTGAGGCTTCCACATGGGGAAGTCGGAACCGAACAGAATGCGGTCGGCGCCGTAGATGCGAATGAGCTCCTTGGCGCGGCGACGGCCCATGAACCTAAAGGAGCTGGAGCAGTCCATGAAGCAGCTCTCGTCTTCCATGTACTCCAGGGCCAGGTCAGGAACGCTCCAGCCGCCAAAATGGGCAGCGTTCACCTTCAGTTTGGGGAAGGTGCGGCAGATGTTCTTGATGCGACGGGGGTGGGAGTAGTCGTAGCGGTAGTCGCCGGCATGGAAGATGATAGACAGGTCAGCATCTTCCAGCATGCCGTAGATCTCCATCATGCGGGGGTCGTCGGCGTTGACGTACTGGGTGTCGGGGTGAATCTTCATGCCGCGCAGGCCTGCGGCTTTGCAGCGGTCGATCTCGGCTTGGGGATCTTCGAAATCGGGGTGCATAGTCATGAAGCCCACGTAGCTGGGGTTTTCCTTGCATGACTCAATAATGAAGTCATTGATGTTGGTAACGGTCTTGGGCTTCACCGCCACGGAATGAACAATGGCGGTGGTGATGCCAGCTTCTTCCATGAACTGGTTCAAGCGGGTAGTAGTGCCGTCGCCATCCATCTCGATGGTGTAAAACTCGCCCACCGATTGCACAGCCTTGGCGGCAATCTTCTCGGGGTAAATATGGCAATGAGCATCAACGATAGGCATAAAGCTTACCTCTTCTAAAGTCGTATTCGTTTCAAGCGGTCTTTTACGTGATGTGCTAGAAGCGCCAATGCCGCAAAGCGGCCGTTTTCTCAGCTTGCAGTATAGGGCCTTGTGCGGCGCTTGGGGCTTGCGGGCGTTACAACGTGCTCAAAAACACGGTGATTGGATAAAAAGAGTTCCCAGCTCAGGGCAGGAGTAATGTAAAAATACGAACAAAACGTGGAGAAGCCTCCACATGCAAATTAGGAGCTTAGGCCCAAGCTTGGTATAATAACAGCTTCTTTTGTAAAAACCGGGAGGTCTCAGTGGCTCGCAGGAAAAGCGTGAAAAAGAAGGGCAACGTTGTCGCCAAAATCGTGGCGGCAGGCCTCTTTGTCTGCGTTGCCGCTGCGGGCATTGGCTTTGCCTCTACCACCATCATGTCTCCCGATGAAGTCTCAGTAGGCTTGGGTTCCGTGGGCACTTTCCAGACCCGCATCACGGTGAGCGAGAGCGTTCCGCGCCCAGTGGTGGTTGTCCCCGAGCCCTCTACCGTTGCCGCTTCTGGCGGGGAAGAAACCGGCGGAGCTTCGGGCCCCGCGGCTGATCCCGCAGCAGATGGAACGGGTAACGCCGATGGCGCAGCGTCCGGCAGTGCCGATGGCGCAGCGTCCGGCAGTGTCAGCGGCGCGGCCTCGGGCGGTGCTTCCGGTTCGTCTTCCACCGACGTCTTCGCCCAGAAGGTGCAAAGCCGCTCTGCCCTGAATGATCTGACCCCCTGTGATATTTCCGCAGGCCTGAAAACTTTGAACGATCGCATTGAGGAGGCGCGCCGCATAGAAGAAGAGCGCCGTTTGGCTGCCGAGCGCGCTCACATTGCCCAGGTGCAAGAGCGTCAGCGTGCTTATGGCGGCGAAAGCGCCGTTGCAGAGGTTGACTTCTCGGTGGGTCAAGAAGCCTTCATTGAAGAATGGGCTCGCCGCATCGATAACTACCTGGCTGGTTCGCCCCTTGCCGGTTACGGCAACGAATTTGCTGCTGCGGCTTGGGAATACGGCGTTGATCCGCGCTTCTCTCCGGCTATCTCCAATACAGAAAGCGGTAAGGGCTCCAATTGCTTCTTGCCTCATAACGCATGGGGCTGGGGTGCTTCCATGTGGTTTAACTGGCCTGATGCCATCTGGGCTCACGTGAAGGGCTTGTCCGATGGCTACGGTTATTCCATCACCTACGCCGGCGCCGCTAAGTATTGTCCGCCCAATACCGATAACTGGTACAACAACACCAAGGGCGAAATGGCTCGCATATAATACAAAAACCTGGCAAGGGGAATGTCCCCTTGCCAGGTTCTCTTTTATGCGCACTCTGTTTTGCGGTATGATTTTCCGTTGTTGATAAAACACGTTGAAAGGGATCCTGTGAGCAATGTCATTGTTGTCGGATGCGGCCGTGTAGGCTCGCAGCTGGCCAGTTTGCTTTCGGAAAACGGCAATAATGTCTGCGTCATCGATCGCGACCCCAATTCCTTCAAGAACTTGGGCCGCAACTTTGATGGCCTGACGGTGCAGGGCGTTGGCTTTGACGAAGAGGTGCTTACTCGCGCCGGCGCTGACGAATGCGACGTGCTTGCCGCTGTCACCCAGTACGACAATACCAACCTGATGGTGGCGGAAGTGGCTAGCCGCTTGTGCGGTATTCCCCATGTGATCGCCCGCCTGTACAATCCCGACCACGAGCGCGCCTACATGCAGTTGGGCATTGACTACGTGTGCGGCACCTCCCTGGTGGCTGAAGACGTGTTCTCCAAGATTGTGTCAGGTCATGGCGCCCATTTGGACACCTTTGGCGAATACGAGGTGCTGCGTTTCTCCCTGAATCTAAAGTGGATGAAGAAGCGCACCATTCGCGTGGCCGAGATGGAGCGCGATCACGACATTCGCATCATTTGCTTTGAGCGCGCCGATGGCTCCGCCAGTTCCATTCCCACGAGGGATTCCATTCTGTATCAGGGCGATACGGTTCTGGCTTGCGTGCGCCACGAGCTCATTGACCAGTTCTCTCGTTTCATCCAGGACTAGGAGGCGCTCATGTACGTTGTGATTGCAGGCGCAGGCAAGGTTGGCGAATACCTGGCCTCGCTGCTTTTGAAAAGCGGCAACGAAGTGGCCGTCATCGAGCGTGACTTGATGGTCGCCGACCGCCTTTCCGTGGTGTTCCAGGGCCGCTACCTGGTGATTAACGGCGACGGTTGCGACTCCAAGTATCAGGAAGACGCGGGCATTCGCAAGGCTGACGTGTTCGTGGCCGCCACCGGCCAAGATGACAACAACCTGGTTGCCTGCGAGATTGCCCAGCGCGTGTTCTACGTGCCCCGTTGCGTGGCCCGCGTGAACAACCCCCGCAACATGCGCATCTTCCAGGAGCTGGGCATTGAAACCGTTTCTTCCACCACCCTTATTGCCAACCTGATTGAAGAAGAAACCATGACGGGCTCCATGAGCGCTATGAGCAGCTTGACCAGCGGCAACGTTGGCTTGATTGAGATTACCATGCCGCGCATGAAGCATTACGCCGCTGATGAGGGCATTACGATTTCTGAGATTCCGCTGCCGGCGGAAAGCCTTATTGTGGCTGTTTCTTCTGGCGAAGATGTTTCCGTGGCTAGCCCCGACATGGTGCTTTACCCGGGTGACAAGGTTATTGTTGCCGCTGATAACGAGGTGCGCGATCAGTTGCGTGCCTGCTTCAGATCTTTGTAACAACGCTTGCGAGCGAACCTATACGAAAGGAATTCTAAGATGATTGGTCGTTACACTCGCCCTAAGATGGGCGCCATCTGGGAACTTGAGAACAAGTTCAATATTTGGAAAGAGATTGAGATTCTGGTTTGCGAAGCCCATGCCGAGCTGGGTGACTGCGGCATTACCAAGGAAGACGCCGCTTGGATTCGCAAGTACGCCGACTTCACTGTGGCTGAGATTGATGAAGTAGAAAAGGTAACCAATCACGACGTCATCGCTTTCACCACCGTTATGGCCAAGTACATTGACGCCGAGCTGCCCGAGGGTGCCGAGAAGCCTTCTCGCTGGGTGCATTACGGCATGACCTCTTCTGACCTGGGCGATACCGCTATGTGCTATCAGCTGGTTCAGGCGTGCGACATCATTTTGGAAGACATCAAGCAGCTGGGCGAAACCTGCAAGCGCCGCGCCTTTGAGTTCGAAGATGCTCTGTGTGTAGGCCGTACTCATGGCATCCATGCTGAACCTATGACCTTTGGCATGAAGTTCGGTTCTTGGGCTTGGGCTTTGAAGCGCGCCCAGACCCGTATGGAGCAAGCGCGCGAAGTGGCTGCAACGGGCGCTATCTCTGGCGCTGTTGGCACCTATTCCAGCATCGATCCCTTTGTTGAGAAGTACGTATGCGAGAAGATGGGTCTGACTCCTGACCCTCTGAGCACTCAGGTTCTGGCACGCGACCGCCACGCTCAGGTTATGACCGCTCTGGCCGTTACCGCCGCCACCCTGGAATCCATTGCCCTGCAGGTTCGCCTGATGCAGCAATCTGACGTTATTGAGGCTGAAGAGCCTTTCGCCAAGGGCCAGAAGGGCAGCTCCGCCATGCCCCACAAGCGCAACCCCATCACCGCCGAGCGCGTGTGTGGCCTCGCTCGCGTGGTTAAGGCAAATGCCCAGGTGGCACTTGATAACGTTGCTCTGTGGTTTGAGCGCGACATTTCCCATTCTGGCGCCGAGCGCGTTGCCCAGGCAGACAGCTTTACCGCTTTGGACTATATGTTTGGCAAGATGCAGTGGATGCTGGACGGCCTGAACGTGTACACCAAGAAGAGCGAGCAGAACCTGTGGCGCACCAAGGGTCTCATCTTCAGCTCCAAGGTTATCCTGGCTTTGGTTGACACCGGCATGACCCGCGAAGACGCTTACGTTGTTGTGCAGCGTAACGCCATGGCGGTGTGGGAAGACATTCAGCAGGCAGTGGACGGCCCCACCTACCGTGAGCGCCTGGAAGCCGACCCCGAGTGCCCCCTGACCGACGAGCAGCTGGATGCCATCTTCGATCCCTGGGCCTTCCTGACCCGCAAGGGCGAAGTCTTCGAGCGCCTGAAGGGCTTGGAATTTTAGTCTCTGAGGTCGGCACGGGAAGGGCGCTTACCTCACGCAGCGCTTGGATAATGCTTCATTGATGATGAAAAGAGGGAGTGGGCTTCGTTCCTACTCCCTCTTTTGCGTCTTTTGGCGCGCGCTTCTCAACTTCTGCTTATGCCTAGGCACAAGCAGAAGTTTTGCGGTTATGCGAGGTTAAAACCTAGGCACAAGCGTCATTTGGGCGCTCATGCCTAGGCGCAAGCGTCATTTGGGAAATGGGGGGCAATGCAGCAAGGGGAAATGGGGACGGACGTGCTGCTACTCTTCCGCAGATTCCTCTTCGCTTTCCGGCTCGGGATCGGGCTCGTAGCTGGGTGCGGTGTAAATGCGCACGGCGCAGTATTTGCTGGCGCTTCCGCTGATGTCCTCGCTGTTGATGTTGGAGAAAATCAAGATGCGGCGGCGATTTCCGGTGCTTGCCAGGTAGTCGCCGTAATTGTCTGCGCCGCTGATCAGGTCAAACACAAAATAGGTGTCTGTTTCCAGGTCAATGCATACCACCGAACGGGTGCTTTTCACCACCAGATAGTCGCCGCACCAGCAGGGCGGGGCAGAGGGGGTGCGAGCAAAATGGAACCAGGGCACGGCGCTGTAGTTGGCGCCGCGGGCGTCTTCCTTGGGGGCGTAGGTGCCCAGGTTGGAAATGCCCTCGCCGTAGCTGTAGATGCCTTCGAAGCTGAACATGAAGCCCGTCTTGCCGTAGCCAGCCTCCAAAGGCTTCATGGATTGGGGCAGTACCATGGTGTCCAGCACCGATTTGCTTGCAGCGTCAATGACCGTCAGCTCGTAATGCACCGTGTCGGCCACAGCGCGGGGGGTCACGGTAATCTGGTCGTGGGACGCGTAGATGGGCGTGCAGAAGCGGCCGTTGGAGGTGAGCAGCATCTGGTAGTCGCCGCCCTTCACCGACGCGCAGCGCAGAGTGGAAGGCTCCGTGCGCTTGGGCCCCTTCAGGTTGGGCAGCACCTGCCAGAATGCCTCGGTGCCGCAAATGGCGATGGAGGGGGTTTCCCACTCGCTGTTGCCGGTGTCCATGATGTGGGGGTCGGTGACTACGGCATCCACCAGCTGGGCGCCGTAAATGCGCCACACGCCTTCCAGGATGTCAACTTCGGTCCACACAATGCCTTGGTCAGACACGCGAACGTCGTAAATCTCAAAACCTTCGGCCAGGCCCAAAGCCTGGTTCAAAATGGTGAAGTAATAGCCGCTGGAAAGGCGCATCAGGCCCACGCTGGTCAGGGGCGAGCCCGTGTCGGTGGGCAGCAGCAGGGCGGCGTAATCGTCGTCGCTAGCCCACATGAGGGTGCCATAGGGCAGCTCAAGGTTGGCGGAAAGGTACAGCTTGCCGCCGTTTTCCAACTCGGTGAGGCTGGTGGATTCCGTAATGGCATCCTTGGGTACCTCCAGCACGTTCAGGGCGTTCTCTTCTGCGCGCGCGGCGGAAAAGGCCTTGGCTCCGGCGCCGGCTGCGGCCAACACGCCCATGCCCGCTGCGCCGTACAGGAAGTGGCGGCGGGTGAGCAGGATGTCACCGTTGTGACCCGGAATGGAGGTAACGGTCTTGTCCAGAAAGCCCTCGCCGGCTCCACGGCGGGTGGGGCGGGCGTTGGTGCGCGAGCGTTTGGTGCGGCGGCTTCCCCCGCGGGAGCTAGAACCGTATCCGGCTACGTTGTTAATCTGGGAAGAAGGCGAATAGCCGCCTGAACCGCGGCGCGCGTGCCTTCCGGTTGCGCTGCGGTTTCGGGAAAAGTCGCTGTTATGTGCATTTCGTTTGATTGCCATACGGTTATTGTGTCATTTCCCTTTCAGAATTCTACGCAGAGCCACGCAATTGCTACAATAAACGCAAAAGAAAAGCGGGCTCAAGATGCACGGCGCCCAAGGCACCTTGTTTTGCAGCCTTAGCAGAATACCCGAACAGTGAGGAGATTTCCATGGGCAACGAAACCCGCCGCATTCTCTTGGTGGAGGATAACGATGACATTCGCGAAGCCGTTGCTGCTTATTTGGAGCGCGACTATTGGGTGACCCCCGTTCGCGACGGCCGCGACGCTCTGAATGAATTCAACGCTCATCACTTTGACTTGATTATTCTTGACCTGATGCTCCCCGAGGTTTCGGGCGAAGAGGTCTGCCGCACCGTGCGCAATTCTTCCGATGTGCCCATCATCATGCTTACTGCCAAGGGCAGCATCGAAGACCGCATCATCGGCCTTGAGCTGGGTGCCGACGACTACCTGGTGAAGCCCTTCAGCCCCCGCGAGCTGGTGGCACGCACCCGTGCTCTTTTCCGCCGCGCTCATTCCGACGACCAGCCTCAGCGCGAGGTGCTGGAGTTTGGCGAGCTGACCATCGACGTTTCCGGTCACAAGGTGCTGGTCAACGGCGAAGAGATCGTGCTTACCGCCAGCGAGTTCAAGCTGCTCACCACCCTTTCCCGCTACCCCGGCCGCGTGTATTCCCGTATGGAGCTGGTGGAGAAGGTTCTGGGCTACGACTTTGAGGGCTACGAGCGCACCATTGACTCCCACGTGAAGAACCTGCGCGCCAAGATTGGCGACAACCCCCGCGACCCCAAGTGGCTGCACACCGTGCATGGCGTGGGCTATCGTTTCGAAGACCCTACCAAGGCGTCCGCTGAATAGATCATAAAGGAGGCCTTGTGGCCCAAGAGCAACCTAACAATGTAAGCGAGCAATCGCCGCAGGCAGCAGAGGATTCCTCTGCTGTTTCTGCATCTTCAGAAGGCGTGGCGGTGGTTCGTTCCACCGATAAAACCCTGCTGATTTCCGAGATTCCTGAGGAAGAGCCCAAGAAGCGCGAGCGGGAAACCCGCAGCTGGAGCAACCTTTCTTACATGACCCGCGTAACCATGAGCTTCGCTGCCATCGCCGCCATGACCCTGTTGGTGGCCGTCGGCGTGCTTTCGGTGGTATGGGGCCAGCACTTCAATTCTTACGCGCGCGAAAACGCGCGGGCTACGGCCGATGCGGCAGCCGTGCGCATTGCCCAGGCCTACGTTGACGAGGGCAATCGCTGGACCCCCGACGTTACCGTGGCCGCTTCTTATGTTTCGGCCACCTACCCCGGCGTGGGCGTGGTGGTTACCGACAGCAAGGGTGTGGTGCGCTACGACTCTTCCCTGGGTGCCGATGTGGGCTCAGAGATGGACGGGGTCCTTTCCCTGGCGCCTCAGTCGTCTTCCCTGGCGGCGGTGGCCTACATCACCGTTGACGGCTTGCCCATTGGCACCGTGCGCATCTGGTCTTTTGGTACCGACAGCTTCCTGCGCAAGTCCGACGAGGTGTTCCGCGACAACTCCTACGAGGCAATGGCTCTGGCATCCATCATCGCCATTGCCCTGGCTACTATTATCGGTTTCGTGTTCGCCCGTAATCTGGTTTCGCCCATTCACACCATTTCTAAGACGGCAAAGGCTGTGAAGGAAGGCGACCTGTCTGCCCGCACGGGCCTTACCGGCGAAGACGAGATTGCCCGTCTGGGTGAGACCTTTGACGCCATGGCCGAGGCCATTGAGACCGACCGCGAGCTGGAGCATCGCCTGACCACCGACGTCGCCCACGAGCTGCGCACGCCGCTTATGGCTATTCAGGCCACGGTTGAGGCCATGATCGATGGCGTGTACAAGCCGTCGGAAGACCGCCTGAATCAGGTGAATTCCGAGGTCAAACGCCTAAGCCGCCTGGTTGACGCCCTGCTGCGCCTGGCGCGTTTGGAAAATCGCGCCAACCCCATGAAGGAAGAGGTCATCGATGTGGGCGAGCTGGTTACCAGCATCGTGAACACCCACGAGGCCTTCGTGAACGATTCCGGCCTGACTCTGAAGTACGAAATGCAGAAAAACGTGCTCATCAAGGGCGATGCCGACATGATTCGCCAGGCCACGGCCAACCTGATTTCCAACGCCGTGCGCTACACCCCTGAGGGCGGCACCGTGACGGTGCGCGTGAAGCACGGCGAGCTTATGGCCGATATCGTAGTGGAGGATACGGGCATTGGCCTTTCCCCTGAAGAGGCGCGTATGGTGTTCTCCCGCTTCTGGCGCGCCGACGCCGGCCGCAACCGCGCCACGGGTGGCTTGGGCGTGGGCCTTGCGGTGGTGAAGGAGATTGTCGACCGCCATCATGGCTGGGTGCAGGTGGAAGGCAAGAAGGGCGAAGGCGCTCGCTTCACCATTCGCATTCCGCTCTACAAGCCCGAGGAAGAAGAGCCCAAGGGCAAGAACAAGAACAAGAGCAAGGGCTTTGGCAAAAACCAAGGCAAGGCAAAAAAGTAGGGGCGGCAGGTCAACTACCTGAAAGATTTTAATGGTTTTTCTTGCTACCTTACGGTATCCTGATTTTTTAGGCATTTACAAAACTATTTGTTTAGATAGGGGCGTTTTTCATGGCTGGTGTTGATATCAAGCCCGATTTCCAGGGCAAGGTACGCGACCTGTATGATCTGGGCGACAAGCTGCTGTTTGTTGCCAGCGACCGCATTTCTGCGTTCGACTACATTCTTCCCGACGAGATTCCCGCAAAGGGCGAGGTTCTGACCCGTCTTTCCTGCTTTTGGTTTGAATTCCTGGAAGACGTTTGCGGCAATCATATGATCTCTGCCGACGTGGCTGACCTGCCCGAGCAGTTCAAGCCCTACGCCGATTACCTTAAGGGCCGTTTCATGCTGGTGAAGAAGGCTGAAATGTTCCCCGCTGAGTGCATCGTGCGCGGCTACCTGACCGGCAGCGGCTGGAAGGAATACAAGTTCCTGGGCACCGTTGGTTCCATGGAGCTGCCCATGTTCATGAAGCAGTCTCAGAAGTTCCTGCATCCTCTGCTGACTCCCTCCACCAAGGCTGAAGTGGGCGAGCATGACGTGAACATCAGCTTCAAGGATTTCTGCGAGCTGCTGGGCGACAAGGACGCCCGAGAGATTCGCGATTACTCCCTGAAGATTTACGAGAAGGCCTCCGAGTACGCTGCTGGCCGCGGCATCATCATCGCCGATACCAAGTTCGAGTTCGGTCGCGTTGACGGTCAGATCATTCTGGCTGACGAGGTTCTGACCCCCGACTCTTCTCGCTTCTGGCCTGCTGACCTGTACGAAGTGGGCAAGGATCAGCCCAGCTTCGACAAGCAGTACGTGCGCGACTGGCTGTCTGCCAACTGGGACAAGCAGGGCGAGCCGCCTCATCTGCCTCAGGAAGTCATCGAGAAGACCACCGAAAAGTACATTCAGGCTTACGAGAAGATCACCGGTCGCAAGTTCTAATTGCACCAATAAGGGGATAACAAGTTATGACTCAGCGTAGTTTCAACAACGAGCGTTACAACGACAACAAGCCCAAGGGCACCACGCGTAAGAGCGCCTCTTCCGTCAAGCCCAAGCGCGAGGCCGCTGGCTCCGTTACCATTGTGACCAAGACCAAGGCCCAGAAGGACGCCGAGAAGGAAGCCGCAAAGAAGAAGCGCGACGCCAAGATGCGCGAGGCCAACACCAAGTACTACAATCCGCGCACTCCTGAGTACAAGCGCGCTCGTCGTATTTGGGCGCTGTTCGTGGTTCTGGCCATCGCTCTTTCCGTTGCTTCGTTCTTCCTGATGCCCAGGGTTTCCGACACCGTGAGCACCATCCTCATCATTGCGGCTTACGTCTGCATTGCCATTGCAATTGGCGTTGACCTGATTGTCATCCGCAAGATTCGTCTGAAGTACGCCGCCGAGGCTTCTCAGACCAAGGAGCAGACCCGCGCTCGCAAGGATGCCCATGCTGCCAAGCTGAAGGCTGCCAAGGAAGGCACTCCTGTAAAGAAGAAGAAGTTCCTGGGCATTTTCGGTGGCAAGGACAAGACCGAAGCCAAGACCGAAGCCAAGACCGAAGCCAAGGGCGAAGCCAAGGGCGAGGAATAAACGGCAAAGACGTGCCTTTTGTCATAACGCATTTTCAACGGCGCTTCTCACGAGGCGTCGTTTTGCTAGGTAAGGAGTAAGCGGTATGCGCTTTGTTTCATGGAATGTGAACGGCATTCGTGCGGTGCTGAAGAAGAACTTCCAGGAAGTTTTTGAGGCTTTTGGCGCCGATATCTTCGCCTTGCAGGAGACTAAGTGCCAAGAAGGCCAGGTTGAGCTGGAGTTTCCTGGCTACACCAGCTATTGGAGCTCCGCGGAAAAGAAGGGCTATTCGGGCACGGCGGTGTTTACTCGCCAGGAGCCGCTGCAGGTGCTGCATGGGCTGGGCATTCCCGAGCTGGATACTGAGGGCCGCATTGTGGCGTTGGAGTTTCCTCAGTTCTGGTTTGTGTGCGTGTACACGCCCAATGCGCAAAACGGCTTGGCGCGCATCGATCACCGCATGGCCTGGGATGATGCTTTCCGCGATTTCTGCAAGGGCTTGGAACAGGGCATAACCCCCAATGGTGCGTCTACGGCTCCCAAGCCAGTGGTTATGTGCGGCGACTTCAACGTGGCCCACAATGAGATTGACTTGAAAAACCCCGATGCCAATCGCGGCAACGCCGGTTTCTCCGATGAGGAACGCGGCAAGTTCGACCTGCTGCTGGATGCGGGCTTTGTGGACACTTTCCGCCTGCTGCACCCCGATGCCGTTGACTGCTATTCGTGGTGGAGCTACCGCATGCGGGCCCGCGAGCGTAACGTTGGGTGGCGCATTGACTACTTTTTGGTCAGCCAGGCGCTAAAAGATGGCGTAAATGCGGCTTCCATATATAATGAAGTCATGGGCTCTGATCATTGTCCAGTGGGCATTGATATTGACCTTGACTAGGAGGAATTTCAACTATGGATATGGAAAAAATCGAAGCCGGCGTTCGCTTGATTCTCGAGGGCGTGGGAGAGGATCCCAACCGCGAGGGTTTGCTGAAGACTCCGGCCCGCGTTGCCCGCATGTACGAGGAGGTTTTTGCTGGCCTGACTCAAGATCCGGCGGTGCACTTTGAGACCATGTTCGATGAGGGTCATCGCGAGATGGTTTTGGTGAAGGACATCCCCTTCTATTCCATGTGCGAGCATCACCTGGTGCCGTTTTATGGCGTTGCTCATATTGGCTATATCCCGGGTTCCGATGGCAAGGTGTGTGGCCTGTCCAAGCTTGCCCGCTTGACCGACGTGTTTGCCAAGCGCCCCCAGGTGCAAGAGCGCCTGACTTCGCAGATTGCTGATACCCTGGTTGAGCAGCTGAGGCCCACGGGTGTTATTGTGGTGCTGGAGGCTGAGCATATGTGCATGACCATGCGCGGTGTGAAGAAGCCTGGCTCCAAGACCACCACCAGCGCGGTGCGTGGTTCGTTCCAGACCGACCAGCGAACCCGCGAAGAAGCTCTTTCCCTGATTTTTGCTCGTCGATAGGCGTGCGGTTTCCTACAATACGGGAGAAATAAATTTCCCCTGATAAGGAGCTAAGTATGAAGTGCGTTTTGACTGTTTTGGGCAAAGACCGCAGCGGTATTGTTGCTGGCGTGGCCGTGGCGTTGGCTGATTGCGGCGCCAACATTGACGACATCAGCCAGACCATTTTGGAGGGCATCTTCTCCATGACCATGATGGTTACGGTAAATGAAGAGATTGCCACCTTCAATCAGGTGCAGGAAAAGCTGGAGGCCGTTGCCGCCGGTTTGGGCGTTCAGGCCATTATTCAGCGTCAGGATGTTTTTGATGCTATGTACACCATCTAAGGTTGGTTTGCATTGCAAAAAGGAGGGCGGTCCGCTGACCGCCCTCCTTTTTTATTCTAGGCTCGTGAGCCTGTCCGGCGCGCGCAGCGCGGCGGGAAATAAACCACCCGCTATGCGGGTGCGCGTCGATGGCTTCGCTCTTGCGCGACGATGGCCGCCTTTCCATCGGGTAGGATACGGTTGTTCAGGTCGTATCGCCCGGAAAGGCGGCCATCATGGCAAATCAGGCTAACAGCCTGTCGCACACGAAGTGGATGTGCAAGTACCATATCGTGTCCGCACCGAAGTATAGGAGAAAGGCTATATACAACCAATACCGAGACTCGCCGAGCGAGATATTCAGGCAGCTGTGCGGGTGCAAGGGGGTCGAGATCATCGAGGGGCACCTGATGCCCGACCACGTGCACATGCCGGTGAGCATACCGCCCAAGCTGGCGGTGTCGAGCTTCATGGGGTACCTCAAGGGCAAGAGCGCGCTCATGATGTTCGACAGGCACGCGAACCTCAAGTACAAGTTCGGCAACAGGCACTTCTGGTCCGAGGGCTACTACGTCTCGACCGTCGGGCTGAACGAGGCCACGATCAGGAAGTACATCAAGGAGCAGGAGGCCCACGACATCGCGCTCGACAAGTTGAGCGTCAAGGAATACGAGGATCCGTTCAAGGCGGAGTAGAGAACCCCTTCAGGGGTTGCCGGCAATACGAAAGCCGCTTCGTGCGGCTTGCGACGAGTCAAGGGCGATGCGCCCTGAGCGAAGCGAGGGGCAGCGCCTTGAGACGCTGCCCGTGACCCTTGGCCTTATAGGCCCAGTGCAAACCACCCTTTTGAAGGGTGGTTCATGATT
>JAQXTF010000054.1 GCA_029219345.1 Eggerthellales bacterium
AGCTCTGTTTAGATTTTGCGCCTTCTGGTTCAATGCCTAGATCAAGAATTTCTTGAAAAGTGTGGCCTTCAAGCTTCTTTGCGTACTCGAGCAGGGAGGCGGGGTCGGTAAAATCAATGGAGTAATAATCGGTTTTGCTTAGACGTTCGGCCATGCTACCTCTTTCTGGAAATGCGCGAGGAAGACGCTTAGATACAGCTTTCTTGACGATTCCAATTGTATCATTTTCTGCAGAGGAGGGTGTCCAATCGTAAGGACACCCTCCTCTGCGGTGTTGACTCGATGCTGTCTTGCTGGGCGACTGGCAAGACTGTCTTCCGGCTGCTGTCTAAAATGTGCCAATTCCGCAAGAGCTGTAGGATACCTGTAGGCTCCTTCACAATCCCTCAGCCAGCCGTCCTGTCCGCAATCCGCGTCCGGCGCCGTCCCTAGACGGTCTTGCCAACCTTTTCGCGGTCGTCGTAGCGGTAAACCATGTGCCTAGATGAATCGTAAAAGTCTGTGCAGCCGCCTTCGTCAATGTTGAAAAGCTCCATGGAGCGATCGGCCATCTTGAAGGTGAGGGGGTCTGTAAAGGTGAACCTTGTCATCCAGACGTCGCACAGCTCGTGGTCCTGCGTCACGATGTTCACCTGGTGGTCTCCGATGATTTCGGGGTCGCTGATTTTTCCGCAGAAGGAAACCAGAAGGTGCCTCGCTTGACACCCGGCTTGATAAGGAAATAGCCGCCCATCATGGGCATGAAGAGGGTGAGGACAACGTTTCGACTAAGGTTCTTATTGCTGTTTGCGTTTAATGCGTCTCCAGAGGCGGAGTTTTTGGAGGCATTGAACTGAGAGGCCTTTCCGCTAGAGGGAGTTTCGCTGTAAACAAAGGAACGACCCGCGCAATAAGGGCATTCGTGTCATCTTTCCCCAGCAAAAAATGCTAAACTATCGTCACAACGATAGTTAGGAAACGTATGGCAGGTAAAAATTTGATGCTTTATCATGGGTCGTCCGTGGCCGTGGGCAATCCGGTCTGGGGCTTGGGCAACCCGAAAAACGATTATGGCCTGGGGTTTTACTGTACGCCGCACAAAGAGCTGGCATGCGAATGGGCGTGTTCTGAGATTGCCGGCGGATATGTGAACTCCTATCGGCTGCACCTGGCGGGCCTTTCGGTGCTCAACCTCACGTCGGGCGATTACACCATCCTGCATTGGCTGGCGGTGCTTCTGCGCAATCGCACGTTTCGCCTGTCGGGCGATGTGGCGCCGCTTGCCCGCGGCTATTTGCTGCAAACGTTTAGCGTGCCCGTGGAGGAATACGACGTGGTGCGGGGATATCGTGCCGATGATTCGTATTTTTCCTTCGCCGACGCTTTCCTCAAAGGCGCAATTTCGCTGCCTCAGTTGGAGCGCGCAATGACCTTGGGAAACTTGGGCGAGCAGGTGGTGCCGCGCAGCGAAAGGGCTTTTGAGCAACTGGAATTCTTGGGCGCAGACGCTGTTGACCAGGGTGTTTATTATCCTCGCCGCAAAGCACGCGATCGGGCCGCCCGAGAGGCGTTTGCGAAGGGGCGATCTTGTGCTGCGGTGTTGGCCGAGCCGCGAATTTTCGACATTTTGCGCGAGGAATGGAGTGAAGACGATGCGCGCTTACAGCGAATGGTACTTAGATGACGCCCAGCAAAGTTTGGGCGAGATGCTTGATTACGTGGTGAGCGATTGCGGCATGAGCGCTGATTCCTTCATGATGGATTTCGTGCGGTCTGGCCTGGCGCGCCGCTTTTCTCACGGCGATCCTGGCGTTGTTGCGGGTAAAAGCGGGTTTGAGCTGGCCTCCTCCGTGAATTTTGTGGTGCGCGGCAGCTATTTGGACGCACCGGCCCTGCAGCCTCTGGATTGCAGCAGCTGGTATTGGACCGGCTGGATCTTGGCGTATTACCAATGGGAAAGTGCTTACGAGTTTGACCAGCTCATGCGCTGGGGGCTGACGCCTTCCGCGGTGGAGGGCATGTACGTGCTGCACGAGGCCGATGTGAGCGTGTTTAGCCAGCGCGCGAATGCTCTGATCGCGGCCGCCCAGAAGACCGAAGGGGCTCCGTTGAAGCGCATTCGCAAGGCCGCTGGATTGACGCAGGCGCAGCTGGCCGAGGCCGCAGGCGTGTCGGTGCGCATGGTGCAGCTGTACGAGCAACGGCAAAACGACATTAACGTGGCTTCAGCATCAACGCTGGCGCGCCTGTCCCGCGTGCTGGGGTGCCAAATTGAAGACCTGCTGGAGAACCCTCTGCGCGATTCCTACGAGTACGAGGTCGTTCGGTTTTGATGCCCTTGGACGACGAGAAGACGCAATATGCGGCTGGAAGTGGATCATCTTGGCCTGCATCTTCCGCACCTTCCCGCCTGGAGTGTCCAACGAAATGGACACCCTCGCCGCCGTCTCGCGTTCCACTAAGCCGGACGGTTTGGCGCGGGTGGCGTTTTCGCTGAAAATCTGACAAACAACCGGGCGATTTGTCGGTTTTTGCGCTTCTTTCCCCAATTTGCTATACTGTATAGCACCAAGAAACAAGGAGGCAGCATCTATGGAAATGACGCAATTGAATACGCGTATTCCCTGTAATTTGAAGGCTTCGGGCGATGCTGTGCTGGAGCGCTTTGGCCGTACCGCATCTGATGTTATGCGCTGCGTATGGCAGTACATGGCTGACCATCAGGACCTTCCCGAATGCGCAAAGCCCCATATGAGTGACGAAAAAGCGCAATACGCGCATAAATGTGCTGCTATTGATGCGGGGTCTTCCATGGTGGCGCAGTTTGCTGCGCGGTATGGCGCGAGCATGACGCAGGATAGCCGGGCGGCCATGTGGGAGGATGCAACTGCGGCCATGTTGGCGGAATACGAGGCCCTGGATGCTTAAGATTTTCCTGGACACCAACATTCTGCTTGATTACTTTGGTATTGGCTGCACGCCGGAAAACCAATCTGCTGCCGTGAGCCTGGTGAAGGCGCTTTGGGAGAAAGATCAGGGTTTCTTGATGACTCCTACGTGTCTGAAAGATTTTCAGTATTTGTTGGGCGTACAGCTGAAAAAGGCCATCAAAGTCGAGAAAGGCCAGGTGGATCCCGCCGATGCTGCTGCGGTGGCGCAGGTGGTGCGTGGTGCGCTGGAGCACCTGATGGAAGTGGGCACCGTGGCCAGCGAGAGTATGGCCGATTGCGAGATGGCGCGTGCGTTGTTGAGCGCTCACTCCGATTATGAGGACAACATCATTGCCGCCGTGGCGCTGCGTTCGCAGGCGCATTGCATTGTTTCCCGTGATAAGCGCTTTGCGGCTCATTGTCCGGTTGCGTGCCTTCCGCCAGAAGAAGCGCTGGTTGGCATCCGCGCTGGTGCTTGGGTGTAATGGGACAGCCTTCGCTCTCGCACCCGCAATGTGACAAAAGCGCCCGGGGCAATTCTGTCTCATTTCTCCGCCGACGCTGCTGGTGCCTGCGGCACCCTGCGGCCACCTAGGGTGGTGCCGACTGGGGCGCTTTGCCGCGCTGGAGTGCCCGGCTGCGCTATACTGACTGCGGAGAGAAAAACAGGAAGAGTGGAAGAGCATGGAAAAGCAGGAACTGGTGCAGGCCATCAGCGATTTTGTGGCGCAAAGCGAGGCGAACCTGGTGCGGCCGGAAGACGCCATTTACCCCGACTTGGCTGGCTTGCGCATATACGACGCCGACCTGCTGGTGGGCTTCGCCGCCGCCGATGACCCCCTTTTCACCGACACCTTCAAACGCGAGGGCGTCATAAGCCCCCAGTTCAAGGCTCCCCGTGAGTGGTTGCCCCAGGCCAACACGGTCATTTCCTTCTTCTTGCCCTTCACGGAAGCGGTGCGCGCGTCCAACCGCACCGCCCTGGACGAGCCTACGCAGGCCGGCCACCCGCAGCACTGCAGTGCGGCGTGGATGCATGCCCGCGTGGAGGGGCAAGATTTCCTGGACCAGATAACCGACCACATTGAGGCGCTGCTGCGGCAGCAGGGGTACCGCACCCTGTGCCCCACCAGCTCGGGCCAGCTGGGCATGATCACGCCGGTGTGCAGCAACTGGTCGGAGCGCCACGTGGCTTTCGCCTGCGGCCTGGGCACCTTCGGTCTGTCGAAAGGCCTGATCACCGCCAAGGGCATGGCTGGCCGTTTTGGTAGCGTCATCACCGACGCCGTGTTCGAGCCCACGCCGCGCCCCTACACCGACCCCTTCGAATATTGCACCATGTGCGGAGCCTGCCAGCGCCGCTGCCCCGTGGGTGCCATCGACGTGCGTCGCGGTTGCGCTCTAGGCAAAGACCAGACCATTTGCGCGCCCTACCTGAAGGCCAGCTACCTGCCGCCCCACGGCCCCCGCGATGTGGTGCGCTACGGCTGCGGAAAGTGCCAGGTGGGCGTGCCCTGCGAGAAGGGCATCCCTGGCCGTTAATGGCGCGTTTTCGCCCTTTCGTCCTCATCTGCTACAATGGAGGTTCCGAAAGTGAGGTACCCATGACCATTTATTACGTGGATTACGAGAACGTGCACGCGGGCGTGGACGGCGTTGACAAGCTGACCCCCGAAGATACCGTGCGCGTGTTTTATAGCCCCAAGGCCGACACTATGCGTATCGCCTTCGTGGAGCAGGCGCTGAACGCCAGCTGCAAAATTGAGCTGATCAGCGTGGACAACGGCACCCCCAACGCGCTGGACTTTCAGCTGGTGGCGTGGCTGTTTTCCGAGCTGCCCAAGGGCGAGGCCGAGCATGTCATCGTTAGCAACGACCACGGCTACGACGCCGCCATCCGCATGGGCGTGCGCCTGGGGTTCCCCGAGGTGCGCCGCGTGAGCTGCATCGCCGAGGCGCTGGGAGTGCCGGTGACGCAGCTGGATGAGCCGGCGGGGAAGCGCCGCGGTGGATCGCGTCGCGGTGGGTCGCGCCGTCGTGGTGCTGCTGCCGTGGAGGCCGTTGAAGCCGCGGAAGTTGCGGAAGCTGCGGAAGTTGCGGAAGCTGCGGAGGTCGTTGAGGCCGTTGAGGCCGCGCCCGAGGCGCCGGTAGAGGAGCCCGAGGCTGTGGAAGAGGCTGTGGTTGCTGAGGCTGCTGCCGAAGAAGTTCCTGTTCAGGAGCCTGTTTCTGAGCTGCAAGCTGCAGTGGAAGAGGTGGCGGAAGAAGCTCCTAAGCCCCGCCGCAATCGCCGTCGCCGCAAGGCCGCCAAGCCCGACGACACCGCCGCTGTGCGTGAGCTGCTTTCCGCCCGCGGAATCACCCTGCTGGACGACCAGCTCAGCGTGGTGGTGAAGTCTGCCCAGGCAACAACCAACAAGCAAGAGTTCTACCGCACCATTATTCAGAAACTGGGACAGAAGCAGGGCCTATCCGTATATGGCCAGGTCAAAGCGCTATTCAAGGAGATAGTGGAAGCACTGCAGGCGTAAACGTGACAAAAATGCCCCGGGCGCTCTTGTCACGGGGGAGTCCGAAGGATTCGAAAGGAGCGCATCATGAGCCAGCAAGAGCAAACGCAAAAGAAAGGGAAACGTTCCGTGACAGTGGGAATTATTGCCGCAGTTGTGGCATTAGGCCTGGTGGCAGGCGTGGTTGCCTTCGTGAACCATCTGCGCAACAGCATGTTGGACGGCGATGGCATGGTCTATTACTCCGCTGAATTCCTGGATTTTTCGCAGCTGCACATTCACGAGGGGGGCGACATGATTGGCAGCGAATATGACCTGGAAGTGGTGCGCATCAGCGCCGAGGAGTGTCAGATTACCCTGACCACCAGGGAAAGCCACGACGCTCGCCAAGATGTCAAGAAGGCCATAGCTGGCCGCTCGTTTATTGCGGATGCCAACGCCATTATGGAAGCCGCGGGCATGCCCGACTGGGGTGAATTTCCCGATTCCGACATCTTCATTCTGGATGGCGGCACCACCCACGTGAGCTATATGTACAACGGCCAGCGTCACGACTTCACCAGCAACAAGGAGCTGCCCGACGGCGCCTGGTCAGCCGTGCGCCAGCTGCGCGAGCTCGCCGAGTCGTATCTGAAAATGTGACGCCGGATGACACTGGGGACAGGCACTCTGCCATGTTGGAGCGCCCGTTGCGCGTGCGCCCGCAATATGACAAAAGCGCCCGGGGCAATTCTGTCACGTTTTTGCGTCCTTTTCGCCCCTTTCCGCCATTTGTGGCACAATGACAAGGCAACATTTTCAGGGGCTTTCCCCTTGTTTTGAAAGGCACGACCAATGACTAACACCAAAGGAACTCTGTATGGCGTGAGCGTGGGCCCCGGCGACCCCGAGCTTCTGACCCTGAAGGCGGTGCGCGTGCTGCGCGAGGCCGACGTGGTGGCGGTGCCCAACATTGGTCACGGACGCCAGACCGCCTACGGCATTGTTGAGGAATACATCCAGGGCAAGCCGCTGATTGACTGCTCCACCCCCATGCTGCGCGATCGAACTGAGGTGCTGCGCGCCTACCGTGGCGTGGCCGACGAAATTGCTGCCGCGCTGGACGCGGGCAAGAGTGTGGCTTACGTGGCTATTGGCGACATTGGCGTGTACTCCACCTACTTCTACATTCACGAAATGCTGGTTGAGCAGGGATATTCCGCCGAAATCGTGCCCGGCGTCACCAGCTTCTGCGCTTCCGCCGCCCGTCTGGGCATCCCCCTGTGCGAGGGCCCCGAGGCGCTGACCATCGTGCCCGTCATCGCCGGCGACGCCAAGGATGCCGCCATGTCGGTGCCTGGCACTAAGGTGTTCATGAAGAGCGGCCGCGACCTGGGTGCCGTGCGCACCATTGTGGAAGAATCCGGCATGCTGGACACCACCAGCCTGGTGGCCAATTGCGGCCTGCCCGATGAGGTGCTGTACCCCCGCTTCGCCGACGTGCCCGCCGACATGAGCGACTACTTTACCCTGGTCATCGCCAAGCAGCCGAGGTAGCGCCCGAGCGCGAGCCCGCGAGCCTAAAAAGGCAAGCCCGACCTGCCGTACAAATCATCATGCAGCGCTCGCTGTTTTTCGGCGAAGCGCTCGGTTCGTATGCGCTGGCGTTGCCCCAGGTGCCGCGCAACCAAGGCGGCCAGCTCGTCCAGGTATTCCAGCGAATGGGTTTGCTGGGGCTCCACGCTCACTACGCGAAAATCTTGCAGCTCGATCTTTGTGCGGCGCACCGAATCGGCCACGCGCCGGGCGCCTTCCCCGTGATTTTTCGCGCTGTCGTATTCCAGAATCAAGCCGTGCTCAAGCCAGCAAAGGTCGCCAATTTTGGTGGTGCCGGGAATGGGCTGATTGAGCGCGGGAGCCAGCAGCCCGTATCCGCCAAGATGGTTGGGCAAAATCAGTATGATGGTCAAGCGGCTCTCTTGGGGCGAATTGCTGTTGTCAATCACGTAGCGCAAAGCGCGCGCGGCGTTGCGTGTGCCCTTCATTTGCGGCAGCGCCTCAAGGTAGGCTGCAATCTTATTTACGCTGGTAAGAGGCTGATTCCCCGTTTCTTTTCGCACGTCTGCAGAGCGATAATCGCCGCACAGGTGGTAGCCAAAGAGAATCGCGTCTGTCAGCGAAACGGTTGCCGCTACTTGCACGAAAAGCAGCTCGGGTGATGCCACGTAAATATCGCCAACGCGGATGAAGGAGGGGATGCCTTCAAGATTTTTGGCGTAGTGGATTTGTACGGAATCTGGGAAATAAAACCGCTGCTTTCGCTGGGTGGTCAATATGTCAGGCATTGATTTTCCCAGCTCAAAGAGGTTTCGGCATCGCTCGATTTCTTTCTCGCTGGCCTTCGGATTTAGCGGAAAACAATGGCGAGGTTCATCGGAAAACGATCGGTTTCTCAAATTTGCAATAAGCGCCGACTTGTGACTAAGAATAATTGACATCGCGCCTCCTTCCGCAAAGGAGAATAGACGCCGAATCTATCAAAAAGTACTCAAATCGGCCCCAAAAGCTATCAAAGCGTGCACAAAAAGCTATCAATCTGTCCACAAAAAGTTATCAAGCTCTTCCAAACTGGCCAATTTCGCAAAAAGTGCAGGAAAAAGAGGCCGTTTTGGTCAATTTTTCGTTTTATGTAGATGCTGACCTGGGGTTTTAGCGTTTCGGCTTCTGCATTTTCTTCGATTTTGACCATTTGAGTAATGCTGACCTGGGGAAATGTCGAAAATCCTTCTGCACTTTTTGAGCTTTTGACCAAATGCCCCCATTTTTCCTGCACTATTTGCGATTTTGACCAGCAAGGTGCGCGCTACAATGTGCCTTCGGAAAAGAAAGGGGAAAACGTGGCTGACGAGATAACGGTACGCTTTGCTACCATGGCCGATATGGGTGCGGTTCTGCGCCTATACGATGACGTGGTGGAGCGCGACCGCGGCACGGAATACGACGTACTGTGGCGCAGGGACCTGCATCCGTCCGACGCGTTCCTGGAGGCGGCGGTGGCGGCGGGCCAGCTGATGCTGGCGGAAGCCGTGGGCGCTGCGGAAACGGGGGAGCGCGCCCCCTTGCTGGGCGCCGGCGTCTTGAATGACGACTTCGCCCAGGGCTACGAAAACGTGTCCTGGCCTGGTCATTTCCCCTTGGAGCGCGTGCGCTGTCTGCACCTTTTCTGCACCCATCCCGATGCCCGTGGTCGCGGCGTGGCCAAGCGTCTGCTGGCGGGTATGGCCGGCCTTATGCGCGACCAAGGTGTGGCGGCCATTCGCCTGGACACCTTCGCCCACAACACGGCGGCCCGCGGCCTGTACGAGGCCTGTGGCTACGCGTACGCTGGCCCCGGGCGCATGGAATACGAGGATCAGGACGTGGCGCACTTGGATTTTGCCATGTACGAGTTGGTGTTGTGATCCCTTTATGAGCTGGTATTTTGCATGAGGAAGGGTAGTTTAAGCCTCATTTTTGCCATCTATTTGCTGGGTCTAGGCATGGGCTTTACCATGGGCGCGCCGGCCATTCTGCTGAGCTTCGTGGAGGCTGCTCCCGGCGCGGTGGGTTTCGCCAACACGATGCTGTGCGCCGGAGCGTTTTGCCTGGTGGCCCTCTTGTGCCTGCTGTTCTACAAATAATGACAAAAGCGCCCGGGGCAATTCTGTCACGTTTTCCGTCTGCGTTTCCCCATACTGTCACGCGCCCGTAATGTTCGCGACGCTTGCATGCTATACAATTGCAGAAACGAAAGGGGAGGAACTATGGAAAACAGACAGATTCGCTATGCGATTGAAGCCGACGTGCCGCTGATTCTTGATTTCATTCGCAAGCTTGCCCAGTATGAGAACATGTTGGACGAAGTGGTGGCCGACGAGCAAACCCTGCGCACGTGGCTTTTTGAGAAGCGTTCTGCCGAAGTGATTTTCGTGCTTGAACAGGGCAAAGAGGTTGGTTTTGCGCTGTTCTTCCACAACTTCTCAACCTTCCTGGGCCGCGCGGGCATCTATCTGGAAGACCTGTTCGTGCTGCCTGAATACCGCGGCAAGGGCCACGGACGCGCTCTGATCAAGTGGCTGGCCAACACCGCAGTGAAGCGGGGATGCGGCCGCTTGGAGTGGTGCTGCCTTGATTGGAACCAGCCCAGCATCGACTTTTATCTGAGCCTGGGCGCCCAGCCCATGGATGACTGGACCACGTATCGCCTGGCCGGCGAGACCCTGGCGAACCTGGCGAAGTAGAAAACCGCAAGACACCGCCGCTCCGAGCCCCTTTATGACAGAATTGCCCCGGGCGCTTTTGTCATAAAGGGGGTTAATCGCTCCAGTAGTCTAGGGGCTGGTAGTTCTTCACCAGCTCAAGGCGCAGGTTCTCGATGGTGGAGCAGTTGGCAATGACGGTGACGGGCTCGTCCATGGCGCCCATGGCAGCCACCAGGGCGGGGTAGTCGGTTTCCACCGTCAGGCGGGCAGGGTCAACGCCCGCGGCCAGCAGGCGCTCACGCAGCACCTCGAAGCAGGGGCCGCCCACCATGACGCGGGTCTCGGGCGCCACCAGCTTTTCCCAGTTGATGTCCTGAATCCAGTCGGTGTAGATGCCGTCCATGATCTCGTTGCCCAGCAGGCACACTAGGTTGGTGGGAGGATGCTCCTCGCTCACCAGCATGTTCAGCAGCTGATTGGCGCCGGCAGTGTTCTTCATGAGCAGCAGGCGTGCCTCGGTGCCTTCCACGTTGAAAATCTCAAAGCGATGGGCCGCGTGCTTGAAGTGCCCCAGTGCCTTGATGGCCTCTTCCTCGGGCACACCCAGGGTGATCAGGCCAGTCAGGGCGGCCACCGCGTTGTACACGTCGTAGCCAGCGCGCACGTTCGCGGGAATCTCCACCTGGCGGCCATGGATGCGCAGGGTCAGGGTGCAGCTCTTCTCCTGCTTGTCGGCAATGCCCACCACCGCCACATCGGGGGTATGGTGCGCGCAACCGCAGGCGGGGCAGGTGTAATTGCCCAGGTGAGCGAAGGTACGATGGGTGTATTCCAGGGGCGCGCCGCACTGGATGCATTCCACGCCTTCGTCAAAATCGGCCACGCCTTCATCGTAGGCGTTGCACTCCATGCCGTACCAAACCACCTTGTTGGGCACCTGGGCGGCAATGCTGGCGGTAACCTGGCAATCGGCGTTCAGCACCAGGGTGGTGTCGGGCACCTTCTTGATGGCCTCAATAATGTAGTCGCGGGCGGTGGTCCAGGTGGGATAGCGGTCCACCTGGTCGCGGTACAGGTTGGTGACCACCAGCACCTGGGGAAGGGTGGCGGGCAGCAGCAGCTGGGTGGCGCCTTCGTCGCTTTCGATGACGGCCCAATCGCTCTTGCGTTTGCCCGAAAGGGTGCTGTCCAGGCACAGGGTGGTGGCAATGCCCTGCTCAAGGTTGGTGCTGGAGGGGTCATAGGCGGCATCGCCGTAGGTGTTGATGATGGCCTGCTGCACCATGTGGGTGGTGGTGGTCTTGCCGTTGGTTCCGGTGATTACAATAGCCTTGTGACCTGCGGAAAGATGGCGCACGATGTTGCGGTCAACCATCATGGCAAGGCGGCCTGGCAGGGCGCGGCCCGTGCGGCCCAGGGCGCGCATGGCTTTGTAGCTGGCATGGCAAACGGCAACAGCCGCAGACGTTTTGATGCTCATGGTTCTTCGCTCCCCAAATGAGACACTTTGCCCTGAGCTATTTGTCTCATTTTTTTACAATTTGAAAACAGAACAGATGTTCGACCACACAAAGGTGGCTGTGGGCGTTATTTTAAAGCAAAAAAGGGCCAAAAAATATAGGAGATGAGCAATAGATGACCGCAAGAAGAAAACACAGTGAGTCGGATATTTACCACGTGATTACGCGAGGCGTGGGAAAGCAGAATATCTTTGAGGAAGATGTTGACAACAGATATTACCTGAATCTTATGCGAAAGCTCGCGCGTAAGGAGGGCGTAGTCATTTTCGCGTGGTGCCTCATGGACAACCACACCCATCTGCTGGCCCGGGCGCCGCTGGAAATAATGTCCTCCTTCATGCAAAACCTGAGTGCCGCGTACGCCACCTATTACAACGAAAAGTACGACCGTGTAGGACACCTGTTCCAGGGGCGTTTTTTGAGCGAGCCTGTTGAGGGGGATGACCATTTTCTTACAGTGTTGCGCTACATTCACCAGAATCCTCAAAAGGCGGGAATCTGCCCGCTTGAGCGTTATGCCTGGTCAAGCTATATGGAATACCTGAGCGCCGCCGACATTTGCGATACGTCGTTGGGGAAGGCGCTTTTTGGATCGCGCCAGTCTTTCGTGAATTTCCACAGGACGGATGGTGGGGTGCTTCCTTGCTTGTCGGCGGATGAAACGTTGCATACGGCTTCCGATGAGACCCTTCGCGGGGTTGCCTCAAGGGTGATTGGGGAAGATGCATTCTGCCGCATAGGATCTCTTCCGAAGGTTCAGCGAAATGAGCTATTGACCAAGCTGAAGGGTGCGGGTCTTTCCGTGAGACAGATTGAGCGCCTGACGGGTTTGGGCAGAAACATAGTAGCCCGTGCGGTCAAGTGAGACTCTTTGCCCTGAGCTGTTTGTCTCATTTTGCCGGCAAAATGAGACAAACAGCTCAGGGCAAAGTGTCTCACTAGCGGGCGGGGCTTTCGCGAATGACCACGTCAACGGCGCTTTCGATGCGGCAAGTCAGGCCGGCG
>JAQXTF010000055.1 GCA_029219345.1 Eggerthellales bacterium
TGCAGGTGCAGATGACCGACGGTCGCTGCACTGTCGGGGCCGGTGTTGATGACGGTGCGATAACCGGATTCATACACGCCCTTCGCCTTGGCGACTTCGGGGACGACCTTCAGAAGGTGAGCCAGAACATCTTCGGGGACATTGTCCTGAAGGTTGTCGAAGTGCTGCTTGGGAACAACCAGGGTGTGGACAGGTGCTTCGGGCTCGATATCATCGAAGGCGTAGCAGATGTCGTCTTCGTAGACTTTCTTGGAAGGAATTTCTCCTGCAATCAGCTTGCAGAACAGGCAATCAGCCATGGTTGAACCTCTCTTCGTTCGTGTTCGTGCTGTAAGACGAGATGGATTGCATTCGCATTTGCGCGGGAATGCAATGTTCTCTCGCAGGCTATTCTAATTGGTCGGGCTTTCATTTGAAAGAAGCTCGTAATCCAATCACCGGAGCGGATGATTGCCCTTCTTTGTTTCCCCTGAATGTCGTTTTGTTCTGCGGAGCCGCCTTTTTAGGTCGGATTTCTTGAAGAAGGCGGCTCAATGCGTACTATACGTTCGGTAGTGTTTTTCCAATTCGAGATAGCAAAGTGGAGTTCCATGATCTCTTCCAATCAGATAGCTGTCCTATCCCAAAGCCTGGGCTTACATGCGTCTGTCTGCCCTGGTGAAGATAGCGTTCTCTGCAACGATGTGAATGGCTGCAAGGAAGAGGCGGAATCTGTTCTGCGCAATATGCCTTTGCTTGAGAAGGCCGGTTTGGTGACTTCGCAGGGCGATCTTTCCCGCAAAGGCGAGGAAGTGCTCGAATCCTATCGGGTATCAGGTGCGGTAATACTTGCGATTGGCAATGAACCCGGTGTCTTTCCTTTTTCGCATCAAATGCCTATGGGGATGCTTACCGTGAAGGAGCAGGTTCTAATCGAGCGTCAGATCGAACAGCTGCTAGAGGCGGGTGTTTCCGATATAACCCTGGTTATCGGCCGCATGCGCGAGCAGTATTTCTATTTGAGCGAAAAGTACGGCGTCAAGTTGCTGACCTATTCCGACCATCAGAATCGCAACGATCATGCTGCCGTTTTGATGATGGGCGACCATCTGCGCAATGCGTACATCTTGCGGGCGGGTGAGTACTACGAGTGCAATCCCTTCGCTTCTCATGTTTTCAAGAGCACTTGCCTGGGTCTGCCCGCGAAGTCACAGGATGGAGGTCGGGTTATTTCCTGCGAAGCCGGTTCGGTGCGCATCGTGGGGCCGGTGTTCCTTGATCGGGATGACGCGGAAAAACTGCTGGATATTATCGGGGACTCCTACGACCTTCCCGGGACGCTTTCGATGGCTTGGGAAGATTTCCTCTTTGATCGGGCGAATGGCTTCGATCTTTCGGTTCGCTTGTATCCTTGCGGTTCCATCCGGCGCTTCGAAACCTTAGAGGACCTATGCTCTTTCGACCCTGACTTCATCTTGAATCTGGACCCGCAGATTATGGAGAACATTCATAAGGCATTGGGTCGCGATTGCGGAAAGATTTCGGGCTTTTGTCCTATCGGGTCCGGAATGACGAACCTTACATTCATGTTCTTTGCAGGAGGGGTGCCTTATGTGTACCGTCACCCTGGAAATGGCACCGAATCGGTGGTGAACAGGCAGGCAGAAAGCCGAGCAATTCGCATTGCCCACGAATTGGGCTTGGTCGATTCCTTTATCGATGGGGATTCGAGCAGGGGATGGTTGGTGTCCGATTATCTTGCCGACTGCGTACCTTTCGACTATACGGACCAGGATCATGTTGCCAGGTCGTTGGCTGCGATTCGAACGCTCCACGAAAGCGGGGAGGGTATCCCTTATTCTTTCGACCCATATCAGGATGCAATGAAGCTTTTGGACGTGCTTCGCAGCGAAGCTTATCCTCTACCAAGGGACTTTCCCCAGATGGAGGAATGCGCCTGCCAGCTTGCCGAGCATTTCCATGCCGAATCAGGCGAGCCGGTGTTGTGCCATAACGACTTCTATGCTCCGAATATCCTCATCCATGGCGATGACCTGGACTTGATCGACTGGGAATACGCCGCGATGAGCGATTATGCGAACGAAATC
This sequence comes from Eggerthellales bacterium, assembly GCA_029219345.1. Classification (GTDB taxonomy): domain Bacteria; phylum Actinomycetota; class Coriobacteriia; order Coriobacteriales; family Eggerthellaceae; genus CAKUOV01. The sequence continues at coordinate 2,088 of JAQXTF010000055.1, forward strand.
GGCAATTTCGTTTCCCAGGGATCCGGTTATAGCATCGAGCAGGCCCAAGATATCTTACCGTACTACTTCGGCAGGAAGCCGTCCTTCGAAGAGATGCGCCATTGCATGGCCGCCATCGGCATCGTCGGCTTCCAGTGGTACGTGTGGGCATTGTTCAAGGAAATGAAGCGCCAGTCTGTGGGTCCGTGGCTGGAAACCTACTATCGCGCCGCTAATCTGTTCGGCCCTTATGCCCTGTCGTTGTACTGAAAAGCCACAAGTCGCGCTTGCATGAAG
>JAQXTF010000056.1 GCA_029219345.1 Eggerthellales bacterium
GGCTTGGTTTACTTTACAGACGGGTGGGGCGACTATCCCGAATGGATGCCGGACTACAAGGTGGCATTTGTCTTCTATGACGAGAGCTATCGGCCTGAGATCGTACCCACCTGGGCAGCACAAATAGTTTTGGACGAAAACAGCTGGTCGTCTGCCAAGCGTCGATCCAAGCATTACTTTGAGGGGAGGGCTCCGAGGCCCAGCATCAACCTATCGGCCATCCATCGGCGCCGACGGGCTTGGCGGCATGACAAAAAAGATCATCCTGACTTCCGCACCGAGCCATACCAAACCCGTTGGCAACCAGCATCGGGCGAATCCTCATATCAATACGAAGCCCGACAGGCAGATTGTACGGCGCGCTTGTCTGACATCCTATAGCGGCCAGTCCAAGCCCTCCGGCAACCAGCAAGGGCCTCTCTCGAGATAGGCCCTACGATGCCGATTCTAGAAAAGAAAAGTATCAAAGTCCGCATCCCCAATGGTGTGTCAGTCAGCAAGTATTACGCACATAGCGCCTTTCTCCTGCTATGAGCGCCTTGGCATTCTCTGGATATGGTGCCATCCACTTTGCTCATGAGAAGGGTGAGCGTGAGGCGATCATTAATCTAACCAGTGGCGCTTGTTTAGCCGACAAGTTTTTTCTACGTAAAAATTCTCAGCAGGAATTTTTGAGGATACTTTATAGCGGTTTCCTTCGATATCGATTGCAAAAAACGATAAGGGCTCCTTAAGGTTAAACAGCTCAGATTTTTCTCTGTCAATCTGGGTGCGCTTAATACAATCGCAGTCGATAGCTAGAAGCTGTCGCTCGTTAGGCTTAATCAAAACGGGCCTATCGAAGAGATAGCACATTTCTCCAAATCGCATGTCCAACGAAATAAACCCATCTTTCGTTAATGAGGAATACTTCTTTTTTCTTACCTTGCTCAATCTTTTACTCATGGTCTTGATCGCATGGTTAAAACGGGCGCATTCAGAAAACCCAATTAGAGCAATATCTTCAGCGCAGCTGTTTCTTACATTGAATCCAAGCAGAAGGGGATTAGAGTCCTCATCGTTTAAATCCGAAGCTAAAATCAGAAACCGTGGTTCAATTACTTGAGCAATGACACATGATTTTTCATAAAAATGTGTACTAATCGAGAGGTTCTTTTTGGGCTTTCGTAACCCTAAATATAAAGCTATTACAGATGCGGTGGAGGTGGCAATCGCCCCAAACACTGTGCCCACCGCACTGATTGCTTCATAGTTCATGGTAAGACTCCTTAGCTTGACTTTACCGCTCTCATACGCATTCTGCATTCGCTCCGAAGATTAGCTGGAAACATATTTCGAAATCGATCGTGTCCCTAAAGCTGGTGTAAGAGCCGCTTTGCTTGAGTCATGAGCAACGGCCATCACCTAGAACCTTGAGTTGCTGAAGTTCGAGATGAGGGGATGGCCGCATATGGACAGTTTAGAGCAGCGGGCAACGACAAGCCACGACATACCCAGATTCGATGACGGGATGGTCAACATCCGGGAGCTCATCCGCATCATGGCCGAGTCGCTCGCCAATGAGATCATGGACGCTCAGGCCGAGGACGCTTGCGGTGAGGGCAGCCAGAGGAACGGCTACCGCGAACGCGACCTCGTCACCAGCGTCGGCGTCATCCGCTTGCGCATACCCAAGCTCAGGTGCGGCAGCTTCTTCCCGGAGGACCTGCTCGTTCGCCACTCGCGGGTGGACAGGGCCGTGATCGCCGCGGTGTCCGAGATGGTGACGAACAGCGTGTCGACGAGAAAGGTCGAGAGGGTGGCCGCGCAGATGGGGATAGACCGCATGAGCTCGAGCCAGGTGTCGAGGATCTGCGAGACGCTGGACGATGCCGTGGCGGACCTGCAGGGCCGCGACCTCTTCGGTACCGCGCTTCCCTTCCTCGACTTCCCCTACGTGCACCATCGGCGCCTTCGCACTGACAACGTGCAAGAGCGGGCCAATCGCGAGCTCAAGAGGAGGAGCCGCGTGGTGCAGGCCTTCCCCTCAAGGAGATCGCTGATCCGCATGATGGGCGCGGTCTTCTCCGAGATGGATGAGGACTGGGCGACCAGGAGATGGTTCACCGAGGCATCCATGGCGCAGGCCGCATCCCCCGTCGGATCGTATGCGCCGGCGCCATCCTACGACGGAACCGCCGAGGAACATGCCAAGCGCATCATCGACGTCGTGGTCGCCGACAACCCGATCGGAAGGAGGGCTGCCAAGATGATGGGTTAGAATACGAAACGGATTCTAGGTGATTACACCAACTTCCGGGACACTACCAAACTGAGGGTTATCGATTAAAGCAAAGCAAGAAGACAAACAAAGTCTTAAAGGGGCTTACGGAGGCTTAATGAACCCCTCTACCGAGCGCAATTCAGCAGAGGGGTTCAGCATGCTTAGCTAGGGAAATATGTACTTGCAAGCCGCCAGTCGTCACTCCCACTCTTTGGCCCAATTCGTATATCCGCTGGTCACTGGTGCTAATTGGTTACAAATTGCGGTTGATTCTGACACAGAGTTTTCAGGATTTAGGAACCATTTGGGAACCAGTTATCTTATGCTTCGGAAGTTTCCGAAATGGAATCATCCAGGACGTTCGACGTGTCATCAGTGCTCTCAACGCTCTTTTCCTTCGGGAGAGCGAGCCTTCGAGAAAACAGATCATTAATCGCACTTTGAATGCTCGAATCGGAAACCCCTATTCGCCTCAGTTGCAAGGCATAAATTAAATACCTGAGGAATAGCAAATCCAAAATTGCCGCGTCGTTGAATTCTTTATCAATGTTTCCATGCGCGAAATCGTTTCGCTGGTTAGCCAGCCTGTTTCCAATCGTCTTGTAGTCAAACTCCTCGTCATTCAGCGAATACAGATGCTTGCCAAATATCCCAATCACAGAGTCAAAGTCGCGACCAGCCTGTACCACTTTTTCTTCAAGGCTAGTGAAGCCAATGCTCTTCTTGGCGAATTTCAGGATAGCCTTGGCGTCTCCGGTAGTGTTTGAAATTGCGGAATCGATTTCTTTGAGGGCGCATTCCTCCGCCCTTACTCTCTTATCCTGCTTTACTACGCCGTTAGGATAAGACTGGCTAAATTCCCATTCGAATGCGGCGGTGGTCATTACGAAACTGGAAGCGTCGATCGAACGTGCGTCTTCGGAAGATTTAGGGATGTGCCTTAGATATATCTTCTCGTCAGCAATGAGCGCAATAAGGTCAGCCTCATGGGAGTCAAGAAGCTGCAGACTAATATATTGACCTTTTTCCAGGGAATGTTCATCGGGGGCAACAGCGTCTCTCGTCAGTTTGAAAGTTCCAACATCGTGGAATCGTTTTTCGTCGAATCTTGCCTGGAGTTTGCACTCTGAAATTTTCGCATTTTGCCTGAACGTAAGCAGCTGAACCATGGTTTCGGCTATGTTCCATAGTTTTCGAAGAAACCAATAGTCGTTGGTCTCTTCAAACTCGAAAATCATACTTGAGCTTAAAACGATTGGCGGCTCGTTATTCTTTGTGCTGCATTTCCAACCAACGGAAAAATGAATTGAGGCATTTTTGCCGTCAACTGTAAAGGGATGCTGGGTGGTTGTCGTCGCATCGAAACCGCTGGTTTTGACAGAGATGATGCCATCTTTTTCAAGGTCCTCAAAGTTGACCTCCTGAAAAAAGGCGCGATTGATTGGATGGATAAAATTCAACTCGGGACTAGATAGAGTCAATCTAGAGAATAGAGTGTCAGCTCTATTTGCCTCTATCATGCCAACCACACTAACCAGAAGCGTTGAGTTTCTGCTCCCGATAATTGAACTTTCGTGAGTCAAAAAGATCATCTGCTTATTTGTTTCATGGCATCTGCCGGACAAATAGGGAACGCCAACAGTCAACGGTTCGCCGTACGTATATACTCCTGGGCGGATCTCCTTCTTCAGCCAACCCCATTCAACTTCACACTGATGTTGCTTTGGCGTGATAAGCGTTAGCAGCTCTCCGTCGAATACAAACTGAAACTCAATGCTTCTGTATTCAAGAGTGCCTGTATATATACGTTCCGACATACCTATACCTCGTAATGATCTTGCCAGTCTCGGTACTTCTCGAAATCGCCGGTTTCCTGGAATTCAACCCAGGCGAAATACCAGTCCTTCAATAGCTTCTTAAGGCTCGGCCTCTTGGGCAAGCCGACGGTAATCAGGTTCCTGTCTTCTGCAATAATCGGACCGATGTTGCCCATCTGCGGGGCCATATAGTAGATATGGGCGAACTCCCTCAGGAAGTGGAACGCCTCATTAGGGTTGGTGATGCTGAAGTCTGTCAGAACTTCGGGCGGCACGCCCAATGTCTTGGCGATGGCGACGCGCTGCGCGTCGTTGGGAGTGCGCTTCCCCTGCTCGTAGCCGCGAACGGTGAAGATGCTGACGCCCGCAGCCTCAGCGAGGTCATCCTGAGTGAGCCCAGAGGCCTTCCTGAGCCTCTTGAGGGTCTCCCCTAGTGTCGGCGGTTGGGTAGGGTGGTCAGAGGCGTTGTACGGTGCCTCGTAGCCGAACTCGAACCTGCAGAGTTCACGGTAAGAACGCTCCGCAACCCTGTCCCTGATGGCGGTCTCGATCTTTGACTTGCCGCCGATGCTGGCCTTCATGGTGTTTCGGTTGTCGGCCTCCGCTAGGTCCACCCATTCAGTGAGGGCATATTCGATGTAGCCGCCATTGCCGGCAAGGGCGTAGTCGACATAGGGATTGGTCTTGTCGAAGACGGGCTTCAGGTCATAGGAGTTGGCGATCTGGAACAGGAGCTGCGCAACGACGTTGACCTCGTTGTTTGTCTCGTTGGAGATGTGGTCACGCAGGTCGATGGCATGGAAAGCGGCAGGGCAGGCGCCTAGCGCTTCCGCCAGCCTCTGCTGGTTCGCTTCCTTGGCGAAGCTCTTCTCCTGCTCGTAGTTTTGGATCAACTCGACGGCGACGCCGGATTCCTCGGACAGCTCGTCCTGGGTCATAGCGTCGTTCAGTTCCCGAAGGAACTTCAGCATATTCGCAAACCTGCTTCTGCCTGGTCGAGGGTTCTCCACGTCGTTCTCCTTTGTCTGACAATTATGCCCTCAATTGTAAACCAGTAAAAACCGTATCACAATATATTGACTAGTAAAACACGTACTACTACACTGCAATTCATATAGTCGTAAATATCGTACTAGTAAAGGAGGACTCATGGACGACTATAAGTTGTTGGGCAAAGACGAGGTCCGCGAAGTCATGGGTGGATGTTCCGGCCAGATGGCCTACAGGGTGATCCAAGAGCTCAATAGCGAGCTCAGGGAGAAGGGTATAGCTACGGTCCAGGGCGGGGTCAGCAAGAAGTACTTGCTGGAGCGCTACTTTGGCGGAACGGAAGAGAGGGGAGCCGAGCAATGTCGGTAACCCAGGCGGAAAACGGAACCTGGGAAGTGAGCGTCTGGTACAAGGACTGGCAGGGCGAGCGCAAGCGCAAGCACAAGCGCGGCTTTGCCACCAAGCGCGAGGCAAAGGCCTGGGAAGCCGCGTTCGTCGCCCGACAGGACGGCTCTCCGGACATGAGGATGCATGACTTCTACGAGCTCTATCGCGAGGACCGCATGCCCCATCTGAAGCTCAACACGTGGAGGACCAAGGAGCAGATCATCGAGACCAAGATCCTGCCGTTCTTCGGCGAGATGAAGCTCTGCGAAATCATGCCGGCAGACATCCTCAAGTGGCAGTCCCAGCTGCTGCTTCACCGCGACAAGCACGGAAAGCCCTACTCGGACACCTATCTGCGAACCGTGAGCAACCAGCTCTCCAGCATGTTCAACCACGCCTGCCGCTACTACAGCCTGCCCATGAACCCCGTAAGCAAGTCCGGGAAGATGGGCAACGCGCGGGGTGGGGAAATGCAGTTCTGGACCAAGGACGAGTACGAGCGCTTCTCCAGGGAGGTCATGGACAAGCCCCTCTCCTATCTCGCGTTCGAGATCCTCTATTGGACCGGTATCCGAGAAGGCGAATTACTGGCACTTACGCCTTCGGACTTCGACTTCCGCAAGAACCAGCTGTCCGTCACCAAGTCCTATCAGCGCATCGACCGCGAGGACGTCATCACCTGCCCGAAAACGCCAAAGTCGACGCGCGTGGTGAAGCTGCCGGACTTCCTTGTCGACGAGGTTGAAGAGCATCTTACCTACAACGTCTGCGCCCCTGACGAGCGCATCTTCAAGGTGTCGAAGTCGTTTCTCTACCACGAGATAGAGCGGGGCTGCAGGGCCGCCGGCGTCAAGCGCATCCGCGTCCACGACCTGCGCCACAGCCATGTCTCCCTGCTCGTCGAGAAGGGGTTCAGCCCGTTGGCAATCGCCGACAGGATGGGCCACGAGAGCGTGGACATCACCCTCCGCTACGCGCACCTGTTCCCGAACGTGCAGAGCCAGATGGTCTCTGTGCTGCAGAAAGAGAAAGGATTCTAGAAATGTCGGAGAAGCTTCTGGATGCCCAGGGAAGACATCGTAAGACCACCGTATCGTTCCGTGTTTCCCCCGAGGGGGCGGAAGTGCTCGACCGCTTGGTGGCGGCAAGCGGGCTTACCAAGCAGGATTACATCACCAGCTGCCTGCTCAAGCATGAAATCACCGTCATTCCCAGCAGCAGGACGTACAAGGGCCTCCACGACGAGATGTGGCGCGTGTATCGAGAGCTGCAGCGTATCAGGAAAGCAGGAGACCTCAGCCAGGATTTGGAGGACGTGCTGATCGTCCTCTCCAAGGAGTTCGTCGGCTTGAGGGACGAGCCCTCCGATGTCGAGAAGGAAGAGGCCGCCATCACCGCATTGAAGCGAGGATAGCGACCCCGAAGGAGCGGATGCCGGGAGTCCCTGGAAAAGATGCCCGGCATCCGCGTGTTGCCAGTTTATCACTGGCGGAAAGGAGCGCATGCATGCGCGATTTGGCAACGGTCGACGCCCAATGGCTTATTCAGCAGCCCTTCACCAGCCCCTCGTGGGTGATTGAGGACCTCTTCACCGCTGGGCTCTCCCTGCTGGTCGGATCACCCAAAGCGGGCAAGAGCTGGATGGCTCTGAAGATGGCGTTGTGCGTAAGCACGGGAACGCCCTTCTGGGACCTTAAGACGAACGCAAGCGACGTTCTGTACCTCTGCTTGGAAGACACCAAGAGCCGCATCCAACAGAGGCTTTGGAAGCCAACAGACGAGGCGAGTCCGAGGCTTCACATCGCAACGTCAGCGTCAAAGATTGGCGGCGATCTTATCTCGCAGCTGAGGGAGTTTGTGGCAGGCAACCCTGAGACGCGCCTGATTATCATCGACACTCTCCAGATGGTGCGCAGCGTCAGCAAGAACAGCGCTTATGCCGCCGACTGCGGCGACATGAACGTCCTGAAGAAGTTCGCCGATAAGAACGGGTTGGCCATCCTGTGCATCCACCACAAGCACAAGATGGATGACTCCGACGTGTTCAACACCGTGAGCGGGACCAACGGAATCACGGGAGCCGCCGACTGCACGATGGTCCTTAACAACCTCAACCGAAGTGCTCACAGGGCCACGCTGTCTGTGACGGGACGAGATGTGGAGTTTCAGGAATACAAGATCCGCATGAACGACTGCGAGTGGGAGCTCATTGAGAAGACCAGCAAGGAGGAGCTTGAAGAGCGCGAGGTTCCCGACGACGTGCTGCGCGTGCTCGACTTCATGATGACTCGCCCGGTGGAATGGAAGGGCACCACGACCGAGCTCTACACTCAGCTGAACCTTGACTCCATAAGCGTCCCCGCGTTCGGGAAGCACCTGGCCCAGAATTGCGATTTCATGGCGGGAAGGGGAATCGTTTTCACCCGCATCCGCACGCGTGAAGGAAGCATTCTGAGCCTTAGCAAGGCAGAGTAGCGTGGCAGGTGTGGCAGGAGTTTCAGCAATTCGGGTATATAGGGAATTAACTGCCACAGCTGCCACAGCTGCAACATCTTGCGGGACAGTAACTATCCTGCGGTTCCCAACTCGAGGAATCTGCGGGCTCAAATTGAGCCCGTGAATCCTTGCTGCAGGCTAGTTACTGGCTAGTGAGTCCTGATGTAATAAGGTGTGGGTTGCGTGCTAAGTCTTAGCACGCAACCCTCAATCGGCCAGAACCTGGTTCTGGCACCTTGATTAGCAAGCTACCTAACTTGCATTACGGATACCGTTAGAGCTTGCTAGGAGGCAAATCCAGCAAGTAGCCCGTCGCTGTCGGACATGTCCTCGGCAACCTACTTGCCCTTTGCCAGAGGGCATCGCCCGCAAGAGCTCGAATCCAGCAAGTAGCCCATGGCGTCAGACAAACCTGACTCAATCAGGTTGCCTGGCGCCGCAACTTGCCCCACCGACGAATGCAGCAAGTAGCCTATTGCGTATACGCCATGACTTGCTGCCTCGCCTTGGCGCGGGCGATGCGGGGGATTCCCCGCGCCCCTTTCTGTGTCTCACCTATGAGCAACAATGGCTAAGGACGATGAAAAGCAACGTATAATGGGCAGGACACACGAAAGGAATTGCTCTGTATGAACAACAAGCTTGAATTAATCAAAGAAGTCTTAGGCACGCCATACTACGAATGCGAGTTTGGAGCCATTTTCAATATCGATTGCCTAAAGGCAATGCGTGCTCTTCCCGATGGAATTCTCGATTCAACATTTACCAGTCCGCCGTACAACATCGGCAAAGAGTATGAAAAGGTCATGTCTCTTGACGATTACGTATTGTGGTCCAGCGAATGGATGAACGAAGTATACCGACTTACAAAAAAAGACGGATCCTTCTGGCTGAATGTTGGCTATCTTGAGGTTCCTGGAAAAGGCAAGTGTGTCCCCTTGACTTACTACCTTTGGAATCTGACGAATTTTTATTTGGAGCAAGAAATCGTCTGGAACTATGGGGCAGGTGTTGCTTGCAAAAAACGCCTTTCTCCTAGAAATGAAAAGATTCTTTGGTTCGTCAAAGACGAAAAAGAATACACGTTTAATCTCGATCCTATTCGCGACCCTGACGTCAAGTACCCCAATCAAAAGAAAAACGGGAAGCTTCGCTGTAATACCCTCGGAAAGAACCCGTCTGACGTTTGGCAAATTGCTAAGGTGACGTCTGGTAAGAATAGAAGTTCCGTTGAGCGCGCAGCTCATCCGGCGCAAACACCAACTGACCTGATAGATAGAATCCTCTTGGGCGGCACCAACGCTGGGGAACTGATTCTCGACCCCTTCATGGGCTCGGGAAGTTTAGCCTCGTCAGCCATAAAAAATGGTCGCTATTTTATTGGTTTTGAAATCAGTGAGCAGTATTGCGAAACGGCTGCTATTCGCTTGCAGGCGCAAATGGACGAATTGAACAGCCGTCTGTTTGACTAATAGAGCTCTATGAACTTATAGGCGTAGACTTCGGGTGCCAGGCTTGCCGCTTGACCAGTAGCCGCAGTCTGGCCATGCCAATCCTCTTCGTCAATCCAACCAAAACGAATCTTGAGAATTTTTGGCTTGGGAGACTGGCTTGATGCGCCTTTTTGGAATTTTTCAAAATTCACTGCAAGGTAATAGCCGGATTTAGACTTCTTTGCAGCAGTGGACTTTTGAGCAAAGCTCCTATTTCCAAAAATCTTGTCCTTGTTGCTTGACGTTTTAATTTCTACAGAGTAGCCATCGTCGGGAATATATACCAAATCCTTATCGCTGGTTTCTTGCTCTCGACGCCAAAGTTCGGGCTCTTGATTTGCGAGGTTAAGCGGAATGAGCTCATGCAGAAAGTTGCCAAGAATCTGTGGCGAAGGAAAAATATCGACGCCAATTTGAAAAGGCCCGATTTTTGTAAGAAGAATCTGCTCCCAAGACATGAGAACAACTTGTTTCAAATGCTCCATATCGAGCGGGTGGTTATCGACAAGCTCCAGCGTAATTTCTTCCCAATCTGCGGTGCTTTTGCCTTCATAAGGACTGGCATTCATATCGGACTCCTCTCTATTGAAAAGTATTATAGTCGCAAACAAAATCAGATCCGCGTGGTTCCTGTTTGCGGAGACGGTTCCCAAATGGTTCCATTTCAGGAGAAATCATTTGATGGAATCAGAAGAAACAGAAGAACGTTCGAATCACTTAGAGTAAAACAAAGGCTAGGTAGATGCTATAATCTACCTAGCCTTATACCTGGCTGAACTGCGGTTTTCCCTGCGGATTTCACCTTAAATCGATAAACCTCATAGTGTCAAAACCACTCAAAAACAGCTTGTATCAACTCATAAACTAATACACTTTTTACTGTGTATTATTCCCACTCTATAGTTAAAAACTCTCTCCAGTTTGTCCCAGTTTGTCGCAGTTTGTTCTAGTGAATCCTATTTACACCTAGTCTCAAAAAACGACGACAATCCATGGGGTCAAATTTGGGTCACGGTTTTTTGGGTCATCCGAGGCGATTTCGTGGGTCACGGTGGGTCACGAAAACCGTTTCTGGTTTTTGAATCACGACAGGAAGACAAGTGCGGTCAATCTCTGCTGGCCGTCAATCACGAGCTCCTTAGATGTCGCGTAGTTCTTCTGGTTGAGGTCAATCGAGGACTTCTTGTCCTCCTGGTCATCGGGGCGCCTCCCAAAGAATGCAGTAGCCGATGGGATAGCCGCGTAGCATGGAATCGAGGAGATTTCGGACGTCGCAATCCCTTCATACAAAGGGTCTCTGCAAATCGGGCAATCTAACACGACCCTCTATGACATCACCGAAGAGCTTGCCGACAGGTCGATCGACTCTGGTGAATAATGGTTCGGCCATGAAGCTATCCCTTCGCCCTCGATGCATGACTAACTCGATGCCTTCGGCGTATCTTGTAGTGCCGCAATCGCAGCATCGTAGGCGGCCTTATCGAGCCGGATCTCATCGATGAACGCACTAGTCGCCTCTATGATGATCTCCTTGAAACTCGCTTTATCGAAACCATCGTGTTCGCATTCGACTCTGAGCTCGCTTGGGTCAAACTGATCCCTGATCTGCACGATCGCGCTAACAAGGGCACCGATGTCTGGCGCGTCGCTCTTCAAGATGACCTCATGGCCGGGTTTGAGAACGACCTTGACCTCTTTATTCTCCATACTTAACGAGCCTCCTTTTCACCGCATCCTTGCCGCCGTCAAGGATGAGCGACGCCTGGTCGATTATGTCGCCGTACTCAAGAGCGCCGTATTGATAGGCAAACTCCCCTTGGTGTGGCTGTTCGGCGATGATTACGTTTTCGGCGTCGGCGTTTATGACGATATTTGCGTCGTGTGTAACCACGATTACCTGCCTTGACTGTTTGAGCCCCATGAACCAGCTGCGGATCTTGCTATAGATCGTCTGGTTGTCTACGTTGTCCTCAGGCTGGTCGATAAGTAGCGGGATCTTCGTTTTCTTGTGCACGATGTACTCGATGAGGATGTTCGTCTGCGTGCCTGGGGAAAGCTTCCTTATGTCTTGATAAGTGCCATCCCCGGAGTCGAAGCAGATGGAAGACTTTTCTTCATAGGTGAGCCCAAAGGCGATGAGGTCATCGTATAGTTGCTCCCAGTCAGAACCCTTTCGATACCCGTCTTCGCTAAAGCAGAAGGCCTTAATGTACTCCCATAGGTTTTCAGGATTGCACTTCCCGATGCCCTGCAAGTTCAAGGTTCTGGCGTTGATGGTGCGTATCATGAAGTCGATGGGATGCTCGACATATAGTTCGCGCATGAACTTGAATGCATTTGCCTTCTCGCCGTTTGCAAAGTCATGCTCCTCATAGTGCGTCACGAAACCATCGCATACCGCGATTAGAGCTCTTACGAGTGAGACGCGCTTCCTTATCCCCAGCGTCTTTTGCTGGAAGGTTGAATCGAAAAGCTCGATTTGCTTGGTGCGCTCGCTCTGCGCATTGTTCATAGAATTCTTCTTGGCAACGAAGAGGTCGACAAACGTGTTCTGGAAGAAAGGACCCTCAAGATACGCTCGCCTGGCAGTATATGCCTCATCGCAGATGACTCGCTCCAGTTCCGTAATCGCCGCGTCGATGCGCGGGTTGCTTTCGAGTGTCGGAGGCAGCTTGGCTTTTATAGCTGGCCTAATGTCATCGAGTACTTTCTGGTATTTAAGAGACGCCAGCTTACTGTCCGGAATCTGGGCCTTCGATTTCCTTGGTCCGATGTCCATGTCGAGTCTGTCCTTTGTATCGACTATGTACTTATCGACAAAGCCAACGATGTTTTCCGGAGTCTCCTCTTCAAAGGACTCAATGAGCTCGGTGAATGCGTCGGCATTGGCGCGCTCTATCGATGCCCCATCAATGCGCTTTACGTGCTCAAAGCCGCTTGCAAAGTGCTGTTCGATCGCCTTGTTGAACTCTTTGCCCGACTTCTCAAACAGTGTTGCTATGTAGCTCTGATTGAAGTAGTCAATGTTGAACTGGCCTTCGATGATCGGAGCGCCGCTCATCGTGCTTACAGATATCTTGCGCCCCCTAATGAATGCCCTGCGCTCGTCAAGTAGGGTGCCGGCGTTTGGCCTTATGCCGCACGCGATCGAATCGAGAAGGACGGATTTGCCGCTACCTCTTCCACCTATAATCGCATTCAGGCGAGGTGTGAACTCAATATGTTGATCCTCGAACTCAACGGCTCCTATGTAACCACCCAGGTCGCTCGCGTTGACAACGTCTTGCACTCTGGTGATGCGGGTGATCTCACTTCCGGCAAGCTTCAAGCCGTTGAAGTTTGGCAAGGCATTGAAGTATTGGCACGGGTTGTCGAGATATTCGCGTAGCTTTCCGAAATCCTTTGAGTCGGAGAACGACACGATGGAGACCAGCTCGTCTCGAGTCATCTGCTTGAGGAATTCGACGGCATGCGCAATCTCACTCTTACCGCTTGACTCCCAGAAGCAGAAGAACTGGTCAAGGTACTTCTTCATTTCGTTATCGCGCTCGTCGGCTGGCATTGCGTGCCAGTCGTAATCTATGCCGCGCTTACCCTGCTTCATGGCATGTGGGCTAAGGGCAAAATGGACCCCGTAACCTATAAGCCTATCGAGCAACAGGTGTATGTCGATGGGCTTTTTGCCGTTGCCACTGCCTACGTTCTTCTCGCTCATCAGAGCGTTCAGCTTACTTGCAAGGTCCTCAAGCTTGTCCATATCGCCCATCGCATCGAAATAGACGACAAGATGCTTTGCTGGCTCGTTTTCATCGAGTGCCACGTCGATCTCTACACCCGGCAGAAGCGCTATCCTGCTGTGCGCGTCGTAAAAGGCACGATAGAGATCGATGCATATCTGGTTATGGTCGGTGAACGAAATCATGTCAAGGTCCTCGTATTCCTCGAGTACCTTGATAAGCTGTACTACGTAATCATTGACGCTGAGTTTTTTGAGATCCTCATCGGTAGTTGAGTAGCACTGGTTCGAATGTATGTGTAAGTCCCAAACCTTGCCCCGTGTGCAAATGTGGGTATCGCTCATACGCTATTCCTATCCTATCTGCAGCAAACCCTGGGAGAACGACCCAGGGAACAAGAACTTCCGCGAGGGTTTTTTCTTGTCATCGCTGTCGAACGTGACCTCGATGCAAGCCTCATCGATGTCTATGATGCGCCCGCAGCCGAACGCCTTATGGAAGACGGTATCGCCCGGTTCAAGCTCGTCGAGCTGCTCCTGTGTCACCGTAGGCTCGGGCTTCGGCTCCTCCTTGCGCGCGTGGGTTTTTCTCAGACCGTAACGTCGCAAGGAGCCGGGTGCTCCTCCAGGTAGTTATCGACCGAGCATCTATTGATGTTCCCTCTGTAAACATAACTGTGTGCAATTGGCTCAAGCTGAGCGAACAGGAAAGCGGCGTCTCGGCATGATTGCAAAGTCCCGCATCTGCATCCCGCATGCGCGAAGAGGTGTTCGTGGTGAGCAGCGCGATTGCGGATCTTGTTGATTCCCGCTATCCGTTCATTGACGTCGTTTCGGTCTGCTCCTTTTGGCCATGCCTTATGGATGATCGGAATCCACAAGTCGCGTTCATGGCTGCGGTCCGTCATGTGGGCCCAGAAGCCCAGCGTGAGGTTCGAGACTATGTCGTCTGCGGTCGCGTTCTCGCGAAGGCCGTTTCTCAGGTGGTCTATCGAATTCCTGTTCAGTCGGTTGGCGTCGTTGACCTGTCCTCGCTTATTCGTCCTGAGAATCGGGCGCCTTACGGGAGAGGCATCGTCAAGCAGCCAGTGGTCGGACCCGCTCCAAGTGGAGGATATTGCCCTGTCGTAAGCGTTTCTGAGGGCGACCTCGAAGAATGAGACGTCTTTCAAGACGGCCTGCGCAAGGCCAATATTCCAGAGGTAGAGGTCGAGTGCGACGGCGTCATCGCCTCGCGATACTTCGAGATATTTGCTATATCGCGGCTCAGAGAGCCACGATACGATGTGCGCCCGGTCTATTTTCGGAGCGTTCGACATGGGAAACCTTTCCTCGGAAAATAATTGAGCCCCGGCGACTTGAATCAGCGGTCGTACCGGGGCTAACTAATTTTAGATTATAGCACATGAATCCTGCTTGCAAAGTCTTAACCGCTTAGGGGTGAAAGGGTTCCGAGGACGCGGCTGTCGATGCGGTAAGCCGGTTCTGCTCTTCCAGGCTCTCGGCTCGATGGTCCACGGCCGGCCTGGCGGCGACCTCGAAGGGGATCCTCTGCTCCCTCACTGCCTGCTTGAGAAACATGTTGATCGCCTGGGTCGTGCTTATGCCGAGCTCCGAGAAGAGCTTCGCCGCGTCGTCCCTCGTCTGCCTCTTCATGCGTACGGTGACGTTGACCGTCTCCATGCGGACCTCCCTGCCTCGTGTGTGCGCAATACGGCGATTGTACGCGCGGCAGGCGGTCTGCTCCTGGAATCCGTCATGGCGTGACGGATATCCGTCACGTGACGACCGGAATGCGCCGTGACCCGCTCCCATACGCAAAGATAGCACCCATGATGCAGTGCGAAATGGGTGCTATCTAGGTTGTCATGCACGTATGTTGCACGTATTTTGACTATTCCCACTCAATGATTCCAACTCAGCCCGAATTTTCATCCTCGTGGCATCTCATGTTGCCTCGTCTCACCTGTATTGTCCCGCTATAGGTGAGTATTTGCTTTTGAGCCGATTCGTTGGAACTCACTTATGGAGAGTATTTTGCCCGATATGGGGAGTATTACCCCTGACCTGCGGTTTTTCCACTCCATCATTATGGAGTGAGTTCCAGCCCGGTTTCCTGTCCTCCGGGCGACATGGGGGGTATCGTTTACGATATGGGGAGTATTGCGGTCTAGCTGCGGAAACGTTTTTGGATGATTGCCCGGTGAGTTCCAACTAGCTCGGCGATGCCTTAAGGATAGTTGGTTGCAACCATCTTGGTCGCTCTTGTTAAGGACTGTCCCATTTGATGTACACCTATGGCCATGGATTGATAGGATAA
>JAQXTF010000057.1 GCA_029219345.1 Eggerthellales bacterium
GACATCTCTGGCGGTTATAGCCCCAGCATGTATGAGAACATCCGCCAGGCGGTACTGTGCTCCCGCCTGCTGGAAACGGGCGTCAACGCCATGCTGCCCCCCGAGCAGCGCGGCGGCCTGGGGGAGGGCACTCGCCTTTCTCTGGTGGAAAGCTTCTGGCTGGCCACCACCGGCGGCGCCGAGGCCTTGGGTCTGCCCGTGGGCTGCTTCGCCCCCGGCAAGGAGTTCGACCTGCAGGTCATTGACACCAAGCGCCCCGATTCCGACCTCACCGGCTTCGGCGTGTTCGACTCGCCCGAGGACAAGCTGGCCCGCATCTGCTACCTGAGCAGCCACGACAACGTGCGCCAGGTGTTCATCAAGGGCAAGCTGGTTCGCAACAAAGATGTCGAATGAGACAATTGGCTCAGGGCAAAGTGTCTCATTCGGGAGGGGT
The DNA here is from genome assembly GCA_029219345.1 of Eggerthellales bacterium. Lineage (GTDB taxonomy): Bacteria > Actinomycetota > Coriobacteriia > Coriobacteriales > Eggerthellaceae > CAKUOV01. The sequence continues at coordinate 437 of JAQXTF010000057.1, forward strand.
GTCAATTATTGGCGCCCCTCCTTTTCTCACCTGTGGAAATACGTATAATGAAAGAAGATTATTGTTCCGCAGATAGAGGGCCTTTTGGCGCGTTTCGTTTTGAATCTTCGTAGGCTGGCAATGGGGCTGTGCGCCCTGGTGCTGGCGGCCGCTTTGCTTCCTTCCATGGCTCACGCCGCGCAAGATGATCGCACCTTCACCCAGAGCTTCACCGTCAGCGCTGAAACGCTGCACGTGGGGGAGCCCTTCACCCTCAACTTGGTTTTGACCTGCGACAACTATGACGAGTACCTCATGTACTCCTACTCGACCACCTTCCGCGTGAACACCGATTTGTTCCAGGTGGTTGACTACAGCGCCTCCAAGCTGCTGAATAGGTTTGACATCAACGAGTACGCCGAAACCGATTCAAGGGGCAGCTGGACGCGGTTCGTGGTCAACGGCATGGGCGATCTGTCGGGAACCACCTGGGGCAAAGAAACCACCGTGGCAATCCTCACCTTGCTTCCCAAGGCCCTGGGAAGCACCACGGCAGAGATTACCCGCGTGAACGTTTCCAATGAGACGGGCATGCGCCAGATGCCCTGTGCTACCTCTAATCTTCCCCTGACGGTGGCTATTCCTGCCCGTCTTGTGGGCCAGCCTCTGACGGCGGCTTCCGGCCTGGTGCTCATGCCTTACGAGTTGCCGGTGCCCCAGGGCAGCGTGCCCACGTTCAAAGGCCAGCCCTTTGTGTGGGATGGCCAGCGCTTTGTAACGCTGGTGACGGCTGCCAACTTTGAGGCCGCAACGGGGGCCGATTTTGGCATGCATGCCGGTTCAGCTGTGGGTTTCTTGCCTGGTGACGCCAACAGTAGCGGCCAGCTAAGCATCATTGACGCACAAATTGCCTATGATGCGGCACGCGGCGTGTACGCTAACCTTTCCGCGCTTTCGGTGCGCTCATGGCTGGCCTGCGACACCAATTGCGATGGCGTTGTTGAGGCAGCGGACGCCCGCGCCATTCAAGTGGCTCTTTTGGCTGCTGCGTAGTGCCCCAAAATAGCGTCAGCCACCTGCGAAAATTCAAAAAATGCCCAAAAAACGGAGCGAACACGGAGTACTGCTATGTACATTGGCTCGTAACCATGGCATCAATGTAGGTAGAGGAGCCTCCATGAATAGCGCAAACGTGCGTACGGAATGCCGCCTGGCAAGGCGTCTATCCGCCATAGTCCTTTCTTCGGCTCTGATTTTCGGATGCCTTCCCGTTCTTCCCACGCAAACCGCCTATGCGGAAGATGACACCAATCAGCTCTCTTTGGCCCTTGCTCTTGAAGAAGTGGTTTCGGCTGAGGCTGCATCCCGCGATGATTTGGAAGAGCTGGCCGCCACCTCCCTTGCTGTTAGCCCAACAGCAACCTCCATCACCCCCTCGGTAAAGCAGGAAAAAACCTTCACGGTAACCGTAAACGGTAGCACCCAGGGTTGGGTTGTTTCCCTTTCTGGTAACCGCTCCCGTTACACCAGGGTTGATCAGCTCTCTGACACGAGGTTCCAGGTGGTTGTTGACTTGTCGGAACCCTCTGGTGTCCTCTACGCCACGGTTACCTCTTGCGAGGATCCCTCGGTTCAGACGGTTGTTCCCATTACGGTGAAGAACAAGCCGCTGATCACCGAGGTTCGACTGCAGTACAACGCCTCTGCTTTCGTGGCCAATCCGAGCACCACAGGTGCGCTTCTGACTGATTTGATTAGAACCTATATGACAGCTCCGCTGAATCAGAACTACTACGTTGACACCAGCAACTACAACGTCTATTCCCACTTGTGCTACTACGTCGATGGAACCTATGTGTCCCTGGCGAACAGCACGAGCCCCTTGGATCCGGAAAAGCAATACTTCTTGCGGGTGTGCATTGAAGAAGAGGATGCCTTCTGGCCTACTAATCCCGATGAATTGGCTATTTACATAAACGATGAGCCTTTGGACGAAGTGAATGGCTCATTCGCGCTGGCGTATTCCTACGGTTCTGTAGGATCCGTAAACGTCTACCTGCCCGTTGAGTGGTCTGACACGTCTGTTGTCTACCTGGGCAATTTCTCCGTAAAGGAGTACTCGGGTGCGGGCACCGCTTTGGTTTACCTGGAAAATGCGTTCATGGAAGACTCCCTTTCGGTGCCGCTGTTCCGCGGCTGCACCATGCTGTACGTGCCTGACTACGAGGCGTGGTGCAGCGTTCTTGACCCGGGCGAGAATATGCCGGAAGCTTTCGACTTCACCTCTTCCACCACGGCAAGCCTTGAGGAAAAAGCCCAGTACAAGGTGGCAAAACCGGGATATGAAGACTATGGACTGGCAGGCGATGTGAACGGCAGCGGTAAGCTGACCATCGTGGATGCCCAGAACGCCTACGATGCCGCCAGGGGCGCATATCGCATTAGCTCCGATTTGCCTATTCGTTCTTGGCTGGCTGCCGACGTGAACCACAACCAGTACCTGGATCTTTCTGACGTCCTGTACATCCAGTACGCCTTGCTCTTTGGCTGGAACTAACAAAAGCTTGCGGAAAGTAACGACTTTTTTCACCGGAAGTAAAGCACTCATTTCGCAAGATTGTTCAATTTGCGTCAAGATGCTACAAAAGCCCTGATGAGAGCGGTAAGTAATACAAAATTGATGTTAGTAACACTTTTTTGCGCTTCCTGCCCGAAAGAGCCCCAAAACGCCTGCCCTTGACCACTTTTCAACCGCCCTATAAATTAGCTGTAACACCTTTCATGGGGAGAGGTGTGCAAAGAATCTTAATCGGATTTGCTGGAAGAAAAGAGAGAGTTGAGGTGGTCCTTTGTCTTGGGACGTACTTATTCCGAATGAGGAGATGGAAGCTGCTACCAGCCGTCTTCTTGAGACCGCAGCGCTCGTAGGTGCCGATTCCTATCAGGCACGTAACGCTGCCCAGGGAACCCACTGCAAGATTGGCGAACAGGGTCTGTGCTGCCGTATCTGCTCTATGGGTCCTTGCCGCATTACCCCCAAGTCGCCCCGCGGCGTTTGCGGTTGCGACGCTGACGGCGTTGTAGGCCGTAACTACCTGCGTTTCACCGCTGGCGGTTCTGCAACCCATTCCGACCATGGCCGTTCTATTGCCATGACCTTGTACCGTAGCTCCGCTAATGGCAACTACAACATCAAGGACCCGGAAAAGCTGAAGCGCATCGCTGACGAGTGGGACATTGAGACCGAGGACCGCGACATCTACGATATCGCTCATGAAGTTGCCCTCCGTGGTCTGGAAGAGTTCGGCAAGCCCTTCGGCCGCCTGCGCTTCCTGAAGCGCGCCCCCGAGGCTCGTCAGAAGATCTGGCGCGACAACAAACTGTCTCCTCGCGCTATTGACCGCGAAGTTTCTCTTTCCCTGCATATGACCCATATGGGTTGCTCCTCCATGCCCGAGGCACTGGTTCACCAGTCCCTGCGCGCCGGCCTGGCCGACGGCTGGGGCGGTTCCATGATTGGCACCGAGTTCTCCGACGTTCTGTTCGGTACTCCCAAGCCCGTGGACACTACCGCTAATCTGGGCGTTATGGAAAAGGACATGGTGAACATCGTTGTTCACGGCCATGATCCTTCTCTGTCTGAAATGGTTGTTTACTACGCAAACGACCCCGAGATGATTGCTCTGGCCAAGAAGAACGGCGCTAGTGGCATCAACGTCTGCGGCGTTTGCTGCACCTCCAACGAAGTTGCCATGCGTCACGGCATTCCCATGGCTGGTAACTTCCTGCAGCAGGAAAACGTGGTTCTGACCGGCGCTTGCGAAGCCATCGTCGTTGACGTTCAGTGCATTTTCCCCGCATTGGGCCCCCTGTCCAAGTGCTTCCACACCAAGTTCATTACCACCAGCAACGTTGCCCGCATGCCCGATTCCGACTTCATTGAGTTCAAGGAATCCACCGCAGCTGAAAATGCAAAGCAGATCGTTGAGCTGGCTGTTGAGAACTTCAAGAACCGCAAGCCTGAACTGATTCACATTCCCAACCTGGTCTCCAAGGCCACTGTTGGTTACTCCGTTGAGGCAATCTATGACACTCTGGACACCGTGGCCAACTCTCACATCGATGAGTTCCAGACCATGATTCCTCTGATTGACTGCATCCGCTCTGGCGTTATCCGCGGCGCTGTGGCCATGGTTGGCTGCAACAACCCCAAGGTTCGCCCCGACTACGCTCACATTGAGCTGATGAAGAAGCTGCTTGCCAACGACATTCTGGTTATTGTTTCCGGTTGCTCCGCTCAGGCTGCCGCAAAGGCCGGCCTCATGGACAAGGAAGCTGGCAAGTACTGCGGCGAAGGCCTGAAGCGCGTTTGCCGTCTGGCCAACATTCCTCCCGTTCTGCATATGGGCTCTTGCGTAGACATCTCCCGTATGATGATTCTGGCATCTGACATTGCCAAGGACTGGCGAATTGAAATCTCCGACATTCCTCTGGTGGGCTGCGCTCCCGAATGGATGTCTGAGAAGGCCGTTTCCATTGGTAACTACGTTGTTGCTACCGGTATTGATACCTTCCTGGGCATTGACCCCTACACCGACGGCTCCAAGGGTATTGTCGGCCTGCTCCAGGGCGATATTGAAAAGTGGGTAGGCGCCAAGTTCTATGTCGAAAAGGACATTGAGAAACTGGGCGACAAGATGATCGAGCGCATTGAAGAAAAGCGCGCCAAGATCATGATCTAAAAGAAACATCGAAGGTATTCACATGAAGGTAGCAATCACTGGCAAAGGCGGCGTGGGCAAGACCACTCTTTCCGCAACCTTGGCTCGTCTGTACGCAGAAGAGGGCCGTCAGGTTCTGGCGGTGGACGTTGACCCCGATGCCAACCTGGGCTTGGCCCTAGGCTTTAGCATGGAGGAAGTGAACAGCATTGTTCCCATTTCTAAGATGCGCAAGCTGGTTGAAGAGCGTACGGGTGCCAATGAGGCCAACAAGTTCTTCAAGCTGAACCCCCAGGTGTCCGACATTCCCGATACCTACGCTCGCGACTGCAACGGCGTAAAGCTTCTGGTCATGGGCACGGTTGACGTGGGCGGCTCTGGCTGTGTTTGCCCTGAGCATGTGATGATCAAGTCCATTTTGGCCAGCTTGACCTATCGCAAAGACGATGTGGTCATCATGGACATGGAGGCAGGCCTGGAGCATCTGGCTCGTGGCACTGCTTCGCATATGGACCAGTTCATTGTGGTGGTTGAGCCTGGTGCCCGCAGCATTCAGACCTACGAGAACGTAAAGCGTCTGGCTGCCGACATTGGCGTGACCAAGGTGAACGTGGTGGCAAGCAAGGTGCGTGGCCCCGAAGACGAGGTCTTCCTTCGCGCCCATCTGCCCGAAGATGCTCTGCTGGGATTTATTTCCTATTCGCCAGAGATCATCGACGCCGACCGCAATGGCGAAAGCCCCTTCGATTACAGCACGCAGCTCGTTGAAGAGGTGCGTCGCATTAAGCAACGTATGGAAAACGACTAGTTTCGATAGCAAAGGAAATTCATATGAAATTTTTTGACAGGATTTTCCATGGCTCCAACGATATCTTCTCTGTTGCCACCAAGGCAGTAGATGCCGCTATCGCTGAGCATGGCGAAGACGCCACCATGGCCATGCCTGATACCGCTTACAACATGTCCTGCCAGCTGGCTTACAAGGGCCAGAAGGTCATGAAGCTGAAGGACCTGAAGACTGCTCTGGCCAACATCAATGAGATGAACACCCGTGAGCAGCGCACCGCAGCCATCTTCAAAGCTGGTATCGGCACCGCAATGGCCGGCGAAATCATTGAGGCTTGCAAGTACGTCAACACCGCCACTCCTTACGAAGGCACCAAGTACCATGGCCACTTCTCCGACGCTGAAGTGCGTGAGCTGGGCGTTCCTCTGGTTACCAACGACATCCCCGGCTTCGTTGTGATCATCGATCCCGCTCCCTCCGAGAAGGAAGCTGCCGACTTGATCCGCGGCTATCAGGAGCGCGGCATCTTCGTCTTCCTGGTTGGCGACATCATCGACCAGGCCGAGGCTATGGGCATTGAGATGGGCTTCCCCGTACGCGTGGTTGCCGTTGGGCCCGAGATCTGGGCCGTATCTCATGTTGTGTCCTTCTGCGTGCGCGCTGCCATGATCTTCGGCGCCATCGAGGGCGGCGACTGGGACGGCTTCATGGAGTACACCTTCGTTCGTCTGCATGCATTCGTGAACGCATTCGCTCCTGTGAACGACCGCACCCTGGCCTTCGGTGCTGGCGCTGTAGCCATGGGCTTCCCGGTTATCACCAACGATATGAACTACATTCGTCCCATTCCCAAGACCATCTTGCTGCAGCCCAATACCAAGGACTTCATTGAGACCTCTCTGGAAGCTCGCGATATTCACATCAAGATCACCAAGATTGACATCCCTGTGGCTTACTCCACCGCATTCGAGGGCGAGATCATCCGCCGTCCCGACATGCAGATTGAAATCGACGGCTCCCGCAAGGACTGCTTCGAGCTGGTTGAGATCAAGGACGTCAAGGAAATTGAAGACCACTCCATTCAGCTGTTTGGTCCCGACATTGACGAAATCACCCCTGGCTCCAAGATGGAAGCTGCTTTCATCGTGGAAGTTGGCGGCAAGAACGTTTCTCCCGACTTCGCTTCCGTTTTCGAGCGCAAGATTCACGCTTACCTGAACTGCGCATCCGGCGTTATGCACACCGGCCAGCGTGATATGATTCGTATTCGTATCAGCAAGGACGACTTCGATAACGGCTTCCGCCTGAAGCATCTGGGCGAGATTCTGTACGCCAAGATCAAGGGCGACCATGACGCCATCATCGAGAAGTGCCAGGTTAAGATTTACACCGATCCTGCAAAGTGCAAGGAGCTGCGCGCTTACGCTAACGACGTGTTCAACCAGCGCGACGAGCGTCTGGGCAGCCTGACCGACGAGACCGTCGAGAACTTCTACACCTGCATTCTGTGCCAGTCCTTCAGCCCCAGCCACGTATGCATCGTTACTCCCGAGCGTCTGGGCCTGTGCGGCGCTGTTTCCTGGCTGGACGCCAAGGCTTCCAACGAGCTGGATCCCAACGGCGCATGCCAGATTGTTCCTCACCAGAAATGCATCGACGAGCGCATTGGTGCTTACGAAGACGTTAACGAGGCCGTGAAGAAGTACTCCAACGGCGCCCTGGAGCAGGTTTCTCTGTACTCCATCCTGGAAGACCCCATGACTTCCTGCGGCTGCTTCGAGTGCATTTGCGGTATTGAGCCTATGACCAGCGGTTTCGTTATCACCACCCGTGACCACGTGGGTATGACTCCTCTGGGCATGACCTTCTCCGAAATGGCATCCATGACCGGCGGCGGCGTTCAGACCCCCGGCTACATGGGCCACGGCAAGCACTTCATCGCTTCCAAGAAGTTCCTGAAGGCCGAAGGCGGCATTGCTCGCGTTGTATGGATGCCTGCTGCTTTGAAGGAACAGCTGGCCGAGAAGATCAACGCTACCGCTAAGGACCTGTACGGCATTGACAACTACGTTGACATGATCCCCGACGAGAACGACATGCAGGATCCCGGCGACCCCGCCGAACTGTACGAGATTCTGGCCGCCAAGGGTCATCCCGTACTGGGCATGGAGCCTCTGATTTAAGCACTGTCACCGCTTTTGACCAAAAGCAAAATCCGATTCTTGAGAGCCGTCCCTTCTGGGGCGGCTCCTTTGTTTTGCATGCACCTGCAATGAGACAATTTCGCCCCGGGCGTTTCTGTTTCGTTCTCGCCACAGCTCCTCTGTTTTTTTCCGAAAAACTTGACGGCTTCGGCTCCAAAGGAACGCCTCTGTGCTTTCCTCTCAGTAGGGAGGAGCTGGGCGTTTACAATGCCCAAAGAATTGTGGGTGAGTGCTATGACAAATATTTCAATAATCAGGAAAAGCTTGGCCGTTATTGATGATAAATGGCCTGGAGTAAAGTTTTTTAGCCTTGGCCTTTATAGCGCCTGGATTCTTCTTATGATGAGTGGTTCTGCTATTATCAACGCGCCTTTATATCTTGAATCGGGCGTGACCCACAACATCATGTATCTTTCCTCGGGTATTCCGCTTTCGCTAACGCTGATTCTTTGTGGCGCCTTCCACCAAAAGATTGAGCAGTACATCTTCCGCGGCCCGTTGGTTCCCCTCATGGGACTTTTGGCCTCTTTGTGCACCTTCCTCATGATGGGAGGTTTCGGCGAGGGTCTGCCATTGGGGCTTTTCGTGCTTTTGAGCGCGGGAACGGGCGTTGGCACCGCTTTCGTGTGCATGCGCATTGGCGATATGTACTCGGTGCTGCCGGGAAACCGCATCTTCTTCACGGTGTTTTTCTCGGCGGTTCTTTCGAATCTGGTTTTCTTCATGTGCGCCGCTATCTCGGAGATCCACGCCCTCATCGTGCTTTCTTCGCTGCCCCTTGTGGCAACGTTGCTGTGCCTTCTGCGTCAGGAGGAGCGCTCGAGTCACGACTCCGACATGGTTCCCATTGAGATGCTGCCACGAGGCTTCTTCGCCCGCTGCGTTTTGGTGGTGCTGATTTTCTCGGTGGCCGTGGGCATTGTGAAGGGTATGGCAACTTTGGAGCTGCCCACGGGCTTGCGTACGGAAAGCGTTATTAGCTCGGTGTATTTCAGCTTTGACGTGAAGATTGTTCTGCTGGTGTTCTTCGCGGTGTATTCCACCATGAAGAAGTTCGATGTGGGCAAGGTATACTATCCCATTGCCATTGCCGCGTGCTTGGTTATCATGGCAACCCCTTTCCTGGGTGACACGCTGCGCGCGACTCAGGCCCTGCTGGTGGATATCTCCTACAACATTTTCATCTTGGCCATCTGGTGTATCCTGACTAGCATTTCCTCTCAGACCACCCTTTCTTCGGTGCGCGTTTTTGGCTGGGGTCGCGGTGCATCCGCTTTGGGCAACACCATGGGTCAGTTTGTTGCGGGCATATTTGTCGCGGTGATCCCCGAGCTGCACGAGTATGCCGGCATGGTTGCCGCGATTCTAGCGGTTGTTATCTTGGTGTCTTTGCAGTTTGTCATGGGCGAGAAGACCGTCACCGAGGCACTGGAAAAAACCTTCCGCGAAGGTGTGGTACTGGTGGCGGAAGGGGGGTCAACTAATAACGGTGATGGGGAAGAGGTCTCTCAGGAAGTGCCCCTGAGCCGATGGCGCGCGCTGTGCGAAACCATCGCCCAGGAGAAGGGACTCACGGCTCGCGAGTCGGAAATTCTGGTGTATTTGAGCCGTGGTCGTACGGCAAGTTACATTGCCGAAGAGCTTTGCATTTCCTACAACACCGCCAAGGGTCACATCCGCAACCTGTACAACAAGTGCGATGTGCACTCCCGCCAGGAGCTTATCAACTTGGTTGAATCGCGCATTAGGCGCTAGATTCCGCTTGCAAAAATGAACGATATGTTGCCGAGGGCCAACAAAAAATGATTTTTGGGGGGTCTCAGATACAGAAATGAACGATATGTTGCCGACGTAGGGCGTTTTTCCAAGAGATGCTCGGCGTTTCCCCAGGTCAAAAATTTTCCTATGTCTCTTGTCGGCAACTTATCGTGCATTCTTGCAGAAATCAGGCCATTTCCAAGTCTGTTTGTCTTTCCGCGGCAACTTACCGTGCGTTTTTGTCGACCCGCGACGACCTCTCCTGCGTGTTAGTGCGCCTCCCTGTCTTCGCCGTATGGGCATAGTGACAACCACCCTGTGAAGAGGTGGTTTTATTTTTTTGCACGCTATTGGCGTTTTCCCAGCTCAAAGCATACCACCCGAAAGGGGTTGGAGGGTTGGACGGGCAAAAACCACCCTTTTCTGACGGGGTTGGTTACCCAAAAAACACCCGTTTTGGTGCTTATGGCGCTGCCTTCTGATTTCTACTCTATGCAACGTCAGCAAGGAACTGACGAAGTGCTTTGCGCCGGGGTAGCAAACCCTGGCGACGGAAATAGAAAGAAGGAGGAGAGACATGCTGAATCCCGAAGAGCCGTACGTTCTTGAAGAAAGCGACGGCGTCATGAAGGTTCGCACCTGTGCTTGGTCCCCGCCCGGCGATCACCCGGTAGGCTGGGGCGTTGTTGTTACCGTTAAGGACAACAAGATTCTCAAGGTAGAAGGCGACCCTGATCATCCCATTACCCAGGGCCGTCTGGACGTTCGCAACCTTTCTCTAGATGAGGTTGTCTATAGCAAGGAACGTCTGCAGAGCCCCATGGTACGCGACCGCGCCGACCGCGGCAAGGACGCATGGAAGGCCGTTTCTTGGGACGAGGCATATGATCTGATTGAGTCCAAGATTCGCGAAGTTTGGGAAAAGTGGGGTGCCGAAACCATCTTCACTCTGACCGGCACTGGCCGCGAGTCCACCCTATACGCTCCCGTGTATGGCCCCGCAATCTGCAACACCCCCAATGGTGCTTCCACCTATGCCTTCTCCGGCGAGGCTTGCTACGGTCCTCGTGCCACCATCACCAACTACCTGCTGGGCGCTGGCGTACCCGAGATTGACTCCGCTCAGTACTGGGAAGACCGCTACGACCATCCTGGCTACGTGGTTCCCAAGTACATCATGGTTTGGGGCAAGGACCCGCTGTTCTCCAGCCCCGATGGCTTCTTTGGCCCCTGCATCATCGATCTGATCAAGCGCGGCTCCAAGATCATCACCGTTGACCCCCGCCTGACCTGGCTGGGCGCAAAGGCTGAGTATCATCTGCAGCTGCGTCCTGGTACCGATGCTGCCGTTGGCATGGGCTTTTTGAATGTCATCATCAGCGAAGGCCTGTACGATAAAGAATTTGTTGACTGCTGGACCTACGGCTTTAACGAGCTGGCAGAGGCCGTAAAGGAATGGACCCCTGAGCGCGTACAGGAAGTTTCTTGGGTTGATCCTGAGGTTCTGGTTGGCGCCGCCCGCGCTTTCGCAACCAATAGCCCCTCCACCGCTACCTGGGGTGTTGCTCTGGACCAGTCCAAGGCATCCACTCAAGCCGCTCAGTGCTTCTTGGCTATCTGCACCATCTGTGGCTACATTGACGTTCCCGGCGGCATCACCATCACCAAGCCCACCAGCTTCATTGGCCAGTGGCGCTATGACATGATGGATGTGCTTGACCCCGAGATGGCCGCTAAACACATCATTGACCCCGACGGCAAGTACTCCCTGTTTAATGCAGGCGCTGCCATGGGCGGCGTTCAAGGTGATACCCTGCTGAACTGGCTGGAAGGCAAGTGGGCCGACCGCGAAGACTACTACAAGCTGCGCATGTGCTGGATCATTGGCAACAACCCCCTGGCTTGCATGGCTGATCAGCCTCAGCGCTGGTATGAGGCCATGAAGGACCTGGAGTTCATAGTTGTCAACGACATCTTCATGACTCCCACCATAATGGGCCTGGCCGATGTTGTTCTGCCTCTTTCCACCTACGTGGAGCACGAGGGCCTGGTTACCCCCAATTACGGACGCAACCAGCACTTCATTGGCGCAATGAACAAAATCATCGAGAACCCCAACACCAAGTCTGACCTGGAGATTCTCATTGACATGGGTCGCCGCATGCGCCCCGAGCTGTGGGAAGGCATGGAAACTCCCGACAAGTTCTTTGACGCCAAGTTGCGCGAGAACTACGGCTACGGCCTTGACGAAGTGAAGGCCGTTCCCGCCAAGATGGCTGGCTACGAGTACAAGAAGTACGAGAAGGGCCTTCTGCGCGCTGACGGCAAGATGGGCTTCCAGACCAGCACCGGCCGCATCGAATTGTGGTCTCCCGTTCTGCGCAACTACGGCGAGCAGCCCCTGCCTTACTTCGAGGAGCCCGAATTCTCCCATGAGTCCAAGCCTGAGCTGAAGGAAGAATTTCCGCTGTACTACACCACCGGCGGCCGTCACATTTCCATGTTCCACTCCGAGCATCGTCAGGCCGACCTGACCACCCGCAAGCTGCATCCCTGGCCTCTGGTCACCCTGCATCCCGAAACCGCCGCTCAGTACGGCATTCAGAATGGCGACTGGGTTGAGGTCACCAGCCCTCAGGGCCGCATGGTGCAGAAGGCCAGCATCAGCCTGGAAGTAACTCCCAAGTTTGTTCACGTAGAGCACGCTTGGTGGTTCCCCGAGCAGTGCGGCGAAGCCCCCAACCTGTACGGCGTATTCAAGGCAAACGCTAACAATCTCATTCCCCATGAGAGCGTTTCCGTTACCGGTTACGGCGCTCCTTACAAGAACGGCATCTGCAAGATTCGCAAGGTGGCAAACCTTGAGGGCGACCCCTTCAACGGCGCCAACGCCTAGGCCGTCAGAAACGAACAAGGAGAAAAGTAATCATGGAATACGCAATGCTTATTAACCACGGCCTGTGCTTTGGCTGTGACTCATGCAAGGTTTCTTGCATGAAGGAAAAGAATCTTCCCTTCGAGGAACCCGGCATCACCATCCAGCAGATTGGCCCCATGAAGCTCGACGGCAAATGGGAGTGGGACTACGTGCCCGTGCCTACCTCGCTGTGCGACCTGTGCGCCGATCGCCGCGCCCAGGGTAAGAAGGCGGCGTGCGAACAGCACTGCCTGTCTCTGGTCATTGAGGTTTTGCCCGTTGACCAAATTGGTGCGCGCATGGTTGAGCTAGGCGGCAAGAAGGTTTCCGTCTTCATGCCGTAGTCAAGCTCGCTGGCAACGCGCCGCGCAATTTCGCATATTTCGCTTGCGGTAGCTGTGGGATCCCCTCCTCATTTGTTCCCCGCAGCTACCGCCCTTCCCTTAGGAGTAACTATGCTGCCTCAGCAGAAAAAAGGTTGGACCACCGTGGTTGACCTTGAGGAATACAAGAAGATGACCTGGTCTTATCTAACCAATGTGAAGCAAACCTGGGAATACGACGGTATTGCCTACATCTTCCGCAAGAAGGGCATCCACCTGTATGGCCGCGACTGCGGCTCCTTGAAGATGAACCATCCCATTCTCACCATTGGCATTCCCCAGCACAAGGACAAGAACTACGGCGTTGACCTGTATGTTCCGGTGGAGAAGAAGGCCCAGGCTCTTTCCCTTATTTCCAACTGGGATCGCATTCGCGAGTACGCGGAGCTGGAAGCTGCCGAAGGCGGTGCCGCCCATGAGGCGTTCAACGAAGCCGCCTATGCAAGCAAGAAACGCAACCAGGTAAAGCAGCGCGAAGCCAGAGTGGCCAAGCTCAATTCGTTGAAAGCAAAGCTTTTTGCTTAAGGCGGGTGAAAGGCCCGCGTATAAGCGGTGGTAGCGTGCTGTTGCCGCGCCCCATGAGGGGAAGAAGAGCACGAATCAATCGTTACGCCCCAAAAGGGGCATCCACAAAGGAGGAAAATAATGCTTCAAACTATTGAAGACGCCTCACCTAAGAAGAGCGGTGGTCTGCATTACGCATTCATCATCTGTTTGGGCGGCTTCCTGACTCAGTTCATCGTTCTGAGTGCTCAGCGCCTTCCGGCTCTGACCTTGGAATCCATCCGTCAGGCTCTGGACGTAAGCTACGCCGAAATTGGCCTGATCACTTCTATCTACATGGTTTTCTATGCCGGCCTCTCCTTCGCATGGGGCATGGCTGCTGACAAGTTCGGCACCCGCAAGGCAATCGTTGCTGCTTGCTCCCTGGCTGCTGTTGGCGCTATCGCTTTCGGCTTCCTGGCTCCTCTGGGTCTGATTCCCGCAATTGTAACCTGGTCCATTACCGGTTGTGGTACTGCTGGTCTGCTGATGGCCATTCTGCCCAAGATCGTTTCTCGCTGGTTCGCTCCCAACAAGCGCGGCATGGGCATGAGCCTTATCACTCCTGGTGCTAACTTCTCCGCCATCATCCTGGGCATTGTTACCCCTGTCATCATCGCTTCCATGGGTTGGGAAATGTCCTATGTGATCTTTGGTATCATCTACGCGGCCATCGCCGTGTTTATTGCAGTGTTCTTCCGCGAAGGACCCGAGGAGAAGGGCCTGGCTCCCTACGGCGCTCCCGCTGGCGTTCAGGCTGCTCCTGCTCCCAAGATGGAGGAAACTAAGGCCGCTGAGGCTAAGGGCAACGGCCAGTCTGCTATCGTTCGTGTTCTGAAGATGCCCATCACCTGGCACTTCGGTCTGTTCTACATCATCTATCAGGTTGGCTACATGGCTGCTTCTCAGTACTACGTTGCATCCATCCAGTCTGTTGGCTTCACTTTAGCTCAGGCTTCTCTGGGCATCACCTGGGCAGGCGTTCTGACCATTCTGACCGAGCTTGTTCTGGGCCAGCTGTCTGACCGCATGGAGCGCAAGAACATCATGGCCTTCATGGTTGCTCTGAATGCTGTATTCGGTTTCGGTTACTACTTCTACCTGACCGGCACCGCCGATCCCAGCCTGATTGTTTGCTACATCTTCGTGGCAATCATCACCGCTTCCACCGGCGTTATTACCGTTATCATGACCGCCGCTGGCGAGTACTACGATGACGACATCCGCGCAACTGGCACTGGCGTTGTTGGCACCATCAACATCGTTGGCCGTTACCTGGGTCCCTGGATTGCAGGTCTGATGATCGACGCTACTGGCGTTGTTGGCAACTCCTTCCTGATTGTTGGTATTGCTATGGCAATCGCAGCTGTTATCGCTGTTCTGATGCCTCGCAAGCGCGCTAAGAAGAACGCATAAAGGTTCATCGGTTTACCGGGGCGGGGGAGTGAGCTCTTCCGCCCCTTTCTTTTGAAAGGCGGAAATGTAGCATGGCGTGCATGTTTTGCACACGTTGCGGCGGCTGCGAGCTAGGCCGCTTGGGAATGAGCTCTGAGGGAACGTGCCCCGTGTGCGGCACGCAGGTTCCCGATGATGCTGCGAAATGCCCCAACTGTGGAGCGCCTGCCGCACCTAAGCCTCCGAGCGCTCCGCCTCAATAATTGTTCCTCTCTCATCAAAGCCCGGACTGGTTTTCCCGTCCGGGCTTCCTTTTCCAGCGCACTCAGCGCTCTCTGCAAAAACGCACGATATGTTGCCGAAAGCCAACGAATGGGCCGTTTTCCAGGGCCTTGGATACAAAAATGAACGATATGTTGTCGAGTGAAGGCCTTTTTCGGAAAGATGCTCAGCATTTCCCCAGGTCAGAAATTTTCCCGTGCTTCTCGGTGGCAACTTATCGTTTGCTTTTGTAATGGCGCGAATGATTCGGGGGGGGGGACGTGCGTCGTTGCTCTCTGAAAAGATTTTTCTCGCATTTACCTGGTTTTACGCTACTATGTAAATGCATTCGCAATTCACCCGTATCGGGGCTTCTTATCTTGTAATCACTTACATAGATTCAAGCAATCATCCATCAACAGGAGGAAACGTGAAGTTTTTCGTGGACACCGCCGATTTGGCGGAAATTGAGGAAGTTGCCAGCTGGGGCGCTTTGGCCGGCGTAACCACCAACCCGTCTCTGTACGCCAAAATTGGCGGCAAGCTGGAAGATTTTGACGCCCACATGAAGAAGATCTGCGACATCGTGGGCCCCGATTGCCCCGTTTCCGCTGAAAGCGTGGCCATGACCCGCGAAGAGATGATTGCCGACGGCATCCGCCTGGCCGCCATTGCTCCCAACATCGTGGTGAAGCTTCCCACCACCGTCGAGGGCCTGGCTGCTTGCCGCGCCTTGGCTGAAAAGGGCATTCGCTGCAACATGACCCTGTGCTTCAGTGTTCCCCAGGCTCTGCTGGCCGCCCGCGCCGGCGCCCGCTACATCAGCCCCTTTATCGGCCGCTTCGACGACATTTCCCAAGACGGCCTCACTGAGGTTGCCAATATTGTGACCGCCATTGGCAACTACGACTTCACCGAGCACGCCCCCAACGGCGAGCAGGTTGAGGTCATTGCTGCTTCTATCCGCAGCGCCAACCATGTAACCCAATGCGCCCTCTTTGGCGCTGATATTGCCACCGTTCCCTTTGACGTGCTGAAGAAGATGATTCTTCACCCGCTGACTGACCGTGGCCTTGAAACGTTCCTGAAGGACTGGGAGAAAGTGCAGAACGCATAAATGACTGAAGAATTGGAGAAAGCTCCCGAAACTGCGCCTGAGGCCGAGAAGCCCAAGCGCCGCACTCGTACCAAGAAGGGCGCCGAAGAAGCGGCACCTGCACCTGCTGCAGCTGCTGAGGAGTCTGCAGAGGCCCCCAAGAAGGCCACCCGCAAGCGCACTACCAAAAAGGCTGAAGCCCCTGTTGAGGCCCCGGTAGAGGCTCCTGCTGCCGAGGCTGCCGCGCCTGCCGAGGCTGTCGCACCCGTTGCGGAAGAGGCGCCGGCAAAGCCCAAGCGCCGCACCACCCGCAAGAAGGCCGAGGCCGCACCTGCTGAGGCTGCAGCTCCTACCGAGCCGGAGCAGAAGGCCCCCGAGGCTCCCGCTGCGGAAGCCCCCGCTGTGGAAGCCCCCGCTGCGGAAGAGGCCCCCAAGCCTCGCCGCCGCCGCACCCGCGTCGCCGCTGTAGAGGGTGGGGAAGAAGCCGCCGCCGCACCCGCCGCACCCGCAGCACCTGCCGCCGCCGCCGAAGCTGCCGCTCCTGCGCCGGAAACGCCTGCAGAGACGGCCCCCGAGGCCCCTGCTGCCGAAACCGCCGCTGAGCCTGCAGCTGCTGTTGCCGAAGGCGAAACCCCTGCTGAAAACGCCTCTGAGGGCACCAGCCGCAACCGACGCGACCGCGATCGCAAAAAGAAGAACAAGCAGAGCCAGGGCTCTGACAAGGGTCAGCAAAATCAGCCCCAGCAAAATCAGCAGAACCAGAACCAGGGCCAGAACAACAAAAACAAGGGCCAGTTCGACCGCGACCATCGCCGCCAGCGCCGCCAGCATGGCAACCGCGAGGTGCAGCCCAGCATTTCCCGCGAGGAATTCGCGGAAATGAAGGTGGGCGACCTGCGCGAGAAGGCCGCTGAGTACGGCATCGACGGCTCTCTGTACCGCAAGGCCGAGCTCATCGACGTGGTTTTCGAGGCCCTGTGCAAGGCTGAAGGCATCATCGAGGTCTCCGGCATCCTTGACATCATGGGCGACGGCTACGGCTTCCTGCGCACCAAGGGCTACCTGCCCAGCGAGGGCGACGCCTACGTAAGCCTGTCCATCATCCGCCGCAACAGCCTGCGCAAGGGCGACTATGTGGTGGGCCTGACCCGCCCCGCCCAGGGCAATGAGAAATACACCGCCATCCAGAAGGTCATCAGCGTGAACGACATTCCCGCCGATGAGCTGGGCGCCCGCGTACGCTTTGGCGACCTGACACCCATTTACCCTGATGAGCGCCTGATTATGGAACATGGCAAGAGCACCACCACCGCCCGCGTCATCGACCTGGTGTCGCCCATTGGCAAGGGCCAGCGCGGCCTGATCGTGTCGCCTCCCAAGGCCGGCAAGACCACTGTGCTGAAGGATGTTGCCGCCGCAATTTCTGCCAATAACCCCGAAGTGCACCTGATGTGCCTGCTGGTTGACGAACGCCCCGAAGAAGTGACCGACATGGAACGCTCCATCAAGGGCGAGGTTATTTCCTCCACCTTCGACATGCCCTGCGAAAACCACATTGCCGTGGCCGAGCTGGTCATCGAGCGCGCAAAGCGCCTGGTGGAGCAGGGCCGCGACGTGGTCATTCTGCTGGACTCCATCACCCGCCTTGCCCGCGCCTACAACATGGGCACCCCCGCTTCGGGCCGCATTCTTTCTGGCGGCGTTGACTCTTCTGCTCTGTACCCGCCCAAGCGTTTCTTGGGCGCTGCTCGCAATATCGAAAATGGCGGCTCGCTGACCATTTTGGGCACCGCTCTGGTGGACACTGGCTCTAAGATGGATGAAGTGATTTTTGAGGAATTCAAGGGTACCGGCAATATGGAAGTGAAGCTGGATCGTTCCCTGGCTGACAAGCGCATCTTTCCCGCGATTGACCCCATCACTTCGGGCACCCGCAAGGAAGAGCTGCTTCTTGACCCCCAGGAGGCGCCCCTCATTTGGGCGGTGCGCCGCGTTCTAGCCAACCTGAACAACACCGAGCGCGCCATGGATACCCTGGTGAAGAGCATCAGACAAACCGAAACCAATCAGGAGTTCCTGATTCGCTTCGCCCGCAAGGCACAAACCTCCACCAAGCAGGACAGCTTGGATTTGTAAACGTTTTACGATGGGCGGCGCCCCTGCGCGGTCCATCTGCTGTAAAGGATGAGCAATATGGCACTGTTTACCAGCGAAAATGCAAAACCCTGGCCTCGCCGTGCGGTGGTCACTGCTGGCATGCCCTACGGCAATAAGTCGCTTCATTTCGGCCACGTTGGCGGCGTGTTCGTGCCTGCCGACTGCTTCGCCCGCTTCATGAAAGATCGCATTGGCGCCGAAAATGTCCGCTTCGTTTCGGGCACCGACTGCTACGGCTCTCCCATCATGGAGGGCTACCGCAAGCTGGTTGAGGCCGGCGAATTCGAGGGCACCATTTCCGATTACGTGCGTCGCAACCACGACATTCAGAAGGCCACCCTGGACGCTTACGAAATTGAGCTTTCCATCTATCAGGGTTCCAGCCTTGATCACGCCGGCGAAGTGCATCAGCGCGTGACCAACCAGTTCATTTCCCAGCTGTACAAAAACGGCTGGCTGAAGCGCCAGAGCACTCTGCAGTTCTACGATCCGCAGGCTCAAACCTTCCTGAACGGCCGTCAGGTTCAGGGCTTTTGCCCTGTTCAGGGCTGCAAATCTGAAAAAGCTTACGCCGATGAATGTGACCTGGGCCATCAGTTTGCCCCCGAAGACCTGCTGAAGCCCGTGTCCACCTTGAGCGGCCTGACCCCCGAGATGCGCCCGGTGGAGAACTGGTATTTCGACCTGCCCGCCTTCACCCAGTACCTGCGCGACTTTACCGATGAGCTGGAAAAAGACGCTGACCTGCGCACCATTGTTCCTCAGACCATCCGCGAATTCTTGGGCGCACCCATCACCTACATCAAAAACGAGCTGCTGGAGGAATACCAGAAGGTGGCCGACCAGCTGCCCACCCACGAGTTCCATGAGGCCCCCAAGGGCAAGCAGAGCTTCGAGCTGTGGTTCAACTCCGTGGACGATCGCGACGAGGCCCGCGGCGTTCTGGCTGCTGCCGGCATTCGCTTCCGCACCGGCAAGGCCCTGGTGCCCTTCCGCATCACCGGCAACATAGAGTGGGGCGTGAAAGCCCCCGTGCTGGAAGACGTTGAGGGACTTACCGTGTGGTGCTGGCCCGAGAGTCTGTGGGCGCCCATCAGCTTCACCCAGGCCTGCAACGATGAACTGGGCCTGCCTGAGGATAGCTGGCGCGACTTCTGGTGCACCGAGGACGCTCAGGTGTATCAGTTCATTGGCCAGGACAACCTGTACTTTTACGGCGTGGCTCAGCCGGCCATGTTCGAGGCCCTGCGTCCCGGCAATTTTGACGGCTCTGACCAGGCCGTTCGCCAGACCCGCCTCATTGCTAACCACCATGTGCTGTTTGGCAAGAGCAAGGCTTCTTCCTCTGGAGCGGTGAAGCCGCCCACGGCCGACCAGCTGCTGGACTACTACACCCCCGAGCAGCTGCGCGCCCACTGGCTGGCCCTGGGCCTGGACCAGAAGTCGGTTGGCTTTAGCCCCAAGCCCTTCGATCCTGACCCCGCCAAGCGCGAAGACCCTCGCTACGCCGACCCTGCCCTGAAGGAAGGCGCCCTGCTGACCAACGTGTTCAATCGCCTGGCCCGCAGCTGCTTCTACGAGGCACAAAAGAGCTTCGAAGGCATCATGCCCGTGGGCGAGGTTTCCGCCGAGTGCGTGGCCAAGGCCCAAGACGCCCTGCTGCGCTACGACGATATCATGCACAAGGTGGAGCTGCACTCCGTTCTTTCCCTGGCTGATGAGTTCATCCGTTACGCTCAAAAGTACTGGGCCGATGGTGCCAAGCGCGCTGCCAATCAGGAAGACCCTGAGCTGCTGAAGCGCACCTTGCTGGATAGCGCTTATCTGCTGCGCGTTGCCGCCCTGATGATGCATCCCGTGGTTCCCAAGGGCTGCGAGAAGATTTGCGAGCGCTTCGGCTTTGACCACGACGCTTTCTTTAGCTGGAACGGCAACCTGGACAGCTTGGCCGAGCTGTGCACCCCCGAAGAGGTGGCTGCCGGCGGCCATGCCGTTGAAGAGCTGCCGCCGCGCTACGACTTCTTCGAGAAGCATCCCAGCCAGTTCAAGTAAATTTCCAAGCGAATTGCCAGGCACCCCATTTCGCCAAGAAATGGGGTGCTTTTTTTAGCTTTTCGAGAGGCTGTCAATCGGGTCTGATACAATCGTGCCAACACATACATACTCAATGGAAAGCACATAGTTTCATGGCTTCAAAGCATGCAAAAAAAGGTTACGTATTAGTTGATGAAGACGCCCCGGGCTACCAGGCGGATGTCGTTGTGCCCAAGGGCGCCCATGCGCGCATTTCTGTCCCCGAGATTTCCCTTGATCCTGAGCCTGTGCCCGAACTTGAGCCTCTCGCCGAAGACGACGATTTTGAGGTATTTGCCGTTGAGGACCTTTTTGATCAGGATGAGCCTGTTCAGGAAATGTTCCCCGCATACGACGACGATTCTTACGAAGAGCCCCTGCCTGATGAGCCCGAAGAGAAGGACTATCGCCCTGCCAAGGATTATCGCCCTAGTAGCTACAAGAAGGATGATCCCTTCGAGAATTCCCCCTTCTTCGCTATGGGCGATGAGGAGAATCCTGAAGCGAAAGACCACAAGGGCCTGAAGATTGCCGGCATCGTTGTGGGCGTTTTGCTTGCCATTTTGGCCGTTGTGTACGGCGTAGGCGCCTGGTTCTTTGGCGGTCACTTCTATCCCAACACCACCATTAACGGCATCGACGTTTCCCTGAAGGCCCCGGCCGAGGTACAAAACCAACTGGTTTCCACCCTGCAAGACTACGAGCTGGAAATCACGGGCCCTGATTACGCTCTGACCATTGTGGGCAAGGATATTTCCTATGGCCTTGACCCCAATCATGACATGCTGGCCGCCTTCAACAAATGGGCGTGGCCCGTTGAGATTGCCACCAACGCCTCTGCCAAGGCGGGTTTTGCCGTTGTTTACAACCAAGAGGTGCTAGATCAGATTCTTGGCGAGTCTATGCAGGCCCATAATGAAACGGCCACGGCTCCTGTTGACGCCCATTTGGCCTACCAGAAGGAAACCAACACCATTCTGGTTGCCCCCGAAGAGCTGGGCAATCTGCTGGATACCCACAAGACCTCCCAGGCGGTCAAGACCGCATTGGGCGCGGCGGCTCGCAAGCTTGAACTGACCAAGGAGCAGCTGGTTGCGCCGGCTGTGCTTTCCACCAGCGAGACGCTGAAGAAGTCCGCTGAGCAGATCAACAAGCTCTCCGACGTGGATGTTACCTTGATGCTGGGCGAGTTCCCCGCGCTGAAAATCAACAAGGGCAACCTGCTTGATTGGGTGCTCACCGATGACAACGGCAACGTGGCTCTGAATGAGGCCGTGGTGCACGAGTGGGCCCAGAACACTGCCGCCAAGATGAACACCTATGGCACCGTGCATTCCTACATTCGCCCTGATGGTAAGGAGTGCACCGTTGAATGCTCCGAGGCCTTTGGCTGGAAGCTTGATGTTGATGAGCTGACCAAGACCATCGAAAACGCCGTGCGCACGGGCGCCAAGGGCGAGATTGCCATTCCCTGCGAATCTGAGGGTGCCTACTACAACATGGAGACAGGTGCCGAGTGGGCTCGCTATGTTGACGTTGACCTGGACGAACAGCACGCCTATTTCTACGATGCAGATAATGAGCTCATCTGGGAAAGCGATATTGTCTCCGGCAACGTGAACTACGGCGACAGGCACACCCCCACGGGCGTCTACAACATCACCCGCAAGGCGCGCAATGAGATGCTCTACACCTACGAGGCGGGCAAGGAAGAGCCCAACAAAACGCTGGTGTACTACTGGATGCCCTTCATTGGCAACGTGTACGCATTCCATGATGCCTGGTGGCAGCCGGAATTTGGCGGCACTAGGTACCGCGACGGCTACGGCAGCCACGGTTGCGTGAACCTGCCCAGCGATGCTGCTGCCGAGCTGTATGATCTGATTGATGTTGACGATTTAGTCGTAATCCACTGGTAAACAGCCGTTTGCATGACAAATCCCCGGCATCTTGCCATATCTTGCTCAAAACACGACAAGATGCCGGGGGATTTACTGCGCCCTACAGCCACAGGGTGTAGGGCTCGGTGCCTTCCAGGTCGGGGATGGTGGCAGGGCGCAGAATGCGCACGCCTTCGCCGCCTTTGTCCAGCAGGGTGCGCCAATCGTGAAGAACTTCCTGAATGATGGCCTTCTGGGGTGCGCAGCTGGCGCCGGTGCAATCGCGGGTCCAGCGGCAGTTTCCCATGCAAAGGGGCAGGTAGGCGCAGGGTTCGCACAGGGGGTCCACAAAGGGGTCGTAGGGCGCGTGGGCCGGCAGCTGGTCGTCGAAGATGCTGCCCAGGGCACGATCGGTGTAACCCACATCGCCGTCGCATTCGTACAGGCGGCCTGCCTCGTCAATGACGAAGTAGGTGTGGGCCTGGCGGGAGCAGAACAGGCGCAAGGGCGTCATAAGGCCCGCCAGCAGCTGGTCGCTTAGGCCGTAGGTGGCCACGGAGCGCTGGTATTGGCGCAGGGCGAATTCCTGGGGGTCGGTGAACAGGTCGTACTTCTCGCGGGTGAAATCTGCGCACTTATCCAGGCACTGGCAGTAGTCAAACACCTGGGAAGCGGTGAGTTCCACCTGGGGCAGCGTTTGGTCCAAATAGGCCTTGAGCTGGTCGTATTCGGCGGAATTGCCGCGGTCTTCATTGAATAGGCAGCCCACTTCAATACCTGCTTCCAGCAAATTCCCCAAGCCGGCGATAATGGCATCGAAAGAAGGCTTCCCCGAAAGGGTGGGGCGGTGGGCATCGTGGGTCGCGCCTACGCCGTCCAGGGTGGCGGTGACGCGCTGCACCTTGCAAGCGGCCAGCTTGGCGGCCACTTCGGGGGTCACCAGGCCGCAGTTGGAGATGGCGGTGGCCTCCAGGGGCAGGCCCGCCTCCAGCAGCAGGGCAGAGACGCGCTCAATGACGCTCAGGCCCATGAGGGGCTCGCCGCCGTACCACAGAATCTTCAGCTTGCTTGAGCCCAGGGCTTTGAAATTGCGCTCGATCCATGCCACCAGGGCGTCCTGGGTGGCGGTGCTCATGAGGCCGGCGTGCTTCACCTCGCGCTCGTAGCAGTAGGGGCAGGCGAAATTGCACTCCAGGGTGGGGGCGATGGCCAGGCAGAAGTTCTCGGTAGTGGCGCAATCGCGGGCATAGCGAGCGCGCAAGGCGGTTACCTCGTCGGCATCGTCGGCAACGAAGAGGCCCTCTTCCGCAAGGGAAGGGGCGTCTTGGGCGCTGACCCCGTCAGGGCACACGGCCAACGTCTGGGTCAGGGTGTTGTACAGGATGGTGGCGCCATCGGCGTCAGTTACAGAAACGGTATAGCGCGATTGTTTCATGGCGCCCTCCTTGCTTGCTAGCGAATGAAGTTGGTCCAGCTCTTGGGCTCCAGCTCGGGCAGCTCAACGCCGGCGGCGGCAGCGGCCTGCTGCATCTTCAGCTGGTAGGCCATGTTGCGGGCCAGGGTGCGCATGGTGTGCAGGCCTTCCAGGTCTTGCTCCACGTCTTCGGCGCACTTGCCATGCACCATGGGCCAATAGGTGCTGCCAATGACGGGCTGCTGGTTGATCTGGAAGTACTTGTTGATCTGGTCGATGGTGGGGGTGGTGCCGGCGCGTCGAGCGCTGGCGATGCCGGCGGCGGGCTTGTGGGCCATGCTCTTGCTGTTGGAGTAGTACACTCGGTCCAGCGCGGCGTGCAGGGCGCCGTTCATGCCGGCGTAGTACACGGGGGAGCCCACGATGATGCCATCGGCGGCCTCAAAGGCGGCGTTGATTTCGTTGGCAACGTCGTCGAAGATGCAGCGGCCTTCGCCCTTCTTGGTGCAGCCGCCGCAAGCCTGGCAACCGTGTACGGCGTCGTGGCCAATCCACAGGATTTCCGATTCAATGCCCTCTTCGGCCAAGGTGGCGGCAATCTCTTCCAGGGCGCGGTTGGTGCAGCCGTTCTTGTGGGGGCTGCCGTTGAGTAGTGCTACTTTCATGAGCTCTCCTTCTCAGTTGATTTTCTTTCCTTGGAAAGATTAGCACAGCGGGTTCCCAAACGGGAACAAGGGGTATACTTTCCTCATGCAGAACAACATGTCACATAGCGCTGCCCCCATTGGCATTTTCGACTCCGGCTACGGCGGCCTGACGGTGGCCCGCGCCATTGCGGAAAAGCTGCCCCATGAGAACATCATCTACGTGGGCGATTCTGCCCGTTGCCCCTATGGTCCCCGCGACCTGCGGGAAGTGGACGGCTTCGTGCAGCAAATTGGCAGCTGGCTGGTGGATCAGGGCGTGAAGCTGCTGGTCATTGCCTGCAACACGGCCACGGCGGCCGGTTTGGTGCACGCGCAGCAGACCTTTCCCGTGCCGGTGGTGGGCGTGGTTGAGCCCGGCGCTCGCGGTGCCGTGCGCGCAACTCTGAACCGCCGCGTGGGCGTCATTGCCACCAAGGGCACCATTGAGTCAGGCGCCTATTCCGCGGCCATTCGCAACCTGGACGCGGGCATCACGGTGTTCTCCACGCCGGCGCCCCGCTTCGTGGAAATTGCGGAGCTGGGCATTCGTATGGCCGATGGCCCCCTGGAAAGCTTCATGTCGGAGGCTTCCAAGGTGTACATTCGCCCCGAATTCCAGAAGATTGCCATTGAGTATTTGGAGCCCCTGCGCCGCTGCGACGTGGACACGCTGGTGCTGGGCTGCACCCATTATCCGTTGCTGAAATCCCTGATCGGGGGCGTGATGGGCCGCAAGGTGACCCTTATTTCCTCTGCTTCCGAGACAGCGCTGGACGTGGCGGAAACCCTGGCGCGCCGCGGTCAGCTTGCCCCCGATGACAACGAAGGCCTGTGGCGCTTCTTCACCACGGGCGATGACGTGGAGGCCTTCCAGCGCTTCGGCGGCCGTGTGTTCAAGACCCACCTGGAAAACGTGTCCCATCTGGACTTACCCTAAGGATTGACTATGAAAACCATCGTACTTGCAACCAATAACGCCCATAAGGTGCGCGAAATTGAGGGCGCCCTGGCCATGGAGGGCTGGGAATTTAAGACTCTGCGCCAGATGGGGCTGGTGTCCGATCCGACCGAAGACGCCGATTCTTTTGTGGGCAACGCCCGCATCAAGGCCCGCGCGGCCCACGAGGTAAGCGGCGGCCTGGCTGCTCTGGCCGATGACTCCGGCATTATGGTGGACGCTCTGGGCGGCCGTCCCGGCGTGTATTCCGCTCGCTACGCCGGCGAGCAGTGCGACGACGACGCCAACAACGCCAAGATGCTGGCCGAGCTGGAAGGCACCCCGTGGGAGCAGCGCACTGGCCGCTACGTGTGCGCCCTGGTGTTTGTTGACGAGGACGGCTCTGAGCTGGTGGCAGAAGGCACCGTTGAGGGTAAAATTGGCTTTGACCTGCAGGGAGAGGGCGGCTTTGGCTACGACCCCATGTTTTATCCCGACGCCTACGACGGCAAGCTGACTTTTGCCCAGGTTTCTCAAGAAGATAAGGCGGTCATTTCCCATCGCGGCGTTGCCCTTCGCAAACTTGCAGAAATGATTGCTGCTAAACAGGCGAAATAGGGTATAATACCGTTTCGCTGCTAAAGCATCGGGACGTGGCGCAGTTTGGTAGCGCGCTTGCTTTGGGAGCAAGATGTCGCAGGTTCAAATCCTGTCGTCCCGACCATTTTATGCGGGCATAGTTCATCGGTAGAACCTCAGCCTTCCAAGCTGATGAGGCGGGTTCGACTCCCGTTGCCCGCTCCAGAAACGTATCGACCCGGAATAACTTCTGGGTCGTTTTTTATTGCGGTAAGGTAAGCCTTTGCAACGGGAGTCGAACCGATGAGGTGGAAATGCGACCCCAAGGCATAGCCGCGGGGTAAAAACACGCCGGTGGCGTGTTTTTAGCATTTCGGTCGAGCAATCTGTGATTGCGAGACATAGAGCGCGCAGCTTGCAGAGCAAGCGCGGGACTCCCGTTGCCCGCTCCAGAAATTCAAGGCCGTTCTGACGAACGGCCTTGAATCTCTGGAGCGGGCAAATTTGTTTTGTCGGAGGGTCCAATCCAAAAATCGGGCTTGAAATGGCAGAAAATCTCAGTTTTTCTAGTCAAGCACGCGATTATTTGCGAATTGGGCGTTGTTTTAGGGGCGAATTGGGCATTTTAGGCCCATATATAGCGGTTTGAGGGGTGAATCTACTAGAAAAACTGAGATTTTCTGCCACAAAAGAGGCGAAATCAGGATTTGTCCCTACGAGAGCTTACCGGCAAAGTACGAAATAATGTCGGCCGACTCGTAGAGTGCCTTGCCGTTGATCACCAGGCAGGGCACTTGTCGTTTGCCGCCAATTTCAGTGAGGCGCGCAACGTTGGCGGGGTCGGTGGTGTCGGCCATGTCGGTGGTGATGCCGTGGGCTTCCATGAAGCGCACCACCTTTACGCAATAAGGGCAGGTCATGCGGTAATACAGGGTGTGGTTTTCCAGATGCATGGTGGTTCCTTTCAAAGGCTACAGCACGCGGATGACGCCGCGCAGCATGTCGGCGCAATCCAGCCAGAAGTTGGTTTCGGCGGCATCTTTCAAGTCGTCGCAGAAGGCGGGCAGCCAGCGCAGCAGATGTTCGTTGGCAAAGCGCGCCATGAGAGCTTGGGCCTGAGGGTCGCCGTTGGCGGATCGGAAGGCCAGCAACTGCAAAAAGGCCAGCTCAAAGCTGATGTGGTCCTCTGGCAAATGGGGCTCGGTGCTGGCCGCGAAGCCGTACTCGGCGTACAGGTCAACCACCTGGTCGCGGGGTTCCTGCATAAGCAGGTGGTCGGCGCCCAGGTACACCGACTCAAAGGGGTGCAGGGCCTCAGCGCAGCCGTTGCACAGCAGGCGAGCGTACTCTATCTGGGCTTGCAGAATCTCGCCGCCCACCAGCTCTTCGTCGGCGCCGGTTAGGGCCTGGGCGCAGCGGGGGAACAGGGTGGTGAAGCCGGTGGGGTTTGCGCCTACGACGGTCAGGTACTCGTCTACATTTCCAGCGAGGAACACTTGGGACAACACGCCGCAGGCATCGGCGGCTGCGTGCAATTCTTCAGCAGAGATGTTATTCATGGGTGACTCCTTGGGGGTCTTGGGCGGCAAGTCGTAGGGCGCCGGTGGAACAGCTGGTTATGCAATGGGGTGCGGCATCTGCGGCAACGCCCAGGCTGGCGCAGCGGTCGCATGACGCTTCAGGCACTGAGAAGAACTGGCGCTTGAGTTGGGGATACGTGCCTTGCACGCGCTCGAAAACGCGACGGTGTGCCGGTTGGGTGGCGCTCAGGCCGTGCCACTGCTTGCAGGCAAGCTCGCAGGCCCAGCACTTGATACAGCGGTCGGGGTTGAACACGATGCGGGTGCCTTCTGCGGTGGCTGCAGGGGCGAGCGCTTCCTTGCACGCAGCAGGCTGTGGGTAGGTGCGGGCGGTGGCTTCGGGGTAGGGCCCGGTAATCTTTCTCATGCGCACCAGGGTCTGCTTGGCCATGGACGAATGGAAGGCGTTGAAATGCTCGGCGGAAGAGTCATACAGCACGTTGGGGTCGCTGCCGCCATCCAGGCACCCGTAGCCGGGCAGGCCCAGGGGCTGACACGACTGCCACCAGCCGCGACGGGCCATGAGCAGGCCGGGAGCCATGCCCTCGAAGGGCGCCACCACAAAGCGGGCGCGTCCGTGGGGCGATTCCACCTCAACCCAGTCGCCTTTCGCAACGCCGTAAGCCGCGGCTGTGGCGGGGTTCATGCGCACCCAGGGGCGGGGTTGCTTGGCGCGCAGGGCGGGCAGGTCGGCGTAGTAGCCGTGGTTGCACAGGCGGTAGGCGTGCACGTCGGAGAAGATCAGCGGGTAGTCGCGGGCCAGCTCGGGCGTGTTGGTCGGGCTCTCTGGCGGGCCCACGTAAATGGGCAGGTGGGGTAGGGTGCCCGTGCCATCAGCGTTGGGCTTGCCGCCCAGCCAGCTGTTGGCGCACTGCACCTTGTTGCCGGGAATCAGGGAGAACAGCTGGGAGTAGTTGCGCTCTTTGGCCGCGGGGGCCTCGGCGCCTTCCGGGCGCGGCACGAAGATGCCCTGGGGCGCTTGGCGTAGCTGCTCCAGAGAGATGCCCGAAGGTTCCATCTGCTGGCGCAGGCACGCGTCCATGTCACCCTGCCAGAAGTCGTCGCCGTAGCCGGCGGCGCAGGCCATGCGCAGGTAAAAGTCCCAGTCAGAGACGCTTTCTGCCAGGGGCTCGTGAATCTTTTGGTTGATGCCGATAAAGGTGCCCGCGGCGCGGTTTTTCACGGCGAACTGCTGTGACGTCTCGTAGCCCGTGCAGGCGGGCAGCACGAAATCGGCGTAGGCGCAGCTGGGGTTCCAGCATACGTCCACCACCACGAAAAACTCCAGGCGCTTCAGGGCCTCCACCACTTTCTTGGGCTGACGGGTGGCGCTCAGGGGGTTGGTGGACTGGGCCAGTAGGAAGCGGATGGGGCGGGGGCCGCCTTCCGCGATGTTCATGAGGGTCTTGAAGTAGGCGCCGTTGGGGCCCGATTCCCACACCGCGGGCTTTTGCCACCAACGGGGTGTTTCGGGGGCCACCAGAGCAGACATACCAGCCGCCCAGCCTTCTGCCTGGTCTTGGGCGCTGCGGGGCAGGCGCTCGGTCAGACGGTCGAACTTGCCGGTCTTGATCAGCGGAGGGCCCACGGGGGCGGGGCATCCACCGCCACCGGCGATGCCCAGGTTGCCGGTGATGGCGGAAATGAGGCACACGCAGGTCACGGCCGCATGGCCGTCGGATTGCTGGTCGCCAATGCCGTTGCCGAAGGTGATGCTCAGGGGCTTGGTGGTGCCCAGCAGGCGCGCCACGCGGGTGATGTCCTCCTCGGGGATGCCCGTGATGGGGGCGGCCCAGGAAGGCGGGAAGCTCTTCACGTGCTGGGCCAGCTGGTCGAAGCCCTCGCACCACTGCTCCACGAAGGCGTGGTCGTACAGGTCTTCGCCGATGATCACGTGCAAAAAGGCCAGGCCAAGGGCGGTGTCGGTGCCGGGGCGCACAGGCAACCAGATGTCGGCGTGGGCGGTCATCTGATCCATCATGGGGCGAATGTCAATGAGCAGGGCGCCGTTTTCCTTGGCGGCTAGCATCTTGGACACGCCGCCTTGGTTGATCTTGGAGTTTTCGGCGTTGGCGCCCCAGTTCACTATCAGCCGGGATTTGTCCATCTGGGCGGCTTCGGTTTGAGCAATGCCAATGGTTGCTTTGCGGCTAGCAGCGCGCTGAAGTGCGCAAATGCCGCTGTGCAGGTAGTTGGGGCTGCCGTGCACGTTCAGGAAACGGCGGCCCATCTGACCCAGCACCGGATAGGCCTGGGGTGAAAGTACGCCGTAAGATTCAGGGCCGTAGGCGGCTTTGGTTTCGCGCAGCTTGGCGCCTATGGCGGCCAGCGCCTCGTCCCAGGTGCAGCGCACGAAGGCCCCTTCGCCTTTAACGCCCACGCGCTTCAGGGGGTACATGAGGCGGTTGGGGTTGTACAGGGCCTGCATGGCCACGGCACCCTTGGTGCACAGGCTGCGGCCCTCGCGGCCGCCGTTGTTGCCGGCTAGCGGGTTGCCTTCCACGTGCACCCAGCGGCCTTTCTCCAGGTGACACAGGGTGGAGCAGCTGGTTTTGGCGGGTCCGCACATCTGGCACCAGGCGTGTTTGACGGTGGGTTCGGCGGGTTGGGAAGGGGTGGCGGCAGCCACGAACAGCTGCTGGAACATGTTGGGAATGGAAAGCGTTGCGCTCATGGGCGAAATCCCCCTTAGATGGTCCCGATGGGGGCAAAAAACTGGCGCGCCCAGCAGGACTCCGGCTTTGCCTTCGGCAAAGACCGACCCCTCCCTCGCAAGCTCGGTCGGACGAAATGCTAAAAACGCGTCACTGGCGCGTTTTTACCCGTCGGCTTTGCCGACGGGCCGCATTTCCACCTCATCGGTTCAAGCCCTGCTGGGCAAATAGTCAATCGAACCTAAAAAACTGGCGCGCCCAGCAGGACTCGAACCTGCAACCGACGGATTAGAAGTCCGTTGCTCTATCCATTGAGCCATGGGCGCGCGTTGTGAAAAAGCAGCTGTATTATAACGTAAAAGAGCGTTAAAATACTTTTTTCTGACAAACATATGTGCTGGCGGGATAATTCGCTTCCCATCACGCTTTTTACCAATACGAAAGGAATGGACCATGGCTGTCAATTTGAGCGGACGCAACTTCCTGAAGCTTTTGGACTTCACTCCGGATGAGATTCGCTATCTCATTGACCTCTCTGCCGAGCTGAAGGCCAAGAAAAAGGCCGGCGAGCTGCACAAGTACCTGGAGGGCAAGAACATCGTTTTGCTGTTTGAGAAGACGTCCACTCGCACCCGCTGCTCCTTTGAGGTGGCCGGCCACGACCTGGGCATGGGCGTGACCTACCTGGATCCTAAGAGCTCCCAGATGGGCAAGAAGGAATCCATTGAAGACACCGCCCGCGTGCTGGGTCGCATGTTCGACGGCATCGAGTATCGCGGCTACGCTCAGGAAATCGTGGAAGAGCTGGCCGAAAAGTCCGGCGTGGTTGTGTGGAACGGCCTGACTACCGAATTCCATCCCACCCAGATGATCGCCGACATGCTTACCGTGCGCGAGAAGTTCCCCGAGGGCATCGAGGGCAAGAAGCTGGTGTTCATGGGCGACGCCCAGAACAACGTGGCAAACTCTCTGATGGTTGTGTGCGCCAAGCTGGGCCTGAACTTTGTGGCTTGCGGCCCCAAGGAGCAGATGCCCGTGGCCGAGCTGGTAGAAACCTGCAAGGCCATCGCTGCCGAGACCGGTGGTTCCGTAACCCTCACCGAAAGCGTTGAGGAAGGCTGCAAGGACGCCGACATCATCTACACTGACATTTGGGTATCCATGGGCGAGCCCTACGAGATTTGGGGCGAGCGTATTCGCCTGCTGTCCCCCTATCAGGTAAACGCCCAGGTCATGAGCTATGCCAAGCCCACTGCCATCTTCATGCACTGCCTGCCTTCCTATCACGACACCAACACCACCACCGGTGCCGAGGTGGCCGAGCAGTTCGGCCTGACCGAGCTGGAAGTGACCGATGAGGTGTTCGAAGGCCCCCAGAGCGTGGTTTTCGACGAGGCCGAGAACCGCATGCACTCCATCAAGGCCATTATGTACGCAACCCTGAAGCAGCCCGAATAGGCGCTTTGCTGGAAAGAAGAATCTTCAATGCAGATCAAAGAACAACTGGAACAGATATTTGACCAGGCCATTGCTGCCGCAATGGCTGATGGCTCCCTGAATATGGAGCAGGCTCCTGCTGCCGCTTTGGAACGCCCCCGCGACGCCGCCAACGGCGACTGGGCTTCCACCGTTGCCATGCGCAGTGCCAAGCTGGCCCGCTCCAACCCCCGCGCTATTGCCCAGGCAATCATCGACCACCTGCCGGAAAACGGCCTGGTGGCATCCACGGAAATTGCCGGCCCGGGCTTCATCAACATTCGCCTGACCAGCGCAGCCCTGCAAGGTGTGGTGGCCACCGTGCGCAACGAGCGCATGGATTACGGTCGTAGCCAGGCTCCCGCTGACGCCCCCCGCATCAATCTGGAGTACGTTTCCGCCAACCCCACCGGTCCCATGCACGTGGGTCACGGCCGCTGGGCCGCTCTGGGCGACGCCACCGCACGCGTGCTGCGCCACGCCGGCTACGAGGTGTCCGAGGAATTCTACGTGAACGACCACGGCGTTCAGATGGACGTCTTTGGCAACTCCATCGTGGTGCGCTACCAGCAGGCTCTGGGTGTTGACATCGAAATGCCCGAGAAGTGCTACGGCGGCGGCTACATCATGGATATCGCTCAGGAAATCATCGCCGCTGATGGCGACAAGTGGCTTTCCGCCGACCCCGACGAGCGCCACGTGTACTTCCGCGAGTACGGCTACAAGCGCATGCTGGAACTTGTGCGCGGCACTCTGGAAGGCTTTGGCACCAACTTCGACACCTTCTTTTCCGAGCGCAGCCTGTACGTGCCCGGCGAAGATGGCAAAACACCTGTTGAGCGTGCACAGGACGCCTTCCGTGCCCAGGGTTACCTGTTTGAAAAGGATGGCGCTCTGTGGTTCCGCTCCACCGATTTCGGCGACGACAAAGATCGCGTGCTCATCAAGGAAAACGGCGAAATGACCTACTTCATGAGCGACTGCGCCTACCACTACAACAAGATTCAGCGCGGTTTTGGCAAGCTCATCGACATCTGGGGAGCCGACCATCACGGCTACGTGAAGCGCTGCGAGGCTATGCTTGAGGCCTGGGGTTATGCGGGCGCGCTGGAGGTTATGCTGGGCCAGCTGGTGAACCTGCTGCGTGATGGCGAGCCCGTGCGCATGTCCAAGCGTACCGGTGAGATGGTTTCCTTCCAGGAACTCATCGACGAGGTGGGCGTGGACGCCACCCGCTACCTGATGCTTTCCCGCTCTTCTGACCAGCCCATTGACTTTGACATCGAAGTGGCCAAGAAGCAAGACTCTTCCAACCCCGTGTATTACGTGCAGTACGCCCATGCGCGCATTTGCAGTATTCTGCGCAAAGCTGCAGGTGAGGACGTTGCCGCAAAGGCCCTGGCCGGCGAGATGACCACCGATGAGCTGGCTGCTCTGGTAGTGCCCGAGGGCGTTGACCTTTCCGTGCTCACCGACGAATCCGAGCTTGCTCTCATGCGCAAGATGGACGACTTTGGCGAGCTGGTTGCCCTGGCTGCTCGCGACCGTGCGCCTTTCCGCCTGACCCATTACGCTCAGGAGCTGGCCGCCACCTTCCATCAGTTCTACACCAACTGCCACGTGCTGGGTGTGGAGCCCGAGGTGCAGGCCGCCCGCCTGGCTCTGTGCGACGCAAGCCGCACCGTGCTGGCCCTGGCCCTTTCCCTGCTGGGCGTTTCTGCTCCCATTCAGATGTAAGCTGCGCCTCTATCGCTTCCAAAGGCCGGGTTCGTCCGGCCTTTTTTGTTGCTGTGGGTTATAGCTTTTTCTGCTCTAGGAAAAGCGCATGATGAAGCGCCCGTTGTTTTTGGGCAAATGAGCTGGAGCGATGGCGGAAATCGGCACCAAGATTCCTGGCAGTAAGTTCTCCCAGATCATTAAGGCATTGCAGCGATTTAAGCTGCTGCGGTGCAACGCTTATCACGTGAAAATCGGCCAATTCTATTTTTGCTCGACGGATTGAGTCGGCATTGAGCTGGTTGTTGCCGGCATGGTTTTCCTGACTGTCGTATTCCAAAATAAGTCCCTGCTCGAACCAACAAAGATCACCGATTTTCATGGTGCCAGGAATGGGCTGATTAAGTTTAGGGCGCATAAGCCCAAAGCCGCCCAGACGCGTGGGAAGAATAATCACGATGGTCAAACGGCTTTCTTGGGGCGAATTGCTATTGTCCACTACATACCGAAGCGCCCGTTGCGCGCGGCGTTTTCCTCTCATATGAGGAAGGAGGTCGATGAATTGCCCGAGCCTATCTACGCTGGTGAGGGGCTGATTTCCTGTTTGCTGCCGAATGCTTGTTGGGCGGTAATCGCCGCAGAGGTAGTAGCCGAAAAGTATTGCGTCGATGACCGAAAGGCTTGAAGCAATTTGCACAAAGCAAAGCTCGGGTGAAGCAATATAGGTGTTATCAATCTTGATGAAAGCGGGTATTCCTTCGAGGCTCGCGGGAGAGTGCAGCTGGACAAGACCGGGGTCAAAAGAACGCCGATCCCTTCCACTCATGAGAACATCGAGGGTTTTTCCTCCAAGGTTGAAACGGGATTGCGCCGTTAGGAGTTCCTTGCAAGTTGCCCGTGAATCAGCGGGCATGCAATGGCGGGCGTCGTTTGCAACGCTTCGGTCTGCAAGCAGTGCTTTCAGGGCGCTTTTGTGACTAAGAACAACAGTCATGATTCCTCCTTTTTTGGAAGGATATCGAAGCGTTCTATCAAAAAGTTATCAAAAGCCGCCTTCGAGCTATCAAAGCGTGCACAAAAAGCTATCAAAGTGTGTACAAAAAGCTATCAAAATGGCTTATGGTTTCATTTCGGCTGTGGTTTTGCTGGCGCGATTGCGATTTGCTCGTAAGAATTGGCGAAATCTGGTTCGATTGCGATTTTCTTGTATTACGACCTGGGGAAATGTGGGGAACAAAACGAGGTGCAAGAGTATCTCCCGTAGCTCAAGGCTCTGAACTGGGAAAACGCAAAATACCTTTCCGAGAAAATCGCAAACGAACCAAAAAGAGGCCGAATTTACGACGAAATCGCAAACGAACCATCTTGGAGGGCGGCAAACAACGGGGAAGCCGTCGCTTATTGCTCGAAGTGGCTCAAAATGAAGCGCACGAAACTCATCTTGTTGGATGAAAGGTTGGAGTTGTCGGCCCATACCAAAGAGATGGACGGGCGAATGGGCTTTTCATCGGAGGCGAAGGGCACAAAGCGCACTTTCTCCATGTTGGCCTGCCATCCATCGCGCTCGTCAAGGAATAAAACGGCATCGCTTTCTTCCACAAAAGCAAGGCACGACGGAATGGAAGCTTGAATGTTCAGGGGAGTAAGCACAATGCCGTGCTCAAGGCCCACCATGCCCAACATTCGGGGCATTGATGGCGATAACGTGGTTGATGTCATGAAGGTGTATGGCGGCGAAGAGGCTCTGGGCCAGCGCGTGGTGGTCATGGGCGGTGCTTGCACTGGCGTGGAAACCGGCATGCACCTGGCGCGCGACTTTGACCGCGATGTGGTGGTTTTGGGCCGCAACGCTGAAATCTGCAAGGATGCGCCTCCCACTCATTACATGTCGGTGCTTACTTCTGACATCTCCAAGATTGAGAACCTGGATGTGCGCACTAGCGCAACGGTAACTGCCATCACCCCTGATGGGGTAGTGTATACCGATGCGGAAGGCGTTGAGCACACGGTGCCTTGCGACTCCGTTGTGGTGGCTGTGGGCATGACTCCTCGCAAGA
Organism: Eggerthellales bacterium; assembly: GCA_029219345.1. Lineage (GTDB taxonomy): Bacteria > Actinomycetota > Coriobacteriia > Coriobacteriales > Eggerthellaceae > CAKUOV01. The sequence goes on from JAQXTF010000057.1 coordinate 35,690, forward strand.
AGGAGGCTATGGCTTTGTACACGGGTGATACGCGCCTGATTACCATTGGAGATAACCGCAAGGCTGGTAATATCATGGATTTGGTACGCGACGCCTACTTTGGCGCATCTCAGATTTAGGGGTTTTGATGTCTTCGAGCACAAAGGTTATCATTCTTGGCGGTTTTCTTGGTTCTGGGAAGACCACCCTTCTGCTTGAGCTGGGCAAATGCATTACGGCTCACTCTCAAAAAGAAACGCCGCTGGCCATTTTGGAAAACGAAATAGGCGAAGTGGATGTGGATGGCGCTGCCGTTGGCCAGGGTGGCTATGCCGTGAAAAGCCTGTTTGCGGGCTGCGCCTGCTGAGAGCTGTTGGGGGCGCTGCCCGATGCAGTTCGCGGCATTTTGGATGATTTCAACCCTGAAGTGCTTATTGTTGAGGCAACGGGCGTTGCCGTGCCTGCCTCTATGGCTCAAGCTATTTCGAAGATATGTCCTCAGGTGAAGGTGGCGGTTTTGGCCGACGCTTCTCGTTGGAAGCGCATTCGCCTTCCCCTGAGGCAGCTTTTGACCTCTCAGCTGGAAAGCGCCCAGGTAGTTTTGATCAACAAATGCGACCTTGCCGATCAGGAAACCATTGAGATGGTCAAGGAAGATGTTGTAAGCTATAGCGGCGTAAGACCTGTGGTGTGCATGAGCGCTCAGCAGGGTCTTTCCGAAGAAGACGTGCAGGCAATTCTTGGTTAGGAGTGGCCATGACCGCTGAAGAGCAACAGTGCAGCTGCGGCTGCGAACATGAGCATCACCACGAGCATCATCATGAGGAGTGCGGCGGCTGCAGCGGCTGTGGTCATCATCACGACCAGCCGGTGTCGCAGACCCTTTCCACCAGCGTAGGCGGAGGTGTGTTGCTCATGAGGGCAACTGCTCATGAGGGCGCCATTGTGGTCTCATGCACGTTGGAGCTGGAAGATTCCGCAGTGACTCCCAGCTGTCTTGCTCGGGCTTTGCAAGGCGTTGCCTTTGACGTGGAGCAAGCTGGTGGCATTGTGGGCCACATCAAGTGCGCAGCGGTTTCTGAGAAGGGATCTGCACGCATTTCCGTAACGGCGGCCAATATTGAGCCTACGGTGCAAGCAGAAGGCCTTGAGGCGCTGAATGAAGAGGCGGACATCACTATTGCCGTAATCGTTTACGCAGTTGAACCGCCTGTTTTGCTTGAAATGCTGGTTACTCGCCTGGAGCGTGTGCTCTAGCGTTCTTGCGTATTTGGCCTGCCAGGGTCCTTGGTTCCCGGGGGAGTGGGCAGAGGAGCGCCGCATTGGGCACAGTTGCTTTTGGTTCCGTCGTGGGGCGTTCCGCACACAGGACATATATCGCCCAAGGGCTGAGCTTGGCATTTTCCGCATCGATTGCAGCTATAGCAAGGCATGCCTTTCCTCCTTCCCCCTGGGGCAATCACCCTTTAAGTGTAACCAGGCGCTCGATTTTTCGCCGCGGGAACAATGCACAGTATGTCAGGGGAATCCTTTGGCGAAATGACAGCGGTTTTCCCTTTTAAGCAGGGCATAATACAAACTGCAATAAGACAATCTGCAGTTGTATTATCTCTCACTTTCTCTCCTCGCTGCAGATTGGGAATGGATGCTTCGATTACCCTCCTTTGCGGCATCCATGAAAAATGGCTCGCATTTTGGATGCGGGCCCTTCTGTCTTTCTGGGCAGAAACTGGCGCGATTGCGATTTGCTCGTAAGGAAGTGCGCCCGCGGGCGCTACTGCTCCACGATGCGGGAGAGCAGGTACTCGCCGGCAACTTCGCCGCCGTGACCCAGGTTGAAGATGAAACCCGCGCGGATGTCCGCGATGCGCTCCTGCCAGGCATCGGGATGCTCGATCATGTCCTGCACGGCCTCGGCGAAGCCTTCCAGCGTCTCAGGCGGGCAAGACACGCCAATCTGGTTGCGCAGGGTGATGTCGGTGGGCTCAATGCCCCAGTCGCGCCAGGTGGCGTTTCGCTCCTTCATGGGGGTGTCAATGAAGATGCAAGGCTTGCCAGTGCTGAAGGAGAACTCGCAGCTGATGGATGACCAGTCGGTAATCAGCACATCAGAGGTGTAGATGCTCTCGCTGGAGCTGAAGTCGTGCTCAAAGTACAGCTGGCATTCGGGAACGTGTTCCCAGCGCTTCTGGAGCGCCTCCCAGCGGGGTTTGAAGCGCTTGGTGTATTCGGGGTGCGGGCGCACAATAACGCGGCGCTCAGGCGATACCAGCAGCTCCAGCATAGAATCGATGCAACTATCCAAAATGTTGCCCTCTTGCCACGAAGGGCCAATGAGCACTGTGGGAACAGAGGGGGCGGAAGTGCTCGTCGCAAGCTCCTGGTAGCTTTCAATCTCCCTATCCAGCAGATCGTAGCCGCATTCCACTAGCCTCTTGGGCGCCAGCCCCGCCATTTCCTCGCGGCGGCGCACCTCGGCCACCTGATGGGGTCCCACGCACATCAGCGTGTCGTAGGCGTCGTAGGAGTCGGCCAAGGGGGTCAGGTGGGTTGACAGCATGTGGTGGAAGAAAAACACGTACTCAATGTCTTGGCGCACGTAGGAGCGCTTCAGGTAGTAGGTGTCCAGGTCCTCCAAGGTAGTGACCACCACCTTGGCGTCCATCTTCATGAAAAGGGTGATGGTGCGCTGGACGCCCACGTAGTAGGGTTGAATGCGCGGCTGGGTTTTGGCCAGCTCAAAGACCTGGTCGTTGGGGTCGTTGGTCACGTAGTGGATGACCGCGGTGGAATGATCCAGCAGGTACTCTACTGCTCCGCGGAAGTACTTGTAGAAGCCGCTGCCCTCGGAGTAAAACACAATGTGCTTGCCAGAAACGTTCATAAAGCGCTTGTAATCGGCCTTCTCGCGGTCGCGCAGAGGGTCTTTCTGGAACCACTTGCGCTTGGGGCCGCCCAGGCCTTCCAACTCTTCCAGCTGGGTGCGGCTGGCGGCAAGGTCGGCGTAGTCAATGTACTTGGCGGGTTTGATAATCGCGTTGCAGGCGGCCTGTACGGCAATGGACAGCAGGTTGGAGCAAATCCAGTAGAAGCACATGCCGGCAGCCACAAACACGCCCAGGAACAGGGACAACGCAATGGAGATACCGTTGGTCACGTTCTTTTCCGTCTGCGACTGCTCGCGCTGCAGGGGATTGATGCGGTTTTGCGCATAGCCCATGGCCACGGCGGAAAGGGCGGCCAGCACGGGCATGATCCAGGAAAGTCCACCGTCTACGGTGGGCTGGGCGCCCAGGAATTCCGTGCCGGGAAAACCGTTGTCGGTAATGTAGTGCACCACGTCTACCAGGCCAAACAGAATGAGAATCTGCACGGCAAGAGGCACCAGGGAAAGCATGGGGTGGTAGTGCATTTCCTTGTTTAGCTTGGTTTGAGCCTCGCCAATGGCCTCCGCATCGCCGAAGTGCTTCACCTTGATGCGGTTCAGGGCGGGCATGAGCTGCACCATGACAATGGAGTTTTTCTGGCACCACAGCGAAAGGGGCATGAGCAGCACCTTCACGATGGCGGTGAACAGCAGAATGGAAAGCCACCAGTTTTGCGTCAGGTCATAACAAGGCTGCATAAGCAACATGAGCACGTTGGTTATGGCTTCAAGCATGGAGTTCCTTTCTGCGGTAAGAGGTGGATGAAAACGGCGTTACAGGGAAGGATCCCAGGTGACACCGGTGAGCTCCCAGTTCCGTATGAAGCCCGCGTCACCGGTGATGGCGTATTCCAAAATGGCGGTTTCGCGGCGGGTCTCGGTGTTGGTGGTGTAGTAGTAGCGGGTGCGGTCAAAGGTGTCGCGCTCGGTAAAATCCCACACGGTATGGGCGCCTTCGCTGGGCCCGCCTGCGGGCAGCCCCGCGGATTCGCGGATGGTGGCCAGGATGTCAGCGTGGCTTACCGGGGAGGAGGTCACCTTGACGGATTCCTGAGCGCCTTGCGCGTTCTGGGAAGGCTTCACGAGCAAGATGGGGCAGCTGGCGCTGGTCAGGGGCTCGTTTCGCAGCCACCAGGTGCCGTGGTCGGCGGTGACGATGATAGTGGCGTTGTCGTAAAGGCCCTTTTCCTTCAGAAGCTCCAGGTAGGTGGAAACAATGTGCAGCGAACCCAGGGCCTGGTCGTTCATGTTGGACTTGTCCACGCCAATGAAGTTGGCGTTGCGGTCAATGGAGTAGGGGTAGTGGGGGCCCAGCAGGTGGATGAAGCGGAAGGCGCCGTTGTATTGGGCGTCGCTTTCGTCAACGGAAAGGCCCAGGTTCTGCAGCTGGGTGTAGTAGCGGGCGTCGTCGATGATGTATACGGTGTCGGCAGGGTTGTCGGTGGGGTCGTATTTCACCATGGCCTTGTTGATCTGGTCGGTGTAGTACCAGAACAGGGGCTTCATGCCCCAGGGCATCTCGCGGTATAGGGCAACCTGCCACAGGGCCTCCAGAGTGCCTTGCAGGTCAATGGTGCTGGTGGAGACGCTGTGGATGTTCATTGTTTTGCTTACCACCTGGTCGTATTGCTGCTGCACCGTGCCAATTTCGCCCACGCCCAGAGAGTCGGAATACAGGCCAATGGAATAGCCGGCAGCTTCCAAATCGGACAAGAAAGTACCGCGCTCATAGCGGGTTGAAACGTAGGTTGCCCAGTCTTCGCCCTGCTGAGGCAGGCTGCCGGTGAGCAAGGCGGGCACGGCGTAATGGGTGGGAATCATGGAGCCGGTCACGTTGGTGAAGCAGGTGAAACCGGTGTATTCGTCCAGCAGGTGGGGGTCGGAGTTCATCAGGTACTTCATGGTGGAAGTGTCAAAGGTGTCCAGCACGAACATGATGATGTTTTCCTTGGAAGATACGGTGTAGAGGCCCTCTTCGGTGGCGATGGCCTCCTTCTGAGCCAGCACGTTGCCGGTAAGGCCGTCGCCATCGGCGGCGCCTTCCTGCTCAGGCGGCGCGATGGCAAGGCTCAACACGCCAACGGTTTGCACGGCCAGCAAGCACACGGAAACCACGGCGATAAGGCCGGTGGTGCGGCGCAGGTTCACTTGGCTCAGCAGCACGCACAGGGCGATGATGGCGGTCCATACCACGGCGCATACGGTCATCATGAAGGCGTGGTCGCCCCACACCAGGGTGTCGCCGTTGGCGATGGGCACGCCAATGTTCAGGCACAGGCACTGGATGTAGGCGCACAGGCCCACGCTGGCAACGGCGGTGGCCAGCAGCACAAACAGGCGGCCGGGGAACAAGCTGAGCACCACGGTGCTCGCAAGAACGAGAATCAGGCCCGCCAGCAGGGGAATCCACCAGATGTCTGCCAGGCCGAACACCAGGCTGCCGGCGCTTCCGCCCACAATTTCCAGGGGCGATAAAATAAAGATGGTGCCAAAGGTCAGGGCGCTTGCCAACAGGGAAAATACCAGGCGCTGGGGCCAGGTGGGCTTGAAGGTGCGTTTGTCAATGGGTAGCCAGTCGTAGAACTTGCGAATGGGCTTGGGCATGCGCTCCAGCAGGGGTTTCTTGGCGGGAGTGGCGTCTTCGGCCTCTTCTACAGGCTCATCTGCCGGCGCTTCCGTGACGGGTGTGATGGGGTTGCCTTCCGCATCCAGGCGGTATACTGGCGGGTCCACCACGCGCTTGCGGGATTCGTCCAAATCCAGCAGGTCCATGAGCAGCTTGCGGGTTTTGCGGGCCGCCACGCCCAGCACGGCGGAAAGGGCCACTGCCACGCCGGCCAGGGCCTGGATGGTGTAGGTCATGACTGAGGGGTCAACGTAGGCCAGGGCGGGGTGGGGAAGAGCGCAGGTCCAGATGAAGGCCAGCGCCAGGGCGGGCCATGCAAAGCCTGATATGTTGCGCAGTTGCATCATGGAGCTATTTTCTCATTTCTGGCGCGCTTTGGTGGCGCCAGAAACAAAATGATGCCAAATGACGGGGTCATCTGACATCATTTTCGTGGTGAGGTGAATGTTCAAAGCCCGAGCGCTATTTCTCTTCCCGGTAGTCTTTCGGCAGGTAGAGCAAGCTTTGCTTGTTGTCAGCTACGGTAGTTTCTCCTTAGTTGCTGGAGTTCGCGCTCATGGAGGCGATGATAACCGCCAGAATGATTGCGGCGGTGATCTGCTGTACGATGAGAGATACCAGAGCATTTGCCTGGTCGGCGGCAATGTCGGCAGCGTCGCTATTGTAGGTCTGCAGAACCAAGGCGGCGCAGTAGAGTCTGCGCAGACCAGCGCCGCAGGTCATCATGCCGAAGCCCTTGCGATGCTTCAGCTCGTCGTCGGCGGCTGCGATCTGCTCAACAATCTCGGGAATGGTGGCGTCCACGTTCACGAAGGCGGCTAGTACGGCTAGCTGGTCCCCGGCCAGCTTGTGGCCGGCATCCTTGAGGGCCTGGCGCAGGGAGGCGAACCACGCGCACTTCTCTTCCACGGGCTTATCGCTCAGGGCCATGATCATGCTGATGGATTGGAGGGCATCCTTGTTCAGCTTGAAGCCAGTGGGCTTAAGGCGTTCGTAGATGTCTTCCGCTTCGGCCAGCACGGCGTCGGCATCCAGGCCGCCCATAACCATCATGGCGGCAACGGTCAGGTCCTCCTGGCTGGTGAGCAGGGGATGAACCTCGGACATCTTGTGCAGAAGCTCCCATGCCTCATTGGCAACGCGCTGATAGTCGGCGGGGTCTGCCTAGGCGGCAATTGCCATGGCGGTGAGCACCAGGCTCTCGCTGCGCAGCAACTTGGCCTTGCCCTCGGCTACGCACTCGTATGCCTTCAGCACGCTATCCAGCCAGGCCTCGGGGTCTTCCTGCATGGTCATGCGGCACAGGGTTGCCAGATTGGTGTAGCCCCTGAAGTTGCTGAAAACTCCCGTTTTGTCCTTGAGAATCTTGCGGCAGTCGCGAATCTTCTGTTCGTCTGCGGTGACGTTCTCTGCGGTGAAAAGCAGTGCGCCCAAAGACGCGACCATGGTCATGTCGAGTCTTCCAGACTTGCTTACCGTGATGTAGTTGTCGGCGATGAGATCGATCTTTGCTTGGAGCTTCTCGTTCATGACAATTTCTTTCTGACGAATAAGATGAATCTATTTTTATATCTTTTCTTCCAGGTCAAGTTGCATTAGCGCCACGTTTTCTAACAGGCGTTTTGCATAGGCGTGGCTGATGCGGCCCTCTTCTTGCATGGCGTTGATGCCTTCCATTTCCAGGGCCAGAGCGTGGCGCAAAACGTTGTCCACCGCCTCGTCGTTAGCGGTTATGCGGGTGATGCTGGGCATGCGGGGCTGCAGTGAGCGTATGGCGCGGTTGCTTTCCATGAGCAGGGCGCTTACGTATTCCGTGGGAATGTCGCCGCTGTTTTTCAGCAGATCGCGCAGCTGGTGGTTGGCGTAGTGGGCGCACTGCAGGTGAAGCTGCTGGCGGTCGGCGGCCTCTTCGCTTACGGAAACCAGAGGTAGGCTGTCCATGAGGTCGTTGCGGCTGGCCTTTAGAAACGAGCTCCAGCGGTTCAGGCGCGCTGCCGCCGTTGCCGAAACCTTGTCGTGCAGCAGCAGGCGCTCGCGGCGGTCAAGGGTGAGCAGCACGCGGTCCACCGTTTCCTCTTTCGCATGGCCCAGGGTTAGGGCGTTTTGGGCGTATTCCCGTTCCCATTGCAGCACCTTCAGGCGCAACTTCACCATGACGGGGTCATCTTCGTCATCGGTGTCACTGGTTTTCAGACGATCGATGCGGTCGTTGTAGGTCTTGATGACGGCCTGGGTAGCGCGGCGGGTGCGGGGTTCGACGCGGTGCGCCAGCTGCTCGATGACATCGCGCAGCACGTCAATGAAGGCCTCGCGCTCGGCGGCCCTGCGCTGGGCGTCGTTGGCGGGGGTTTTCTTGGTGCCCGCCAGCATGGGAATGCAGAAGTTGGCCAGCAACAGGGTGATCAGGATGACGCCGCTGGCCAGGAAGATGATCAGCTGACGCTGGGGGAAGGGGCCGCCAAAGGCGTTGAAGAGGGGCAGCGAGAAGGCGATGGAAAGGGTCACGGTGCCCTTGGCGCCGGCTAGGGTCATAAGGGCCGCGCTTTTCACGATGCCCTTGGTTAGCGGGGGTTTCTGCTGGTGGCGGGCGTGAACGGCTTCGCAGCCCAGAAGCCACAGGAAGCGCACCAGTTCCACCAGCAGGGCGATAAGCAGCACCATGGTAATAAGGAAGCCGTTGTCAAAGGTGAGGCTTTCCCAGGTGCTTTCCATGGCCTTGGGCAGCTGGGTGCCCAGCAAAACGAACACGATGCCGTTGAGACCGAAGGAAAACACGTGCCATACGCAGTTGGATACGATGTTCAGCTTGGAAACCGAGGGGGCCAGCTGGCGTTTTCCCATGGTGCTTACCAGGCCGGCGGTGACCACGGCAATGACACCGCTGGCCCCCAGGGGCTCGGCCGCCAGGAACACGATGAAGGGGGTGAACACGTCAAACAGCACGTGGAAGGTGGTGCTGTCCAGGCCAATTTGGCGCACGCCGTTGGAGATGATGTTGGTCAGGGCGCCCAGCACGAAACCCACTAGGATGCCGCCGAAGAAGCTGACCAGGAAGGCGATTCCTGCGTCTACCAGGGAAAACGCGCCATAGATGCAGGCGGCCACGGCAAACTGGAACGATACGATGCCTGAGGCGTCGTTGATGAGGCATTCGCCCTTGAGGATGCTCTGCTCGCGCTCGCCGATGTTCAGGGTTTTGGGCAGCGATGCCACGGCCACGGCGTCGGTGGGGCCCAGGGCCGCGCCTAGGGCGATAGCGGCCGTCAGGGGAATGGCGGGAATGAGGGCGTGCACCGCAAAGCCCACGATGAGGGCGGTGACGATGACCAGGCCAATGGCCAGGGAAAGCACGGGCCGCTTGGTCTTCCACAGTGCGCCCTTGTCGGCCTCGCGGGCGTCGTTGTAGAGCAGGGGGGCGACGAACAGCACCAGGAACAGCTCAGGGTCGAGTTCCACGTCAATCTGGCCCTCGGCGTACAGGGCGATGGCCAGGCCCATGGCAATTTGGATGAGGGGGCTGGTGACTTTTGGGATGAACTGATCCAGGACGGCCGAGACAAGCACGGCCGCCAGTAAAAGGAGTATGAGTTCAAGGGTTGCCATGGCTCAATTATAGAAGAATTCACGGCCTTATCTGCCGTTTTGTCACTGTTTCGTGACCCTGGTTGTAAGCATGGCAAAGTGCCGGGGGATGCCTTCTTCGCCCTAGCGGGTGAAGGGCACGATGATGGGGTCGCCTTCCCAGTGATGCTCCTCGAAGTCGCGGATGCCAAACTCCAGGTGGTCGCCGTACACCAGCATGCGCAGGCCCCAGGAGCCGCGCTCTCCGGTGCCAGGACGGTAGCTGCGGGCGCAAGAGCCGTCGTTGGCGAAAATGGGGCGGTTGGGATCGCTGGCCTCAACGCCGGGGAATACGTGAGTGTGGCCCGTAAGGAAGATGCACAGAGGGTACTTGCTTACAACGGCGTAAATCTTGTCGGGGTCGACGAATGAATTCTGGGAGCCCCAGGAGCCGGCTTCGCTGCCAGGAACGGTGTCCACCAGGGGCTCGTGGCACACAACGTAGGTGTGCACGCCCTTGGCGGCGTCGGCTGCCAGCAGCTCATCGAGCCAGTTCAGCTGGGTGATGGTCATGTCAAAATGCACCCAATTGTGCACGGGGTTGAACAGGTCGGGGCCAAGGACCACCACGTGCTGGCCCGCCACCGTGGTGTCGTAGTACAGGCCGGGCAGCTTGTAGAAGGCTACGAAATCATCCTTCTGCTTCTGGGTCATTTCGGTGTTGCTGGCGTCGTCGGCATACCAATAATCGTGGTTACCCATGGAAATAACGAAGTCTTTGTCCAGGTCAAAGGCAGATTCGTCCACCACCTGTTTGAAAATCTCGTGCTCTTCGGCGTAGCCCGTGTCGGAAAGGTCGCCGTTCACCACAATGGCGTTAACCTTGGGCTCCAGGGCGTTGATGTCGGCCAGGGCTTGGCGAAAGCGGATGGTGGCCGCATCGCTGCCGCTGCTGATGTGCACGTCGCTCATGAGGAAGAAGCAGGCTTGCGGCTCAGGCGAGAGGGGAGTGCTGGCGGCGCTGCTGGTGGAAGCCGCAGAAGAAGCGCAGCCCGTAGCGCTCAGGGCGCCCAGGGTGCCGGCGGCGGCTGCTAAGCGGAGGAACGTGCGACGCGAAATGATGTTCATGAAAATCCTTTCGAAGGAATGGTTTTTTCAAGCGTAACGTATGCAACTTAACTTTAGGCAAGGGTTTTCTTGGCGAAGCGCAAAAACTCCAAAGCCTCCTGCTTGAGCTTTTGGTCGGCGCGGCAAATAAAGCCGAAAATCACCGGCTCCTCGTCCTGGAACAGGGGCTTTCCCTCGTAGGGCACGGGCGTGGCGTTTTCCCCCAGGGGTTGGCAGCTCATGTTGCACAGCCCCGTGTGCTCCAGCATCTCCGTCATAAGTCGGTCGCTGTTGGTGACCACCGACACGCGGAAGGCGGGCGATTTCCCGTCGTTTGCGCCCTGGCTGCTCCAGTAAGACTTCAGGGTGAACTCGTCCTCGTAGCCCTGCACCAGGCCAATGGGCTCGTTGACGTCAGCGGGTTCGTAGCGTTTTCCCTGGTAGAGCAGGGCGCCGGTGCGCGCCAGCGCCGCGAAGGTCAGGTGGTTTTTGCTCAGCTGCGCCTGCAGGCTGGATAGCTGCTGCTCCATCACGTAGGCAAAGCCAATGTCGGCGGCGCCGTCGGCCAGGGCGCGAATGATGTCGTTGGTGGATGCGGTGAGCACCGAATAGCGC
>JAQXTF010000058.1 GCA_029219345.1 Eggerthellales bacterium
TTTTTTGGAAAAGAGATTGCTATGAAAAACGTCGGTTATTACAACGGTGAAATGTGCGAATTGGAAGAGCTGATGATCCCCGCCCTTGACCGCGTGGTGTTCTTCGGTGACGGCGTGTACGACGCCACCATGGTGGTTGACGGCGTCATCATGTACGAAGAGGACCATCTGGACCGCTTCTTCAACAGCATGCGCATGGTGAAGCTGCAGCCCGCCTTTACCCGCGAGGAGCTGGCGGCCATTTTGCATCAGGTGGTGGAAGCCGCCGATGACCAGGACCTTTTCCTGTACTGGCAGGCCACCCGCGGTACCGACCTGCGCGACCACGCTTTTCCTGATGTTGACCCCAACCTGCTGGTATATGCCCAGCCCAGGGCTTTCAAGACCGGCGGCTCGGTGTGCGCGGCGGTGACTTTCCCCGACCTGCGCCACCATATGCTGAACGTGAAGACCCTGAACCTGCAGATCAACTGCCTAGTGCAAACCGAGGCCCGCGATGCCGGCGCTCAGGAGGCCATCTTCGTGCGCGATGGCCTGGTGACCGAGTGCGCCCATTGCAACATTCACCTGCTAAAAGACGGCGTGCTCATCACCCATCCTGCCGACAACCTGATTCTTCCGGGTATTGCCCGCAAGCACCTGCTGCAGGCCTGTGCCACCCTGGGTGTTCCCGTGGAGGAGCGTCCCTTCGACGTGGCCGAGATGATGGCTGCCGACGAGGTGTTCGTGTCGTCCTCCAGCGCTTTTGTGAAGCCCATCAGCGTTATTGACGGGCAGCCGGTGGGCATGAAAGATCCTGAGGCCATCCAGCGTTTCGTGGACGCGCTGGACGCTCAGTGGACCGCCTACGTTGCAGATCATTGCGCGTAGCCGATGGCGCAAGCTTCCAAGACAATTTCAAAACCCAGGTTGTACGCGGCTCTTGCCGCGGCGGGTTTTTGCGGCGCTGTTCTGCGCTTTTGCGTGCAGAGCCTGCCCTTTGGCGTGGTGGCGGGGTTCCCCCTGGGCACTTTGCTGGCCAATACGCTGGGCTCGTTTTTGATCTTTCTGGTGTTTAACCACGGGGTGGTGCGGGGTGGCCTTTCGGCGGCGGCCGTTAAGGTAATCAACACCGGCTTCATGGGGGCCTTTACCACCATGAGCGCCGTGGGCACTGATGCCATCGCCCTTGTGAACAGCGGAAACGCTGCCATGGCCTGCGGATATGTGGCGATAACCTTGGTGCTGACTTTCGGCGCCGCGCTGCTTGCCGCATGGTTGTGCAGGGGAGGCGATAAGGCATGAGTGCTGCGCTGGTTTTGCTGGTGGGTCTGGGCGGTGCTACTGGCGCCGTGTGCCGCGCCGCGCTTATTGACGCCCTGGACAAAGTCCGCGCAGGCTGGTTTCCCCGAGGCACTTTCTGCGTGAACTGCCTGGCTTGCTTCCTGGCGGGCGTCTTTTTGGCGCTGGGCTTGGGCGCCCATCCTGCTGCGTTGCTGCTGACGGGTTTTTGCGGTGGTTTTTCCACCCTGTCTTCGGTGAACTTGGATGCGGCAAAACTGCTGGTCAATAGCGGGGAAGGCGCCAAGAGCGCCGCTTACCTGCTGGCCACCTACGCTGCCGCTGTGGTCCTTGCCGCGATTGGCTTTTCCCTGGCCTCTACGTTGCTGTAACTCAAATATGACAAAAGCGCCCGGGGCATTTCTGTCACGTTTTTCCGCCGCTACAGCTACCGCGCCCCCTGCGCGATAAGGTCCTTTACCACCTCGCCGGCAATGATGAGGCCGGCCACGCTGGGCACGAAAGACACCGACCCCGGGGGCAGCTTGCCTTCGGTGGGCAGGCCTACCGCAGCAGCGGCTTCTGCCGTGATTTTCACGGGCTCTTCTTTGGAATAGACGCACTTCAGGGCCTTAACGCCGCGGACCCGCAGCTCTTTGCGCATGACTTTGGCCAGCTTGCACATGCTGGTGTCGTAGATGTCGGCCACCTCCAGGCGGGTGGGGTCCAGCTTGTTGCCGGCTCCCATGGCGCTGATGATGGGCACGCCCGCCTCGCCGGCAGCTAGCACCAGGTCAATCTTTGCCGTGACGGTGTCAATGGCGTCCACCACGTAGTTGTATTGGGAAAAATCGAAGGCGTCGCGCTGCTCAGGCAGATAAAAGCACTGGTGGGCCGTTACGCGGCAGTCGGGGTTGATGGAGGCAATGCGCTGGGCCATGACCTGCACTTTTGGCTGCCCCACCGTATCCCAGGTGGCGATAATCTGGCGGTTCAGGTTGCTTACGTCAACGTTGTCGGCGTCCACGATGTCCAGCGCGCCCACGCCCGCGCGGGCTAGGGCCTCAACCACGTAGCCGCCTACACCGCCCACGCCGAACACGCACACGCGCGACGCGGCCAAGGCTTTAACGCCTTCGGCTCCCAACAAGAGCTGCGTACGGGAAAACTGGGGCTTCATGGGGCTCCTTATTGCTCCTGCATCTGCTGCGCCATTTTCTCCCTCAAGGCGGCCTGCTTGCGCTCCTTTTGCGCTTGGGCCACCGCCATGAGCTGCTCGTATTGTGCATCACCCACGCACTGGCGGGCGTATTGGCACCACTGAACGCAGTTCAGCGAATCGTTGTAAATGGTAAAGCCGCAGTTTTCGCACACGGCCTGGGGGTCAACGGAGAAAATCTCAATCTCGTGGCCGCACTGGGGGCAAATTTTTTCCTCAACGGAAATGTCTTGCTTGCCTTGGCATCCTGAAAGTACCATGGTGACCTCTTTTCCTTGCGACGGCGCGCTACTCTTCGCTCAGAATATCGCCGGAAATGCCGATGGTGACCACCGTCAGGGGAATGGTGCGGCCGCAGGCGGCGATGGCGTTCTTGATAGCGAACTCCAGGCCTCCGCAGCAGGGCACCTCCATGCGGGTGAAGGTGATGTCGCTAATGTTGTTGGTGGCGAAAATCTGGGTGAGTTTGTCAGCGTAATTCACGCCGTCCAGCTTGGGGCAACCCATGAGCACCACGCGGCCGGCCATGAAGCGTTCATGGAAACTGGCGTAGGCGTAAGCGGTGCAGTCGGCGGCAATAAGCAGATGGGCGCCGTTAAACACCGGTGCGGTCACGGGAGCTAGCTTGATCTGGATGGGCCAGTTGTGCAGCTGGGACGGGGCAGGGGTGAAGGGGGCGCCGTCTTTCGCGGAGGCGGCAGCGGCCAGGGCCTGCTGGTTGGCCTTCACGGCGGCTTCATCGTAGCTGGCGGCCTCGCGCTCCTCGAAGGTGCTGGCGCCGGTGGGGCAGGCGGGCAGGCAATCGCCCAGGCCGTCACAATAATCGTCACGCAGCAGCGTGGCCTTGCCGTTCACCATGCCAATGGCGTTTTCGTGGCAGGCGCTGGCGCAGGCGCCGCAACCGTTGCAAAGGTTCTGGTTGATGTGGATGATTCGACGGATCATGTTTTCCTCCTTGGGGCTTTCTTGTTGACGGCATTATACAAGCAAACGTACCCGAAAACATGACAAAAGCGCCCGGGGCAATTTCGTCACATTTTTTCAAGAAAGTTTTCTACTGTCCCAATAATAACCCAGCCATAAACCAGCATCAGCGTAGTATGTGCGTCACACAGACACCTGAGACGTTGGGAGGCCGCACATGCTTTCATCACTTTTTGCCATGCTTTTCATCATGGTTATTCTGGCCGCTTTCCCCCTGTTCGTCATTGCCGACGTGTGCGCCACCCTGCACAAGGAAAGCCAGCAGCAAGTGCGCAGGGTAGCGCGCCATCAGTAAAAGTGGTACGGTGCATATCGTTTATTCGTTACCAAAGACGTCTTTGCCCGGGACGCAAACATGACAAAAGCGCCCGGGGCAATTTCGTCACATTTTTCTTGAGCGGGGCAATTCCATGATTCAAAAGAAGACGCGTTGTGGACGTATTGTCGCAGGGGTTTTGGGAGCCCTCGTTTGCGTGTGCCTGGTGGCATGCGTGGTGTATTTCGGCGGTTATTATCGCGCTGATGCAAGGGCTTTGGCGGCACTGGAAAGCGACAACGCCGTGACGGTGCAGGCAAGCGATGACCAGGTGGTCTTCAGCGGTCCTGATGCGAGCCCCGAAAGCACTCGTGGCCTGGTGTTTTATCCGGGTGCCAACGTGGAATTTACCGCCTACGCGCCCCTGATGCACGCGCTGGCCGCCGATGGCTGGCAGGTGGTGCTGGTGAAGATGCCGCTGAACCACGCGTTTATGAACATTTCCGCGGCTGACCAGGCCATGAAGGCGGCGCCCCAGGTGGAGCGCTGGTTTGTGGGCGGCCACTCCTTGGGCGGCGCCATGAGCGCCATGTACGCGGACGACCACGCCGATCAGCTGCAGGGCCTGGTGCTGCTGGCGGCTTTCTCCACTAAGGACCTTACCGACACCGACCTGGATGTTTATTGCATCCACGGCACGGAGGATGGCGTGCTGAACCGCGATTCCCACGAGAAGTACCAGTCCAACGTTGCTTCCCTTGTAAGCGAGCTGGAAATTGCTGGCGGCAATCACGCCCTGTTCGGGTCCTACGGCTTCCAGAAGGGCGACAATGCCGCCAAGATTACCTCTGAGGAGCAAATTGCCCAGACGGTGGCTTTCCTTCACGCCGCGTAAGGCCTTGTGACGCAATTATGACAAAAGCGCCCGGGGCAAAACTGTCACATTTTTTACATGGGCGGGTCTAATGTAACCCAACTGCGAAATGCTCTTGAATCCATTTTTCGCCAGGCGCAAAATACAATCAGCAAATGAAATGCGCGCCACTTAGCCCGCAAGGGCCGGCTGAATGAGGTGAGAATCCTCGGCGAGTAGGTCACCGTGACGTTTCTTGAAACAGGGAGGAACGAAGTCGGGTCGCCGGGTGGTGCCAGGTTTCCTGCCAACACTGGGACTCGCCTGCGAACTGCGAAAACTTCTGTGTCTCCTCTTTGCCCGTGAGCCTGATGGCCGCGGGCGTTTTGTTTGCCCCTATAGTTGCAAGCTCGGGCGACCCTCCACTCTTTCTCTTCCGCCCTTGCTGTACGGTGTAAGATGTGTAGGATCTTGCACCCTATCCTTTCTTTAACCACCCCCGAGGACCACTTTGGGGGTGGCGCCTTTTTGGCGCGGGGACGGAGTGTCGTAGCGCGGGATGGGGCGGAAAACGTGACAAAAAAGCCCCGGGCGCTTTTGTCATATTCGCGTACGGGGGCAAGAAATTACAGGCGATACAGGGTGCCGTTGCTGCAACAGGCGTAGAAAGTGCAGGGGCCTTGCCTGAAAAAGCTGGCCAGCGCCTCCTGCTGAGGGTACAGGCGCTTGATGCGCACCAAGTCATCGCCTATGGCCGCCACGAAGGTCACGTAATCCTCCTTGGTCATGGGGCTGTTCAAGGCAACCACATCGCAGCCGTCTGCGTAGGTTTTGGTGGCGAAGCCTTCGGGGCATGACACGGCGACAAGAGGTACCAGCGCGTTGCCGCAGCAGCTCATATTGGCACTGCCCATACTCCACAAAATATTGCTGCAATCAGGGCAAACGTACAGTTTGCTCCGTTTCGCGTTGGCACTGCGATTCTCGTTGGCGGTAGATGCCCAGTGCTTCAGGCTGGGGTACAGGGCGCCCATGAACGACACGGCTTCCTCCTGGGTGTAGCCGGTGGCCTGCATGAGGAAGGGCGCGTTGCGCTCGATAATTTCATCCAGCCCGTCGCTGGTGAAGGTGCCGTGGTCGTAGCACCAGGCGCAAAAATCGGGATTCTCGCTGCCGTCGGCGTTGGTGCCAAAGGGCATGTTGGGCACGCTGAAGGGGGTGCCGCAGCATTGGCAAGCGGGCTCGTCGGGCAAATCCAGCAGGTCAATCACGGGCACGCCCAGCACCTCCGCCAGCATTTTGCGCATGTCGATGCTGGGTTCGCTTTCGCCGGTTTCCCAGCGGCTCACGGCCTGACGCGTCACATACACACGGCTCGCTAGCTGCTCTTGGGTCAGGCCCGCGGCTTTGCGGGCAAGGGAGATGGCCTCGTTCACTTTCATGGCTGCTCCTTTCGTTCAAAGCTATCTTACACTCTGCATCATAGGCGGGGAAGAGCCCGCATGTCACGCAAGCGTTCGTTGCGGGCGTTCCGATGAAGACCCCGGAAATCTTTGTACGACTTGCACAAGCCCTTTTCGTTGAATTGCGCGGGGCGTCTGCCTATGATGAGAGCGAATCAAAAGCGCCAATTGGCAAGAGGAAAAGGGAAGAGATGGCAACATAGTTTTTCCCGGGCTGCAAAGTGAAGAAAGCATACCCCCAGGCAAGCCAATGGCTGGCCAAGATGGTGCTAGAACAGGGTTGGGCTGACGAAATCGTAGGCTGCTGCCGTACTGACCATCAGGCTCTGACCAGCGAAGATACCGCGCTGCGCATCTGCAACAACTGCGCGGCCATTGAGAGGGTGCTGTAACACGGTATAATGTGGCCTGTCTATGGCGTACCGATTTACAGGGGGGAAGATATGACCGATAAATATGACGTGCTCAAGCTGGAAAACCAGCTGTGCTTTCCTCTGTATGCCTGTGCCCGTGAGGTGGTCAAGCGCTACCGTCCTTTCTTGGATGAGATTGACCTGACCTACACCCAGTACGTAACCATGATGGTTATGTGGGAGCATCGCTCCATCAACAGCAAGGAAATGGGCGAGTTGCTGCATCTTGATTCGGGCACGCTGACGCCGGTACTGAAGGCGCTGGAAAAGAAAGGCCTGGTCACCCGCGCTCGCGGCCTTGACAGGCGCAACTTGGACGTAACCCTTACCGAAGCGGGCGAGGCCCTGAAGGAACGGGCGGTGGAGGTGCCTGCTAAGGTGGGCGGTTGTCTTGAGATAGACATGGAAGACGCCGTTGTGCTAAGCGGGATCCTTAACAAGATGCTGAAAACGTTCTAAGGAAAGCGGGGGCAATCCAGCGTTGGAAGCAGGCGACTGCATTTTGCTCCAGAAATGTTGGGGTGTAGCTGTCTAGGCGCATGGCGCGGTTTAGCGCCACGGCATCATGGGCTTTCGCGTGCGGCTGGCGCGCGATGTTGTGGCCCGCGTTGGTCTGGGAAACCAGGCTTTGTTCTACTTCGCCTCTCGCGGTGAACCCACTGCCGCGAGGGGGTTTGTATAAACGCGCTCATGAAAGCGTGATCTCTCGCCGACTGCTTCTCGAAGGCCGGCAATTGGCTCTACTGCTATAAGGCAAATCCTGAAATTGCCCCAAAATTGGCAGAAAATCTCAGTTTTTCTAGCGGATTGCGCACTTTTCATTGCCGAAATGACGCTTTTCGAGGATGCGGCTGAGCGCCACCTGGGCAAACGCGGAGCATAAGATGGCTTGAGCTTAAGTTTCACTAGAAAAACTGAGATTTTCTGCCAAATTCAAGCGAGTTTTTGGATTGAGCGGTCTTGGCCCGGTCGTTTGATAGGTTTTTCGCCGCGCCTCTTTGCAAAAGCCTGACAAAAGCCTGAAATGAGCTTTGCATATGCCTGACAAGTCCTTTTCATGGGGGCGGTTCAATACGTGCAGTTCGAAAAACTGACGTAAACAACCCTTTTGAAAGGACGAACATGAAATTCAAGACTTTGGGAAAGATCGCGGCTGGTGCCGCCGCCAGCGCCCTGCTGGTGTTCTCTCTGGCAGGTTGCGGCTCTTCCGCAAGTTCTGCCTCCGCTTCTGATTCTGCTAGCGCGCTTTCGGGCAGCATCTCCACCAACGGCTCCACTTCCATGGAAAAGGTTATCGGCTCTCTGTCCGAGGCCTTCATGGCCGACAACAAGGGCGTAACCATCACCTACGACGCCACCGGTTCTGGCACGGGCATTGAATGCGCCAAGAACAAGACCACCGATGTGGGCCTGGCTTCCCGCGACCTGAAGGATTCCGAGACCGGCCTGAAGTCCATTACCGTAGGCCTGGACGGCATCGCCGTCATCGTGAACGCCGATAGCCAGGTATCCGACCTGAGCTTGGCCCAGGTGACCGACATCTTCACCGGCAAGATCACCAACTGGAGCGAAGTAGGCGGCGCTGACCTGGAGATTTCCTGCATCGGTCGCGAAAGCGGCTCCGGCACCCGCGACGGCTTTGAGTCTATCACCAAGACCGCCGACTCCTGCAAGCTCGACCAGGAGCTCACCTCCACCGGCGCAGTGATCACCGCCGTGTCCAGCTCCAAGAACGCTATCGGCTACGCATCCCTCTCCTCCGTTGAGGGCAAGAACGGCGTGAAGGCCCTCACCATCGGCGGCGTTGCCTGCTCCGAGGCCACCGTTCTGGACGGCACCTACGCCATCCAGCGCCCCTTCAATTTCATCATCTCCGAGAGCGCTCAGCTGTCCCCGGCGGCTCAGGCCTTTGTTGACTTCGCCACCAGCGCAAAGGCCGCTGACCTCATCCGCGAAGCTGGCGCAGTGCCCGTTGCCAAATAAATCCAGCGCACAAGTGGGGCGGCATCCATGCGGGTGCCGCCCTGCGCGCTAAGGAGCAACTCTCATGAACAACAAGAAATCATTCGTAGAAGCTATCTTCCACGGCACCTTCTTCGCTTGCGGCATCTTGTCCATTGGCTTTGTAGTGGGCATCACGGTGTACCTGATTATCTCGGGTATTCCCGCCATCGCGGAAATTGGCCCCGTGGAATTCCTGCTGGGTCAGGTGTGGAACCCGGGCAAGGGCCAGTTCGGCGTTCTGCCCTTCATCCTCACCAGCGTGTACGGCACCCTGGGCGCCCTGGTGGTGGGCTTGCCGTTGGGCCTGTTCACCGCCATGTTTCTGTCCAAGTACGCGGGGAAGAAGTCGGGCCGCATCATTCGCAGCGCCGTGGAGCTCTTGGCGGGCATCCCCTCGGTGGTGTACGGCCTGGTGGGCATGATTGTGCTGGTGCCCGCGGTGCAGGGCGCCTTCAACCTTTCTAGCGGCGCTACGCTGCTGGCGGCCATTGTGGTGCTCACCATCATGATTCTGCCCTACATTGTGAACGTTTCCTCCACCGCGCTGGACGCGGTGCCCAAGGAATACGAAGAAGGCTCCCTGGCTTTAGGCGCCACCAACACCGAGACCTACTTCAAGGTTTCCCTCCATGCCGCCCGCAGCGGCGTGGCCACGGCCATCATCCAGGGTGTTGGACGTGCCCTGGGTGAGGCCATGGCCATCATCATGGTGGCGGGCAACGTGGCTAACATGCCGGCTCTGTTCGAGTCGGTGCGCTTCTTGACCACCGCCATTGTCAGCGAAATGTCCTATGCCTCTTACGGCAGCCTGCACCGCGAGGCGCTGTTCTCCGTGGGCCTGGTGCTGTTCGTGTTCATCGTGCTGGTGAACGTGGTGCTGAACATCATCGCTCGCAGGAAGGAGCAGTAATGAGCAGCAACTTTTCTCGGCGCCGCCACGCTAAGGACGCCACCCTGAAGGGCCTGGTATACGGCAGCGGCGTGGTGGTGTGCCTGATCCTTGCGGCCATCATCGGTTACATCTTCTTCCGCGGCGTGCCCGGCATTACCGCCGAGCTGCTCACCACCCAGTCCAGCTACGTGAAGGACACCATTGGCATTTTGCCCAACATCTTGAACACCCTCTACATCGTGCTGGTGGCCATGGCCATCGCGATTCCCCTGGGCGTGTGCGCGGCCGTGTATCTGAACGAGTATGCCACCAACCATAAGCTGGTGCGCGCCATCAGCTTTGCGGTGGAAACCCTCACGGGCATTCCCTCGGTAATCTTTGGCCTGGTAGGCATGCTGTTCTTCATTCAGCTGCTGGGTTTGAAGGCGGGCATTCTGGCAGGCGGCCTGACCCTGGTGGTCATGGTGCTCCCCACCATCATCAGCAACACCCTGGAGAGCCTGAAAACCGTGCCGGTGGCTTACCGCGAGGGCGCCCTGGCCCTGGGCAGCGGCAAGTGGCACATGATTCGCACGGTGGTGCTGCCCAACGCCCTGGACGGCATTGCCACGGGCTGCATCCTTTCCATCGGCCGTATCGTGGGCGAGTCGGCGGCGCTCCTGTACACGGCGGGCTTCGGCCTGATTCTGAACAGCTTCATGACCGCCCTGCAATCCTCCAGCGCCACCCTTACCGTGGCCCTGTACGTGTACGCAACCGAGCGCGGCGAGCTGGACGTGGCCTTTTCCGTGGCCACCATCTTGATGCTGCTCACCTTCCTATTGAACTTTGCTGCCAACTTGGCGTCGTCCAAGCTGGGCCCCAAGGAGAATTAAATGAACGTTTTTGAAATTGAGAATCTGAACCTGTGGTACGACAGCCACCACGCCTTGCACGACGTGTGTATCAACATTCCCGCCAATCAGGTGACCGCCCTTATTGGCCCTTCCGGCTGCGGCAAATCCACGTTCTTGAAGACGCTGAATCGCATGCAAGACCTGGTGGAGGGCGTGCGCATCGAGGGCCGCGTGCTCTTTGACGGCGCCGACATCTACGCCCCCAAGGTGGACGTCACCCAGCTGCGCAAGAACGTGGGCATGGTGTTCCAGAAGGCCAACCCGTTCCCCATGAGCATCTACGACAACGTGGCTTACGGCCCCAGGGTGCACGGCATGTGCGGCAAGGCCGAGCTGGATGCCCTGGTGGAGGAGTCGTTGCGCGGCGCGGCCCTGTGGGACGAGGTGAAGGACCGCCTGAAGAAGAGCGCCCTGGGCCTTTCCGGCGGCCAGCAGCAGCGTCTGTGCATCGCCCGCGCCCTGGCGGTAAAGCCCCAGGTTCTGTTGCTGGATGAATCCACCAGCGCCCTGGATCCCATCTCCACGGGCCAGATTGAAGAGCTGGTGGGTCAGCTGAAGCAGGACTACACGGTGATTATGGTCACCCACAACATGCAGCAGGCGGTGCGCGTGTCCGACTACGCGGCCTTCTTCCTGCTGGGCGATCTGGTGGAGTTCGCTCCCACCCAGCAGTTGTTCAACGGCCCCACCGACCAGCGCACGGCCGACTACGTTTCTGGCCGCTTCGGATAGATGCTTTATGCTTCTGGTTTGAGCGGCGGGCCTGCTCGCCGCGTCAAAAAACGAGAGTTTCGCGAAAGGTGGACAAAAATGCAATATACTTATATTTTTTTTCCAAGAAATGTCAACTGAGCTTTTTGTTGCTTGATTCAAATTGAAAGGATGTACATGAATAACTTGTACAAAGACGCCGAGACTCTGGAGCGCATTCGCTCCAAGAGCGGCTTCATCTGCGATATGGACGGCGTGGTCTACCACGGCAACAAGGCGCTGCCTGGTGCCGCTGACCTGGTGGAATGGTTCAAGCGCGAAGGCAAGCGCTACCTGTTTCTGACCAACGCTTCTGACAAGACTCCCTTTGAGCTGCATCGCAAGCTGCAGCGCATGGGCATTGAGGTGGAACCCGAGCACTTCTACACCAGCGCCCTGGCCACGGCCCGCTTCTTGGCCACCCAAAAGCCCGGCTGCAGCGCCTACATCATTGGCGACCACGGGCTGCACAACGCCCTGCATGATGCGGGCATCTTCTTCAACGATATCGACCCCGATTACGTGGTGGTGGGGGAGACCGATGACTTCCGCTTTGAACACATCAAGATTGCCATGAATTTGGTGAACAAGGGCGCGCGTCTCATTGCCACCAACTCTGACATCACGGGCCCCATTGAAGGTGGCTTCAAGCCTGCCTGCAAGGCTTTGGTGGCCAGCATCGAGGTGGCCACGGGGGTGAACGCCTACTACGTGGGCAAGCCGAACCCGCTGATGATGCGTACGGGCCTGGAGATCCTGGGCACCCATTCAGCCGATTCTGTCATGATTGGCGACCGCATG
>JAQXTF010000059.1 GCA_029219345.1 Eggerthellales bacterium
CCCTTTATGAGCGCGACCATGGAGGCAGGGATCACCCGAACCCATTCCGAACTCGGCAGTTAAGCCTGCCATCGCCGAAAGTACTGCGGTGCAGTCCGTGGGAGGATAGGACGTCGTGCTCATAAAGGGCGTTTTTGCGCCCTGAGGGGGGCGCGGGGGCCGCTGGGGCGGCCTTTTTTTGTGCCTTGAATCAGCTGATTCTTTTGCCGATTTCCTTCTCATTTGCATATAGTTATGGGATAATGTTTCGTTGCATATGTCTTGGAACATATGCGTCCCTTTAGTAATTGATTGCGGCTACGCAATTGGAAAAGTAATGATGGAGGATTACGTGGAAATTAACGTAGAAAAGCTTGAGGATAATCGCGCTAAGATCGTGGTTACCGTTGAAGCTGCTGAAGTTGACAAGAAGATCAACGCTAAATACAAGGAAGCTGCTCAGAGGTATCAGTTCCCTGGCTTCCGTAAGGGCAAGGCTCCTCGTGCCGTTATCGACTCCGCTCTGGGTGCCGATTACGTCAAGGCCATGGTTACTGAAGAAGTTGTTAATGAGGCTATGCCCGTTGCTATTGACAACTCTGGTCTGTTCCCCGTTGGCCAGGCTGAATTCGGCGACGTTGCCAATGTTGTTGCCGGCCAGGATTTCACCTTTGATTTCACCATCGCTCTGCGCAATGAGATTGAGCTGACCAGCTATGAGCCCGTAGCTATCGAGATGCCCTCTGAAGAGGTTTCCGATGCTGAGTTCAACATGCAGTACGACGCAATCATCGAGCAGTATGCAAGCTTCGAAGAGGCTGGCGCTCACGCCAAGTCCTCCGATGGCGACCGTCTGGTCCTGGCTATGGAAGCTTACGATGGCGAAGTTGCTCTGGAGAAGCTCACCTCTGGCGAGTTCCAGTACACCATCGGTTCTGGCCTGTTCCCCGTTGCTTTTGATGAGAAGGTTACTGGCCTGACCGCTGGCGAGACCGTTGAGTTCGAGCTGGAAGTTGGCGAAGAGGTAACTCCTTATGTTAACAATCTGAAGGGCAAGACCATCTCCTTCAAGGCAACCGTGAAGAGCATCATGGTTAAGATGGCCCCCAATGTTGACGACGCTTGGGTGCAGGACAACTTCGGCTTTGAAACCGTTGACGAGCTGCGCGAGCGCCTTATGGATTCTCTGAAGGAGCAGAAGGCCGACCTGATGCCTCGCCTGAAGGAAGACCGCGTTCTGTCTGCTCTGATCGAGCGCGTTGCCGATGAGGCTCCTGAAGCTATGGTTGAGGAGCAGGAGACCGAGCTGCTGCAGGAGTTCTTCCAGCAGCTGCAGCGTTCCGGCCAGACCTACGATGCATACCTGAAGGCACAGAACCTCACCGCTGACCAGCTGAAGAAGGACATCAAGCTGCAGGCTGCCGACATTGTTAAGCAGAACCTGGCTCTGGATGCTTGGGCTCGTCACAACGAAGTTGAGGCTGCTGAGAGCGAGATTCAGGGCGAGTTCATCAAGGCCGCTGGCAACGAGTGGGAAGACCTGTATGAGAACTGGAAGCAGGCTGGCCGTCTGCACATGGTTCGCGAGGGCGTTCTTCGCTCCAAGGCTCTGGAAATGGCAATGGCTGAAGCCGCTGTTACCGAGGTTCCCTTCGAACAGTAAAAAGCTGAGTGCCATCTGCTAGGTGGCAGATTGTTTTCAAAAACTAAACTTCGTTCTTGTTTTACGTATCATAAGCGACGTAGTTAATAAGATGATGACGGCCGCCTTTGTGCGGCCGTCGAAAGTGAGGTAGGTATGACTCAGAATGCACGAGGCGCTCTGATTCCTTACGTGGTGGAGCAGTCTCCCCGCGGCGAGCGCAGCTATGACATTTACTCTCGTTTGCTGAACGAGCGTATTGTTTTCCTGGGCGAGCAGATTGACGACGCTGTGGCTAACACCGTTGTTGCACAGCTGCTTCATCTGGAAAGCGTTGATCCCGACAAGGATATTTCCCTGTACATCAATTCCCCTGGTGGCTCTGTTACCGCAGGTTTGGCAATTCTTGACACCATGAATTTCATCAAGTGCGACGTTTCCACCGTTTGCATTGGTGAATGCGCATCTATGGCAGCTGTTCTGCTGTCTTCTGGCGCCAAGGGTAAGCGCTATTGCCTGCCCAACTCCATGGTTCTTATCCATCAGCCTTTGGGTGGAGCTCAGGGCCAGCAGACTGAAATTGCCATTGTGGCTGACTTTATGCTGAAGACCCGCCAGCGCCTGAACAAGATTCTGTCCGAAAACACCGGCCAGGACATTGAGAAGATTCAGCATGACACCGAGCGCGACAACTATATGTCTGCCGAAGAGGCTTTGGCATATGGTCTGATTGACAAGATTGCCACTTCTCATGGCCAGGTTGCCGAAGAGAAATAATAGGGAACATGGCTAATAATCGCGACAACACCATGGAGCCCTTCTGCGCGTTCTGTGGCAAGCCTGCATCTATGGCGAATGCCATGGTTTCGGGCCCCGATGGCATTAATATCTGCGATGAGTGCGTTGCCATCTGCGCCGAGGCCATTGTGGGCCGCGGCGGCAAGATGGATTACTACGGCAGCGACGATGCTCGTTGCCACGGCTGCGATTGCGATGGCGATTGCGAACGCGACGCGGAATACGCCGAGGAAACCTCCTTGGAAAACCTGCCTACGCCTCATGAGCTCTATCAGCGCCTTTCTGACCACGTGGTAGGTCAGGAAGATGCAAAGAGGGCTCTTTCGGTTGCGGTGTACAACCACTACAAGCGCATTGGCATGGAAGAGATTGCCGACGAGGACGATGTGGAGTTGGCCAAGAGCAATATCTTGCTTTTGGGCCCCACGGGTTCTGGCAAGACTCTGCTGGCAGAGACGCTGGCTCGCACCCTGAAGGTGCCCTTCGCCATTGCCGATGCCACCACGCTGACCGAAGCGGGCTACGTGGGCGAAGACGTGGAGAACATCCTGCTAAAGCTCATTACTGCGGCTGATTTCAACATTCCCAGCGCAGAGATTGGCATCATCTACATTGACGAGATTGACAAGATTGCCAAGAAGGCCGAGAACTTGTCCATCACCCGTGATGTTTCCGGCGAGGGCGTTCAGCAGGCTTTGCTGAAGATTGTTGAGGGTACCGATGCTTCCGTGCCTCCCCAGGGCGGCCGCAAGCACCCCCAGCAGGAGCTTATCCACATTAACACCAACAACATCCTGTTTATTCTGGGTGGCGCCTTCGTTGGCTTGACCGATATCATCGCTCAGCGCGTAGGCAAGCGCAGCTTGGGCTTCAATTCCGATTTGCCCGAGAGCAAAAAGCAGGAGCAGGCCGAGCTGCTGGCTCAGGTTCTTCCCGAGGACCTGCATAAGTTTGGCATGATCCCTGAGTTTGTTGGTCGTATTCCTGTGGTTACCGCTTTGAAGGAACTGACGGAAGATGATCTGGTTCGTATTCTGACCGAGCCCAAAAATGCCCTGGTCAAGCAGTACGAGAAGATGTTTGGCTTCGAAGACTCCCAGCTGGAGTTTGAGCCGGAGGCTTTGCGCGCCATTGCCAAGGAGGCGGTGGAGCGCGCTACGGGCGCTCGTGGCTTGCGTTCCATTTGCGAGCGCATCCTCATGGACGTCATGTACGACCTGCCCGAATTTAAGGGTGCCTCCAGGGTGATCGTTCGCGCCACTGACGTGACGGGAGAGACCAAGCCCGAAATTGTGGCCCTGAACGCTGCAGAAGAAGAATAAACCGCACAGGCGGATTGCAGCACATACGAAGAAGGATTCAAGATGGCTGATAACAAAAAGGCTGAAGAAGCCCAGGCAAAGAAAGTTGATTACGACTTTGCCGCTCATGAGAAGCCCATTTTTGATGAATGGGTGAAGGAAGGCTATTTTCATCGCAGCAAGGGTGAAGGCGAGCATGCTGATGAGACCTTTACCATTGTGGTTCCGCCTCCCAACATTACGGGCGTTCTGCACATGGGCCATGCCCTGAACGAAACCATTCAGGAT
>JAQXTF010000060.1 GCA_029219345.1 Eggerthellales bacterium
GCCGACCGATAGCCGTAGCCCCTCGCAAATAAGTCGGCCGCACGCCTCCTTAAGCCTTCGTCGTGTTTGATCCTGAGATCTGATGACATAAGAAAACCTCCCATTTCTTATGTCCAAGAAACGGGAGGCAGTTCATTTTGCGGGGCTCCTGCGTTTTTTCAGGCAAATGAATTATTTGGCGCCGTACATCTCGTAATAAGCGTCAATGGCGGCCTTCAGCTCATCGTTGATAACAACGCGGCCCATGCATTCCTTGTTGTACAGATGCTCGGTGACCTCGGCCATGTCAACGATGGCGGCGGTGGGGAAGCCGTACTTCTCGGAAACCTCGTCCAGCGCGTACTTAACGCCGCCCTTGCCAACTTCCATGCGGTTTAGGGAAACCATCAGGCCCTTTACCTCAACATTGGCTGCAGCCATCAGAATGGGGTAGGTCTCATCAATGGACTTGCCAGAGGTAGTGACGTCTTCCACGATAATAACACGGTCGCCGTCCTTCAGCTCGCTGCCCAGCAGCATACCGGCGTCGGCGCCGTGATCCTTGGCCTCTTTGCGGTTGGAGCAGTAGCGGGCTTCCTTGCCGTACAGCTCGTGCAGGGCAATGCAGGTGATGACGCTCAGAGGAATGCCCTTGTAGGCGGGGCCGAAGACAACATCGAATTCAAGGCCGTAGGTGTTGTAGATGGCCTGTGCATAGTAGCGACCCAGCTGCATGAGCTGCTCGCCGGTAACGTAGGCGCCGGCGTTCATGAAGAAGGGGCTCTTGCGGCCGCTTTTCAGGGTGAAGTTGCCAAACTTCAGCACGTCGCTTTTAACCATGAACTCAATAAATTCCTGCTTGTAGGCATCCATGAGAAAAACCTTTCCATAGGTGGTAAATCAACAGCTTCATTTTACCTTACTGTAGGGCGTATAGAGCCGCAAACTAGATGACGCGGGCGAAAGTGAGCCCCTGCACGCTACTTGCGCCTCCGTTGCGAAGGGCCATGGCAGCAGCTTCCAGGGTTGCGCCGGTGGTCATGACGTCATCTACCAGCAAAATGCGTGGCGGCGCCCCTAAAGCGGCCACTTGGGGTCGAAGTATGAAGGCGCTTTCCATGTTTGCGTGACGCTCTCTTTGCGTCAGGGTTCGCTGGTCGGTGGTGGAGGGACGCTGGAATGCCCGCAGCAGGGGAAGGCCTTTGGCTCGAGTGATTATTTCGGCAATGGTCTCCATATGATCGAAACCTCGACGTAGCAGGGCCTCTTCTGAGCTGGGAATGAAAGAGATTGCATCGAAGTTTTTCCAGGTTTCAGGGGAAGGAGCGCGCATCATCATGTTTGCGATGAGAGCCCCAAGGCGCTGTTCGCCAGCGTCTTTGTAGCAACGAATGAGAGAGCCGCTTGTGCCATCAAACAGCACGGCGCTTTGGCAATACAAGGGCTCTTGGCTTTGCTCGCGCTTTTCGCGGGTGTATGAATTGCATGCGCAGCATTGCAGGCGTCCGTAGGGCGCGCCGCACGTTGCGCAGGCGAGCCATGGGTCGTAAAACCTCAAGGCTCGTCTGCAGGTGTCGCAGATCAGATCGCCTGGCGCGTCGCATACCGCACACCGTGTGGGCCAAGCCAGCTCAAGAGCAGCTTCCTTAAGGGCGGCGGATGCAGAGGGAAACGAACGATGGCCGATTTCTTCACGTTTCCGGTGATATGTGCGTCCTGTCTGTAACATGGGCCCATCATAGGGGGTGGATCTATCAAAACGGCCCTTTTCGCTATCAAAAAGTGATCAAAAAGTTATCACTGCGTCCACAAAAAGCTATCAATCTGTCCACAAAAAGCTATCAAAGACTTCACGGTCTTTACGTTTGTAAAGATTACGGCTAGTTTGTGCCTTAATGTGAACGCAGTAAAAGTCAAAGCTTGTCTCTTCTGCTAAAATGAAGCAATGCTTCTTTCGGGTCTGTAGTTGCGGAAAGCTAAGGTGGTTTTCCAATTCCAAGGCAGGCGCGGTCAAAAGGATCCACATAAGGCGGGAGACCGCTGAGCATGGCGCGCTCTAGAGGTAAGTCGTACCGTCCGTTGATAAGCAGCACAGGGCTGCACGGGCGAGAGGGTCAGGGGTTAACGCTCCGCCCCAGTATGCGAGTGTGGGGGCAAAAACTAGGTCAGCCGAAGAAGCGATGTTGTGCGAAATAGGAGGAAAAGAGTGAAAAAGCGCGTAGCATGCATCGTTATGGGATGCGTTCTTGCTTTGGGCATGGCTTTAGCCCTGACCGGTTGCGATAACCCCTTCAACAAAGAAACCTATACGCCTCAAAGCAAGCAGGCAAGCGTATCTAAGCCCGTTATTGGCGTGGACGGAACCCTGCGCGTTGGCGTTAATACCACCAATCCGCCCATGGCAGGCCAGGCTTCCAAGATTGTTGGCATTGATGTTGACATCGCGGCTGCTATTGCCGATGAATGGGGCCTGAAGCTGGAAATCGTTGACGCTGGCGCCAACCCCCTCACTTCTCTGCAGACGGGTACTATCGATCTTGCTTTGGGCTATGACACCGCAAGTGCGAGCTCCGATCTTTCCAAGTCTGACCCCTACATCCAGAAAGGCATTGCTCTATTCTCCCTTGATGAAACGGCTGGTCTGCCTAAGGATGGTTCCACCATTGCCGCTCAGTCCACTTCCATGAGCGCATGGACCATTGGCTCTCAGTTTGAGAGATGCACCCTTTCCAATGTGGCCGATCTGAAGGCTGCCTTTACAGCTCTTGCAGACGGTACCGTACAGTATGTTGCTGCTGACGCCGTAATTGGTACCTACGCCGCTAAGACTGCTGGCGTAAAGGCTCACATCGTTGGTATGGCCCAGGCTCCCACGGGTTATTGCGCAGCTTGCCTGGCAACCAATAAGCAGCTGGCCACGCAGCTGAACACCACTCTGAAGCAGCTGAAGGCTCAGGGCATCATCGATGTCATTGAGAGCAAGTGGATGGATGCGACCATTAATCTGTCTGCCGTTCCGGTTGCTCCTGCCCCTGCAAAGGATGAGAAGTCGGAGTCCACTGAGAAGACTGCAGCATAAGCGCCACTTTCATAGAATCCTTTAAGGGCCCTGCGCATATTGCAGGGCCCTTTTGCGTAATGGGGCAAGTGATGGTTTCCCGACAGCATGATCCATCCCTGAAAGGGAGGGAAGCGAAGCGGACCTCTTGCCTTATCGGGCGCACGTTCGGCTGATGCTCCTATCCAGATAGAGGTGTGCATGCTTTCTGCGAAATGGGCAAACAAAAGGCCCCGTCAGCTAGGTGCCAACGGGGCCTTGTGATCAGCAGTCAGGAAGGAGCTACTGTTTGGAATCTATTCCAGTACGGTTTCTGCGACAGGCTTCACAGGGGCTTCGTAGACGGCATCCTTGCCGGGCATAACATCGATACCGGCCTTGATTTTTGCACGGTAGTCAGCCACAGCGGTGAACAGAACGTCGGAGGAGGAGTTCAGAGCGGTTTCGCAGGAGTCCTGGATAACGCCGATGATCAGGCCGATGGCAACGCACTGCATGGCAATGTCGTTGCTAATGCCGAACAGGGAGCAGGCCAGGGGAATCAGCAGCAGGGAGCCGCCGGGAACGCCAGAGGCGCCACATGCGGAAATAGCGGCCAAAACGCACAGCAGTACGGCGGATACAGGGTCAACGCTAATGCCCATGGTGGCAGCGGCGGCCATAGACATAACGGTGATGGTGATGGCGGCGCCGGCCATATTGATGGTTGCGCCCAGAGGGATGGACAGGGAGTAGCTGTTCTTGTCCAGGCCCAGCTTTTCGCACAGGTCCATGTTCACGGGAATGTTGGCGGCGGAGCTACGGGTGAAGAAGGCGTAGAGGCCGGAATCCTTCAGGGTGCGCAGTACCAAGGGGAAGGGGTTCTTGCCCATAATGATGAAGGCCATGATGGGATTGGTAACCAATGCGCAGATGAGCATGACGGCAACCAGTACCAGAATCAGGTGGCCATATTCATAGAAGATATCGATGCCGTTTTCGGCGATGGAGGAATATACCAGGCCCAAAATACCGAAGGGAGCCAAAGAGATAACCCAGCGCACAATCTTTGCAACGCAGTTGGAGATGTCGGTGAATACGTCGCGGGTGGCTTCCTTGGCGGCACGCAGGGCGATGCCCAGGGCAACGGCCCAGGTGAGAATGCCAATGTAGTTGGCGTTCATCAGGGCGGTCACGGGGTTGGTAAAGGCGTTGGTTACCAGGGTGGTTAGAACTTCGCCAATGCCAGAGGGAGCAGCCTTCTCAACACCGCTGATGTCCAGGGTCAAGATGGTGGGGGAGATGAAGCTGGCAACTACGGCAACCAGTGCGGCAACCAGGGTGCTGCACACGTACATGATGACGATGGTCTTCATGGAGCCAGAGGTCTTGGCGTTGGCCAGGGTAGCGCTTACCAGGAAAAATACCAGGATGGGGGCTACAGCTTTCAAAGCGCCAACAAACAAGGTACCTAACAGGGGGATTACGGGCAAATCTGCAGGAGCGAAAATGCCCAGCAGAGCGCCGATGACCAGGCCGATAACAATGCGAGTTACCAAACCCAAGCCGTTCCATTTACTAATAACTTGGTTCATAATGCGTCCTTTCGCTTGATGCATTGTTCATAGTACCCCCACCAAGAAACGGTAGCAAATTTGCATAGCATGCAATTGAAATAAACGGTAAAAGAAAAGCCATCAAGGGATGGCTCGTGATGAAAAGATATGGTGCGGGCGAAAGGACTCGAACCTTCACCCCGAAAGAACGGCACCTAAAACCGTCGCGTCTGCCAATTCCGCCACGCCCGCACAAGAAAATGAGCTATAATCTATCACGCATTAGCACCTGTGTAGTTTAGCGGTGTTAATGATAGCAAATAATTTGCCCGTGTGCTCCAGAAAAAACGCTTGCGCCGGGCAAATTGTGTGCTACAATACAACAGTTGCAAAACAAGAGGGTTTATCCCCACCTGGTTCGGCTAAAGCTGATGGGTCGCATGAATATCGATTTTTCGAAGTTTGTGTAGGCCCGCTGTGCGCGGGTTTTTTTATTGTGTTTTGCAGCTTATGAAGAAAGAAGAGGTGAGTTCAATAGCAGCTCAGGAACCTAGGATTAATGAGCAGATCTCGGCACGCGAATGCCGCCTGATTGGCTATGATGGACAGCAGATGGGCATCTATATGGTGACCGAAGCTCAGCGCGTCGCTGATTCCGCCGGCCTTGATTTGGTGGAAATCGCCCCCAATGCCGAGCCTCCTGTGTGTCGCGTTATGGATTATGGCAAGTTCAAGTACGAGCAGGCCATCAAAGCCAAGCAGGCCCGCAAGAATCAGAGCCGCATCGAAATCAAGGAAATGAAGTTCCGTCCCAAAATCGATGTTGGCGACTACACCACCAAGAAGAAGCACGTTATGCGCTTCCTCGAAGATGGTTGCAAGGTGAAGATCACCATCATGTTCCGTGGTCGTGAGATGGCTCACCCCGAAATTGGTCTTTCCATCCTCGAGCGTCTCGCGGATGATTTGAAGGATATTGCGGTCATTGAGCAGCAGCCCAAGATGGAAGGCCGCAACATGCATATGCTAATTGCTCCTTTGCCCAACTCGGCGAAGAAGAAAAAGGAATCTGAAAAGAAGCAAGAAGGGAAGGTCGACAATGCCTAAGATGAAGACTCATCGCGGTACCGCAAAGCGTTTCCGCGTCACCGGCACTGGCAAGATCATGCGTTCCAAGGCTTACAAGAGCCATATCCTGACCAAGAAGAGTGCAAAGCGTAAGCGTAATTTCCGCCACGAGACCGAAATCGCTCCGGCCGACGTAAAGGTCCTGAAGCGCAATCTTGGCCTTCGCTAGTTATAAGAAGAGGAGTTGATTATCAATGGCTCGTATTAAGCGTTCCCTGGCTGCTCGTAAGAAGCGCCGCACCACCCTCGCTCGTGCTAAGGGCTACTATGGCATGAAGTCTCGTTCTTACAAGAACGCCAAGCAGCAAGTCATGAAGTCCATGCAGTATCAGTACCGTGATCGCCGCAACAAGAAGCGTGCTTTCCGCCGTCTGTGGATCACCCGCATCAACGCTGCTGCTCGCATCAACGGTCTGTCTTACAGCGTGTTCATGAACGGCCTGAAGAAGGCTGGTGTTGAGCTGGACCGCAAGGTTCTGGCCGACCTGGCTGTGACCGACGCCGCTGCTTTCGCTGCCCTGGCTGAGGTTGCTAAGAAGGCTCTGTAATCCTTTTTGCCTTTGCATTTTAAGTGAGCCCGGGTTATCCGGGCTCACTTTGTAGTAAGGTGAATTTGTTTCATTCACTCTTTACCTTTTGGAGGAAAAATGGCTAAGGAAGACATCAAGAAGGTTGTGCTGGCGTACTCCGGCGGTCTGGATACGTCCATCATCATCCCTTGGTTGAAGGAAAACTACAATGACCCCGAGATCATCGCTGTTTCTGGCAACGTGGGACAGGCAGACGAGCTGGAGGGTCTGGAAGAGAAGGCTCTGGCAACGGGCGCTTCTAAGCTGATTGTTGCCGATCTGGTTGACGAGATGTGCGACGAGGTCATCGTTCCCTCTCTGAAGATGGATGCCAAGTACGAAACCTACCTGCTGGGCACTGCTTTTGCTCGCCCCGTTATTGGCAAGAAGCTGGCCGAAATCGCTCTTGCCGAAGGCGCTGACGCCGTTGTCCATGGTGCAACCGGCAAGGGCAATGACCAGGTTCGTTTCGAGCTGGCCATCAAGCGTTTTGCTCCCGATATGAAGATTATCGCCCCTTGGCGTGAGTGGGACATCAAGTCCCGCGATGAGGAAATCGATTACGCAGAGGCTCACAACATTCCTCTGAAGATTTCCCGCGAAACCTCTTACTCCAAGGACAAGAACCTGTGGCATCTGTCTCATGAGGGTCTTGATCTGGAAGATCCCTCCAACGAGCCCCAGTATGAGAAGCCCGGCTTCCTGGAAATGGGTGTTTCTCCCATGCAGGCTCCTGATGAGCCCACCTATGTGACCATCGACTTTGAAGCTGGCGTTCCTGTGGCCGTTGATGGCGAGAAGATGAAGGTTTCCCAGATCATTGAGAAGCTCAACGAGCTGGGTGGCAAGAACGGCATCGGCATCATCGACATCGTTGAGAACCGTCTGGTTGGCATGAAGGACCGCGGCGTCTATGAGACTCCCGGTGGCACCATTCTGTACTTTGCCCATGAGCATTTGGAAATGATCACCGTGGACAAGGAAGTTCTGCATGAAAAGCAGAAGCTGGCTGTGGACTTCGCCGACCTGATTTACAACGGCAAGTGGTACACCCCCCTGCGCGAGGCCATTTCTGCTTTCGCCGATGAGGCTGACAAGTATTGCACTGGTTCCGTGAAGCTGAAGCTGTACAAGGGCAACATCATTCCTGCTGGCACCACCTCTCCGTACTCCCTGTACTCCGAGGACCTGGTGACCTTCGGCGAGTCTGATTACGACCAGAACCAGGCTGCAGGCTTTATCAACCTGTGGGGTCTGCCTACTGTTGTGCAGGCTTACCGCGAGCAGGGCCGCCTGTAAACGCGTCTAGGGCGATGCGGCGCATGGGTTCTCATGCACCCGCTACCCTCGCGGCTTTCAGCCGCAGCGGTCGCTCCTTCATA
The DNA here is from genome assembly GCA_029219345.1 of Eggerthellales bacterium. Lineage (GTDB taxonomy): Bacteria > Actinomycetota > Coriobacteriia > Coriobacteriales > Eggerthellaceae > CAKUOV01. The sequence goes on from JAQXTF010000060.1 coordinate 7,652, forward strand.
TAGTTATCTAACGGAAGGTCGCCTTCGGGCGACCTTCCTCTTTTAGTATTCAGAGTGCATTTTGAAGCCCATGCCTCGCATCGCGGCAATGGCTCAACCCCTGTTCAGTTAAATAATATTAAGGGTGCATTCCCGAGGTAAAACATTGCTTGGGTGGTCGCAATGAGACTCCTTCATTGAGGGGAAGAGGCCGGTTGGGGCTTTTTTGAGGGGTTTACAGGTGGCAGGTGTGCTCGCCCGGGAAGTCATCGTCGTCGTCATCCCAATGGCACATTTCATCGGCGCCAATGAGGGTCTTGGTCAGGTACTGCTCAACGGCGGTGCGTGCAATGCCGGAAACGGCGGCAACCACTTCAATATCAGCGTTGCAGTAGTAACGAGCGTCTTCAATATTGATGGTGTTGCAGATGAGGGCCACAACGTCCATGCTCTTGAAGAAATCAACGATGGCGGGTTGGGGGACAGATGGATAAGGAAGACTTTGACATTCAACAATGATGCCATTGGTCACGGTATAGAGAGTGAAATTCTCGGCATGATCAAAGCGATATGCCACATCTAAGCCAGAGCAAGCAACAGCAATGCGCATGCTTTTTACCCTCCCCCAGAGGTTTGATATGAAACAATTACAAAATACCCGCGAAAGTAAAGACTTACGGGCATGCTTCGACAAACGGGAAGAATACGCTCTTAGCGGTAGGGATATTGCACTAAAGTGTTATTTTCGTCGTGAAATGCGACCCGATGGTTTACGAGATGGGGTCTTTTTTGCGGCATTTGGCTTTTTCTTGGCGCTTTTAGCGGGCTTTGCCGCCGCGGCTGCTTTCTGCTCTGCCGCGCGAGCCTTTGCCTTTTCCTTGCGCTTTTCCTTCTTCTTCATTTCTTTTGCTGCTGCAGCCAGCTCGGGGTCGTGCTTGGCGGTTGCCTGCATGGTTCTATCGGCCACTTGCTTCTCTGCCGCGGCTCGATCGAAGTCCTTAACTTCAATTTCGGGAATGGTTTGCTTGGTTAAATGCTGAATTTCCTTCAGCATCTTTTCGTTCTCGGGACTCACGAAAGAAATGGCTGCGCCGCTCATGCCTGCTCGCCCGGTTCGACCAATACGATGGATGTAGTCCTCGGCAACCATGGGTAGGTCGTAATTCACCACATAAGAAACGTTTTCCACATCTATGCCGCGGGCCAGAACATCGGTGGCCACAATAACGTCAATGGCGCCTCTGTCGAAGTCAGCCAAAGCGCGGGTGCGCTGGTTCTGGGACCTGTCGGAGTGGATGGCCGCGGCTGGTATGCCTGCCTTGTTCAAGCGGCGTGCGCAGGTGTCTGCGCGGCCGCGGGTGCGAGTGAACACAATGACGCGGAAGCTGCCCCGTTCCCGCAGCAAAGCAATAAGCAGGGCTGGTTTCAGGGTATGGGGAATGCGAATGATGCTTTGATTCACCGTGTCGGCCACTTCACCGCGTTTGGCAATTTCCACGCGTACGGGGTTATGGAGCAACTTGCCAATGCTCTTTTCTACCTGGTCATCCACGGTTGCAGAAAAGAGCAGTGTCTGGCGCTCCTGGGGTACAAGGGCGGCAATGCGATAAATATCGGGGGCAAATCCCATGTCCAGCATGCGGTCGGCCTCGTCCAAAACGAAAAATCGCACTTTGCTCAGGTCAACGCACCCCTGCTTCTGTAGGTCAATAAGGCGGCCTGGCGTGGCAATGAGCACATCAACGCCGCTTTCCAGCCGTTGGATCTGGGGCTTGATATTCACGCCGCCTACCACGGAAAGCACGCGTTGCTTGTTCAGGCATGAGATGGTTCCGCAAACCTCGGCAATTTGGGCGGCCAGCTCGCGGGTGGGAGTGATGACCAGCATGCGTGGAGCAGAACCCTTGCGACCACGTTTCAGCTGGTCCATGCAGGGAAGGGCGAATGCGGCGGTTTTTCCCGTGCCGGTCTTGGCGCCGGCCACAATGTCGTTGCCTGCCAAAATGGCGGGAATAGCCTGAAGCTGCACTTCGGTGGGTTCGTCGTAGCCTAACAGGCTCACGGCATCAAGCATATTGCGGGAAAGCCCCAGTTCATCAAAAGAAGACACGTTATTTGATCCTTAAGGGTCTAGCGGGTGTGGGCGGGTTTGTGGCCAAAGTAAAAATGGGCAAAGTAGTGCTTGCGTGTGGCCTTGTCCATGGGCTTGCGTCCAAGGGCCAAGTCCATGGTGGAAATGGCAATTTGTTTGGCCGCATCAGGCTTGCGCAGCAGGCTTTCGTTCATGACCAGAGCCTCCATGTGCTTGGGATTGGACTGCAACTGGCGAAAAACCTCCAGCAGTTCGCGACCGGTGGTTACATGCATGGCGGCGCCGTGAGAGGTAAGCATGCGAACATTCATGTACTCTTGGCCGTACGCGCGGCCCAGCAAAATCATGGGCGTTTGGGTGCACAGTGCCTCGGTGGTCACCAATCCGCCTGCCTTGCATACCACGGCATCGCAACTGCTCATAAGGGCTGCCATGTCCTCGGTGTATTCGATGACCGAAACATTGGTCAGGCGCAAGTCTTCAATTTGTCGTTCAAGGTGGCGGCGATAGTCTTCATCGGTGCCCACGCAGAACAGCAAATGAACTTGGGGCATGGTGTGCATATAGGGTATCATCTGGTCTAACGCATCGCGAAACAGCACATAGGGGGATGCCATGGTGGAACCCGCAAGGGCAAGAACCACGGTTTTGTTCTGGGGCAGGTGATACTTTTCCCGCACGGATTGGCGGTCATAGGTTTCCGAGAAGGCAAGGCGCGTGGGAATGCCCGTAATGGCAATGCGCTCTTCCTCCACTTTGCGGGGACGCAGGGTCTCAGCCATACTTTCGGTACCCACGCAGAACAAGTCGGCGGCGCGGTGGGGCCACCAGCCTTCCGTCTCGTAATCGGTGGGAACGCAAACCAAGGGGAAGTCCTGCTCGGTGATCATGCGGGCGCCAACAGTGGCGTTGGCGGCGGTGATATGAGTGCAGATAACCGCCACGGGCTTCTTCTGGCGAATGAATTCGGTGTATTTGGGGAACATGATACGTGCCCACGACCATCCGCCGCCCCAGAGGAAGCGGCCGGTGAACAAGTAGCGCCATACGAAATCATACCAGGGGCGAGTCACGCCAGTGAACAGGTGCGCCCAACGATCGCCGTTGAAGCGAACGCGGCCGAAATCGAGGATGTCCACAAGCTCCACCTGGGCGTTTTCGGGAATGCCGCAGGTGCCCTTGAGGTCCTCAAAAGCTTGCGCAATGGCTTGCGCTGCCAATTTGTGCCCAGAGCCCACTGAGGCGTGCGCTACTAAAACCAAAGGCGCTTCTTCCTCATTGGGAGGCAGGGGCAAGGTGTTGCTATGTTGGGGCTGTTCGTCCATAAGCGCCATCATACGCAATTATGGAAGCAAGAGCTATTGCAAAGCTCAAACAATCACGGGAAATCACAAGCATTTTCAAAAAATGGTCAAAAAAGCCTTGCAAAACCCGTTTTACTTTGCCATAATATCGAAGCTGTCTTTGAGACGCATATGGCGCTATAGTCTATCGGTTAGGACGCGGCCCTTTCAAGGCTGAGAGACGGGTTCGACTCCCGTTAGTGCTACCACGAATTCAAGGCTGCCTTTCGGGGCAGCCTTTTTTGTTTTGCGTTCACTATTTTTGAGAAAGCTATCAGTCCTTTTTTATCATGGCTTGCAAGACGGTGTTGCACATATATGCTAACTCATACGCGATGGCCTCATCGTCTTTGTTGGTATCTTGCTTAACGTAGGAAATCAAGACGCCTTGGTAGCCCCTTACAATGAAATCGTGGATGCGGGCAAGATCCTCATCTGAATTTTTTGCCCCTGCCTCTTTCTGACTGGCAATGAATGCGTCTCGATATTTCATATCGAAAGCATTGGAAATCTCGTGATATTCAGCGCAGTGCCTTATTACTTTCCTGGCATCACTGCCGGTTTTTGTTGCATCTAATATTGCCAGAGTCATGGCGTATATATCGCTTGGAGAAACAATCTTCACGGCAGCGGAAAATCTATTGAAATATAGTTTTAAAATCTCGTCACACACGTCGCTTTGCCTCTTGTAATACGAATAAAACGTATTGCGATTTATATCAGCTTCGCGGCAGATGTCTGTGACACTGATTTTTGGGAAAGATTTTTCTTCCAGGAGTTTGATGAGCGCTGCCTGGATGGATTGTTTGGTTTTTTGCGATCTCCTGTCTATGTTTCTCTGCTGCATATCAGGCCTCATTTCTGGCGCAGCTTAATATTCCTAAGGCAAGCAATGTAGTTGATCGCCAATCATATTAAAAGACAGCTTAATTCTAGCACGCTCTATAAAGAATGCGAATGCTTCTGCTTGCGGAATGTTTGATTTTTGGTAATCGTATTTCTCAGTATTGGCATAAGGGCTGGTCAAGAGCTTATCTAATTGTAATTAATTTAATTTTACTTATCGAACAGAATTGATGGAATCTGTCTATTTACGAACACTTTTTTCATTTTGGAAATTTAATTTCGGGAGCTGACTATACTGTGGATGGGCGTTAAAGCTGTTGTTTTAATTGTTAGCGGAAAGTCTAAGCAGATAGTTTTTGGGCCCAAAGCGCATGCAACGAGTGATGGAGGGGTTATGATCCGTATACGGCGTTCGACACTTCCAGTGCCTTTGCGGCATGGTGCCTCTCCCAGGGAATGGGGCTTTCATCTGCGGGGGTTGCTACCGACATTAGCCACCAGGATTCTGTTTCCGGAGCTGCATTATGTGGCCTTGGCAATTCGCCTTTGTTGCTAGTTCCTCCTGAGCAGATGGAGGAGGCAATTGAGTTCTTTGAAGAGAGGCGCTTGACATTCGTTCACGGTTACGTTTTTGGCGGAACATCACTTTTCAATGTGGAATATTTCGATAGCCTTGAGGAGGCCGTTGCCCATGCTTAATATGGGGCAGAGAGGCAAACTAAATCAGACATAGCGGTATATTGAAACGGAGGTAGAGATGACTCGAGCGATTGTACTGCGAAAGCACAATCTGAAAATGCTTTCTCTTGCACTTTCATGTCTTTTGATCTGCGTTATGGTGGCCATTGCACTTCTGAGCGCTTTGCCGCGCACCGCGCAGGCAAGGGTATATGACCCCAACGACTCATTCTGGAATGAGCAGACAGACTATCAGATTATTCTGACTTTTGATGACATCCCTGCCAAAGATGCAAAGGCCATCGTTTCTAATAAGCTG
>JAQXTF010000061.1 GCA_029219345.1 Eggerthellales bacterium
GCCGACCGATAGCCGTAGCCCCTCGCAAATAAGTCGGCCGCACGCCTCCTTAAGCCTTCGTCGTGTTTGATCCTGAGATCTGATGACATAAGAAAACCTCCCATTTCTTATGTCCAAGAAACGGGAGGCAGTTCATTTTGCAGGGGCGTATTTTTTAAGAATCCGATTTTCGTGTCATTTCTGACAAAAATTGCGTTTCGGTGCATTCGAAAGCCCCCAGCAGCACTCCTCAGAGCGTAAATCTATGCTCAGAACTGCACCAAAGCCTCCGTTGTTGCCGCTTTCGAGCAAAATCGGAGACAAAAATGCACTCAATCGCAATTTTTGTCAAAGTTGACCCTAAATTGACGGGCGGCCTATTGCCAGGAGTAGTCAAAGCTGTCGTCATCGTCTCGCCACGAGGGTGCGGGTTGTGGTGCGCCGACGACCTTAGTTTTGGCGATATTAACCTCGTGCCATAAATCCAATGCTTGGCGAACAATGTTGCTAGCGCTTTCCTGAGGTGATGCACCTGCTTGTTCATCAAGCCATTTTTTCTGGCTTTCTTGAATAGTAATCGTCAATTTTACGGTGGAGTTTTCTGCGAAAGAACGAGGGCGGCCGCGCTTCTTTTTAGGTGCTTGTTCTTCTTGATTCTCCATAGAGTCTCCCCTTTATTGTGAAATGAGATTAAAATGGTACACAAAAGAGTACCAAAAAAAGACGTATTAAATAAGAAAAAATTATTTTTCTCAAAAATTGCCTGATTATGGGTTTGTGTGCTCCGATTATTTGCATACTTGGCTTGCAGCCGAAAGGGGGAATGTATGAAGAAGCTCATCGACTATAAGGTTGCCATGTTCTGTAAACCGCAAGACTTTGACCGCTGGAAGGCGGCCCTTGCATTCTATACGGTTAACCCTGTATCGATGGATGAGCCCCTGGAGAAGGAGCTGGCTCGAGCTGCAGCAGATGGAACCGATTTGTTTGTGATCCTGGATGGAATGCAGTCTTCGGACGATGCATTGATAGCTTCCATAAACGCGTATATGGAAGTCCATCAGCGTCCAACCGGAGGCATGCGCATCGCGTTTTTGGCTAAGCCTTCTCGCGAAACTCCCAGCTATCTTTTCCGCGTACTTGCCAATTATGACATGTACGACATCATCGTTCCGCCTAAGGGCAGCCTGGCCGATTTCAACCCGTATGTGGAAGTCGCACAGGTTATCACCCTTCCCAAAAGTTACACCGACGTTGTGAGGTATCTGACCGGAAGCATTATTAATCCGAAGCTGGTGAATCTCTCGGGCGCCGAGCAGCTAAAGGAAAGGTCGCGTGCTCAGGTACGTATTGCGGTGGGGCAAATTGATCAGCGCAGGGGAGGATCCACCCATACAACGCTGCTGCTTGCTCGCACCCTGGTGCTGCTGGGGTACAAGGTCGCCGTGTTCGTGGACGGTCGCACGTGGAAAAATCTGCGTCGTTGCTACCCGCGAGCACGCTGCAATGTGGCCAACGGGCTCATCTCCCTTTCGGGCGTTGACTTCTATCGCAACGAAGGGTTTGCCCGAGTGAACGGCTACGACTACGTGCTGGCAGATTTTGGTTGCGCTCGCTGGATTGACCTTGATCCCGATGAGCGCGCTCAGACTCTGGAGGAGAGCTTCCGCACGGCGCAATTGGCTGTTTTGACGTCGGTGGTTTCGCCTCTGGGCGACCATGCTCCCTTCGAGCGCGTGTTGAAAATCTGGCAGCGCAAGGGTCAGCTGCAGAATTTGGGCGGCGTGAAATTTGCCTTCTTCGGCATGTCTCACGAGCTGGTGTTCAACAACTGGCAGCAGGCGGCCCAGCAGCTTAACCCGAAGGCTGAGCTGTATCGCATTCCCTACTTGCCCGACCCGCTGCACTACGAGCCGGAAGGTGAGTATTGCCCCGAGCTGGTGACTATCTTGGCGCCCGTAATGCGCCCGAAGGAATGGTAGTTGTGTTCCAGCGGGAGTATTTGGAGCGTTGGGAGGCCGACGCAGTAAGCCTTGACGAAGAAGGTTTCAGCGAAGACTACTTTCCCCTGTGGGGCGTGGCCGATACCGATGATTATTTGCGCAGCAGCAACAAGCTGCGTCAGGAATTGGCGCAGGCTGCTGAAGCTGAGGCGGCGGAAGAGGCTGCCGCTTTGGCGGAGGTCGATAGTGCTGTTGCGCAGCTGCAGGAGGGACGGGTCCCTTCTGCCGGCAAACGTGTTGCCTGGGGCGCTTGGTTCTGGGTGAAGCGCGTGATTGTTGTTTTGCTTGTATGCGCGGTGGGGTCGTTATTGGTGACTATGGTCATGAACCCCACGTTGGCGTTTTTTGATGCGGCGGACTTGCTGCTTGGGCGGGCTGCCGATTTGATCGGGAGGATCAATGGCTAAGTGGTTTAAGAAAAGCGAGAAGGACGGACTGGCGCGCAAAATGGTCGGTGCTGTTTTGTCGCTGGCTCTGTGTGTGTCGCTGGTGCCGGCTCCTGCGTTTGCGGAGGCGGCAGGCGGGGAAGAGGCTGCCGCTGCTGTTGTCTCAGTGGCGGTTCCCGTAGCGGAGCCGGCTGCTGCCGACGCTGTGGTGGTTCCTGTAGAGGAGCCGGCGGCTGAGCTCGCCGCTCCAGTGGGCGAAGAGCCTGCGCCCGGGCAGCTTGCTCGGGACCCTGCGGTCTCCGTTCAGGAGGAAAGCGATTCCCCTGAGGATGAGCTCATGGCATTGAGCGATGACATTCTGAGTGCAATGGCAGTGCGCGATGAGGCTTTGGCTGCGTTGGCGAGCAGCTACGATTATTCGGGCACGGCCCATTGCTGGTTCCGCAATGACTGGCCTGGCGACAATGTGTTCACGGTTGAAATTGGCAACGAATCTTACGAGGCCTACTGCCTGGATCCGTCGTTGCCGGCGCCTGCCAACGGCTGGTACACCTTCTACGCGGAATGGAATGAAGACGCTAAGGCTTATGAGATTGTTCTGGACACCAGAGACGCTAGCCCCCATTGGAGTCAAACGGCGGTGCCGGGATCTGGGTGCCAGCGTGTAGGCGGTTTTCGCATCTATCCAAAGGGCAGTTTGCAGTTGAATAAAACTAGCTCGAACCTGGAAGTGTCGGGCATCTATAGTGTGGCTGGTGCGGTGTATGGTCTGTATTGGAAATGCGATGATGCGCGTGCTATGGCAGAGCCTGATTATCGCCTGGTGATTGGTGATGATGGGACGAGCAATGTGGTGGCAGATTTGGTTCCCGATGATGAATGGTTCGTGCGTGAGCTGGAAGCGCCGGATGGGTTTGAACTAGACCCCACCATTCACGTGGTACCGGTAAAACCGTTTGGATTGTCTACATATCAGGTGACCGATGCGCCGATTATGGACCCCGATGGCGTGCTGCTGAAGAAAGTGACGGCTTCGGGTCAGGAATATCTGGGCGAGCATCTATCCTTGGCTTTGGCTGAGTACCAGTTTGACTACTACGGCGGCTTTTACGATTCCGCTGCTGAGGCTCAGGCATCGGGTGCTCCTGCCCGCACATGGGTGATGCGCACCAACGAGAATGGATTCGTTGGCACGCGTTATGCGGATATGTCTTTCACCCACAATGGGGAATCTTATGGGTATCTGGTTTCTGGCCAGGTGTTTCGCTCTGCATCGGGAAATCCCAGCATGCCTTTGGGAACCATTGTGATTCATGAAACTAAGCCACCGTATGGTTATAAGCTTTCTGATCAGGTTTTTTGTGCAAAGCTCATGCCTGCCGATAATGAATACGGATATGCTTGGAGTGTTGCGAATGGCTATTTCGCTGATAGCAACACTGCCATTGACGAGGAACGCGTTGATGAGGGCGCGTTGACGGTGCTCAAGAAGAGCGCCAATCCCGCTTTGACCGATGGAAACGACGCCTACTCTTTGGCTGGTGCGCAGTTCGATATCTATAGTAACGCTCTGTGCCAAGGGGAGCCTGCTTACACCTTGATCACCGCAGAGGACGGCACTACTGATGTTATTGAGGGCCTAGCTCCTGGTTCCCACTGGTTTGTTAAGGAGACCAAGGCTCCCCAGGGCTTCCTGCCTATTGACGAAGTATTCGAGGCGGCGATAGAACCTGGCTCTGTGGCGGTTACCACCGTTACGGTTGTTGATGATTACGAATCAGGTTCGCTGCTCATTCGCAAGAAATCGGCAGACCCAGCCCTTACGCAAGGAAATAGCTCCTATTCTCTTGAGGGCGCCATCTTCGATATCTATGACAACGAGACATGCCAAGGAGATCCTGCTTACACTTTGACTACCCATGAAGATGGGTCTACGGATGTCCTGAACAATTTGCCCTTGGGCACTCAGTGGTGGGTGAAGGAGCGCGTTGCTCCTGCGGGCTATCAGCTTTCCTCTGAGACCTTCCATGCTGTAGTCAGCGAAACTGATAGCGTTGTCGTGAATGTGGAAGAGCAACCGATTACGGGTTCTTTCTCCATCAAAAAGATCTCCGCCAACCCCGAATTGACCGAGAACAACGAGGCCTATTCCCTGGAGGGCGCTGTTTTTGGCGTGTGGCCCAACCAGGAATGCTCAGGTGCGCCTACGTATCAAGCGACCACGAAGGCTGATGGCACCACTGACGCCATTGAGGGTTTGCCCTTGGGCACTCAGTGGTATGTGAAAGAAATCTCTGCGCCTGCGGGTTATCAGGTTTCTTCCGCTGTGGAAAACATCACTATTGTGGAGGGTCCGAGTGCTCCGGTGGTGTTCCCCGATGCGCCGGTGTGGGCGCCTGCGCAGGTGAGCTTGGTGAAGAAAGATGATGCTTCATACGGAAATAGCGGCCAGGCAACCCTTGAGGGCGCGGTGTATCGTTTCAGCTTCTATGCAGGAAAGAACCAGGCTGAAGGTGAAGCTACTGCAACTTGGGATATAACCACTGACGCAAACGGTGTTGCTTCCCTTGAAAAAGTTGAAATCCCGTGGGCAATTGACGGCCAGGCGGTTCTTCCCCTGGGTGCTCTGACCGTGCGCGAAGTGACGGCCCCTGTGGGTTATTTGCGGTCTGATCAGGTATTTGAATCTGCTTTGGTTTACAACGCCGAAACGCAGTCTGCTCAATGGAGTGGTGCTTTGGCGGATGAGAATATGGTTGATTCTAACGGGCAGCTGATTGCTTTTGAGACCCAAAAGCGTTTTGGCATCAGCGTTTTTAAGAAAATCCAGGGCGTGGAAAACGAGATCAGCCCTGCAGGCATTCAGTTCCAAATCATTGACGCTGCCACGGGTTTGATTGTTGAGACTCTGACCATTGATGCTTCTGGTTACGCAGCGACTAGTAATCGCGCACTGCCTTGCGGCGTCTATGAAGTACGCGAGGTTGAAGCAACGGTGCCTGCTGGCATTCAGCCCTACAGCAAAACCTCTGGTACCGGCGATAACCTTATTGCTACGGTGGAGGCCCTTGATGGCGACCAGTTCCCTCTGTTCCAAGTGGTTGAAACGGGTTGCGTTGACTATACCGAAGACACTCCCAAAGGCATGAAAAAAGATCGCGAAACGGGCAGACCGGTGGCAAACACCCAGTTCACCCTGTATTCTTTCACGGGCGACATTGTCTTTGAAGATGGTGCTTTGATGAGCGATTTGTCTGCGGTTCAGCCCTCTGATTCCTCTTGGGAAGAAGTGGGAATCGCTCTTTCCGACAAACATGGCAAGTTTGATTTTGGCCTGCAGCCTTACGGCTATTACATGATGGCTGAAACTGCTCCTGAATGGCATTACCTGAATGCCTCCGAAAGCGATTTTGATGACCAGAGTGAAAACCCTCTGGAGACGGCGCGCATGTTCATCATTGACAAGAATCATCCTTGTGAGGTGCAGGTTTGGGAGGATACGGCCATTGCGCTGGAATGCACTGTGGATAAGTCCACCATCGACGTGACTTCCGTTGGCTTGGTTTCCAAAACCAGTTCCGACGCAGAGGATCCGGTTTCCAACGTGGGCGTTGAGGAGTATCGCTATGACGTTGCATTCGACAGCGGCAATACCAATACCTATGCCGATGAGTACTGGGTTATTGATGAGCTGAATATGGCGGCTTCCCCTTATGATCTGCGCTTGACCACCATTGTGACTCCCGTGGTGGAAAACGATGCTCTTCCTACGGTAACGATGCTTATAAGAACTAACAAAAGCGCTGGTGAGGTATGGAATCCTGTTGTCGAAACCGAAGTGCATGAAGGCACTTTGTGCGATGGTTCCAGCCGCTTTGATGGTACTGGATGGCGCCTGGTTGCAACGGTTGCTTCCAATGCTGCTGCAACGTTTCTGGTGGATGATTTGGGCCTTACCGAAGGAGAATATCTGACCGGCCTGTGTCTGTATTATGGCGCGGTCGAAAAGGACTTCGCCACGGTTGCGCCTCTGTCGTACCTGGTCAAGGCGTCTCATGAATTGCTGGAGGGCGTGGTTATTCCCAATATGGCAACGAGCCATATCACCCGCAATTGGGCGCATCGTCAAGGAAGTGTTAACGGTCTTTCCGACGATGATGAAGACT
>JAQXTF010000062.1 GCA_029219345.1 Eggerthellales bacterium
AAAAAGCCGTGTGCGATATGGAATTGTTAGCCGGCAACGTTTCCGCCGCCGCAGGAACAGCCCCTCTGTCCCCATGGTCATTCTTAATCAATTGCACGCGAGAGACAACGCTCACAACAAAAGCAGTTATCTTCACTACCCGCGTGTCAAATTTTGAGGAAAAAGCGCTGGGAAACTTTTCGTAACAATGCATAAACAGCCAGCGACGCTGCCTTGACAGGGCACCCTGGGCGGCTACAATGAAGCCTGCACTTTTGCAGTGCGCACTTTGAAAAGGTGGGGCCTTCTCCCCTTTCGCGCTTCGGCGCACACATTTGGGGGCGACTGGTTTCGACATGGTAGGTTTGACATGGGGAGCAAGCCGTGGTCTCCTCGCCACGCTAAACAGGGGTAATGTCAAATTAATTGGCAAATCTAACAACAATCTCGCTCTGGCAGCTTAATCGCGCCGAGCCGCTGAACCCGGATTTTTCCCGATTCGGGGAACGCGTCATTTTAGGGAAATGCGCTTAGCTACGTCGTTGGTATGAGCTAAGCTAAGACTGAACCAGCTAGATTGCGCAAAAGCCCGCCAACGGGCGTTTCGCTTTCGAATTCAAATCGTTGGACAAGCTTGTAGGGCCCCGTGGGGAGTCTAGTATGGACCGGAGTTCGATTCTCCGCGCCTCCACCATCAACACTACGACCCGGGAAAACTCCCAGGTCGTTTTATTTTGCAAGCAAGGGTGACAAGGAGAATCGAACTCCGCTTCGCATCACATGTTTCCGCATGATAAAATACCTTTAATACTCATACTTTCTCGCATCTAAACAACGTGCAGCAGGCAATCAATATGTACCACCCGCCGACAGCAGAAGGGTCTTTGACGAGATGAAACCAATGAACAAGGACGAGCAAAAGGCACTTGAGGCTATCGCTCGCGCATACTACGCCGCTCCAAACTACCTGTTTTCAAACCAAGATAAGTATTGGCTTGAAAGATCGCTTATTGAAGCAATCGACGCTCTCGACATTGTGGAATACTCTCGTACAAAGCGCACGTTTCTGAGCCTCATTCAGAACGAAATACCCTTCCATCGTAAGCGCACCGTGATGAGCCTCGTTGAAGAAAACCACCTCACGCCGCGCGAGGGGCATGTCTTGCGCTACCTGGCCAATGGCCACAACGCAGCATACATCGCGCAAGCTATGAACATCGCAAAAACCACAGCCCGCTCCCACATATATTCCATTTATAAAAAGCTTAACGTTCATTCAAAAAAGGAACTCGATGAGCTTCTGCAAAACTACGATCTGAATTAATCGCCAATACAGCAGCGCCCGCCGCAACGTGCCAAAAGCACATAAAGCTCCCGCCCCTCGGTAAAACCGAAAGGCGGGAAAGAGAGAAAACATTATGGGTTTGATTATACTATTAAAGGCTTATTCCTTTACAGTGATGAGGGCCCAACGGTTCTTGCCGTCCATCTTGGCAACCAGGTCGCTGGCCTCGCCGTAGTACATGGCCCATGCCTGGCAGTGCTGAACGCACATGGGCATCTTGCCCTCAGCAGTACGAGATTCGCACATGTCGCAGGCCTGGGTGATAACCGGCATGTAGGTCCACTCCCACTTGCCCTTCAGGTCGCCGGAATCGCTGTATTGGAAAGGACCAACCTCAGTAACCTTGATGCCATACTCGCCCTTGGGAAGATTCAGGATCTTTTTGCAAGCAACTTCGCAGGAATGGCAACCGGTGCAAAAATCGTAATTAACCAAAATACCTTTAGTCATCGGAAAGCCTCCTTATTCCTTGCTCGTGAAGGTGCCAATGGCGTCTTCACCTTCAGCCATTGCCTGGTTCAAAGCGTTGCGACCCTGCATGTCAGCGTCGGCAACCTTTGCGGCAACAGCACGCCTTACGGCGTCATCCTCGTAAGTCTTAGCCATGCGCTCCTCGGCGGTCTTCTTATCGCCAGCCCAGGCGCCAAACACGTAGTCGCCAAAACCGCCCTTCTCGGTAACGGTTACGCCAGGCATTTCGTCGCCTTCCTCGTACTTGTAGATCTTTGCCAGGAAGCTCTTGATGCCGGAACCAATACCACCCTGACCAGTTTCGAAAATCTTGGTCATGTTGTTGATATTGGAGTCGAATACGCCATACAGGCTGGGCTCAGCGGCTTCTTCCTCGGGATACCACCATGCATGCTCCATGTGGATGGTGTCCTTCTTGATGCCGGGGAACAGGAATGCCTTCTGGCGGCAACGGCCGTGAGGAGATTCAATCCAAACCCAGTCTCCATCTTTGATGCCGTGCTCGGCAGCCAAATCGGGATGCATGGTCACCAGGGGATAGGGGTGGAACTCGCGCATGGTCTCCAGCTGACGATGCTCGGAGTGGAAGAACTCATAGGAGCGGCCACCAGAGGTAGCAATCAGCGGATAATCCTTGTACATCTCAGGGTTGGCGATGGGGCCGTCCTTGGGCTCAATGTGATAAGGCATCGGGTCAACGCCCCAATGGTTGTAGCCCCAGGACCAGAACTCGAAACGACCGGTAGCGGTGTCAAAACCAGGCTGGCCATCAGGACGGGCAATACCCTTTTCGTACTTGTAATACTGAGAATCCCAATCCCAATACTTGTAGCCGCCACGGGCTTGCAGCTCTTCGAAGTCACCCTCATAAGAAGTGCCACCCTTGGCATACTGGTCGGTAAGATACCAAGTGGACAGTTCCTTGTCGTCCTTCCAAGGCCAGTTTTCCGGCTTCAGACGACGGCCCAGCTCAAGCACGATATCTTCGTCGGACTTTGCCTCATAGTAGGAGCAGCACTTGGAGATGGAACGAGCGGGGGTCCACCAAGTACGAACGGCGTTACGCTCGCAGCTCATGGCAACGGGCAGAACGATGTCAGCGCATGCCACGGCAGTGGGGGTCATGAACGGATCTGCAACCACGATATAGGGAATGTTGCGCATGGCCTCATAAGCACGAGGAGCGTCCATGGAAGAGCATGCCAAAGGATTGCCAGATTCAATCCACAGCATCTGAATCTTGAAAGGCTCGCCAGCCTCAGAAGCATGGATGAAAGAGTCAGCGGAAGCACATGCAACGATATCAGATTCCTCAATGCCCGCAGAGGTGGTCAGCTTATGGCTGTAGTTCTCGCGAGGGATCTTGAAGTCGCCCAGGCCATAGCGCTTTTCAATGTCGAATGCGCACTTGACCAAAACGTTGCCACCGGGGTTATCGATGTTGCCGGTGACGCCCATCAGGTCGCAAGCAGCAGCGGTGACGCCCAAAGCGGCAATCTGCTGCTCAAAGGCCAGGCCCCACTGAATTGCAGCAGACTCTGCAGTTGCGTACAGGCGAGCAGCCTTGCGGATGTCGTCAGCGTCAACACCGCAGATTTCGGCGGCCCAGTCAGCATCCTTGCCCTGAACGGATTCAACCAGAGCATCGTAGCCGTAGGTCCACTTGTCGATGAAGTCGTGGTTTACCAGGTCTTCATCAATAATGGTGTTCAGCATGGCAATACCCAGAGCGCCGTCGGTGCCGGGACGTACCTGCAACCAAACTTCTGCGCGAGAGCCCAGCCAGGTCAGACGGGGGTCGATGCTGATAATCTTGGTGCCCAGCTGCATGCAGGCAACAATCCAGTGACCCAGGAAGCCGTCAGCATTGGACTTCAGGGGCTCATTGCCCCACACCATGACCACGTCAGGACGGCGGAAGGAAGGATCAGCGTAACGCTTCTCGTGAATTTCGGAAACGTCGATGATGTTCATCTCGCCCATTTTTGCGGAAGAGCCAATCATACGAGGCAGGTAGCAGGCAAAACCGGTAAAGCCGTAGTTGGAAACATTGGGGGTTTCCAGAGCGGTTGAGGCGAACAGAGGCAGCTGCCAGCCAATGTTACGACCGGTACCATGGTCGAACAGGATGGTGTGAGAGCCATAGTTCTCCTTGATGAAGTTTACCTTCTCGACGATTTCGTCATAAGCCTCATCCCAAGAGATGCGCTCCCACTTGTTCTCGCCACGCTCACCAGCGCGACGCAGGGGGTACTTCAAACGATCGGGATGATTAACTGCCTCAACCAGGTCCAGGCAGCGCATGCACAGCTTGCCGTTGTTGAAGGGAGCCAGGGGGTCACCCTCAACAAACTCCAGCTTGTTATCTTTAACGTAGAGCAGAACGCCACAACCGTTGTGGCAACCGGGAGGAGACCAGTGGTTGGTACGGGTAACAGTGTACTCGCCCTCTTGCCAACGCCATTCCCCCTCGTGGTACGCTTTACGATCAAGCGTCTCCAAGAATTCTTCGTAAAACATAGGGACTCCTTTTTTCACGTATTCAAATAGCGTCCGCCGCCTATGCGCATCTTGGCAGCTGTAGCTTGGTTTAAAAATAGTCACTTTTTTTTGAGATAGCAATATATTTATGTGAGAATAAATAATGATAAATTTAAAATTTATAATTTTGTATATCACCTGGTAAATGGCTTTTTTTGTAATTATTGATCATTGGTAAATGTATGAGAAATATGACATATTCATACATCATAAAAACCCGATTATTAAATGAACTTGCGCAAAGAATGCGCCTTGGGTTATTAGATTTCGCACCTTAACGCAAAATCCCCCCAGCCCTTGCCCCCGCAGACATTTCCAGAAGGCACAAAAAAGGGGCGCGCACGCCCCTTTCAACCCTTTTGGCACGAGCCCTTTAACTACGGGCGAAGAAAGCTACCGCCACAGCGCCGGGACCCACGTGGGTGCCGATGGTGCTGCCAATGTGGCACACGGGAATGCTGTCCACCTCAATGGGGAAATGACTGGCGCTATCGCGCAGATACTTGCGCAGCAGCTCGTCGGAAAGTCCGCTGTAGGCCACCATGTAGGGCTCGGCGTAGCTGATGCCACCGCTCTTGCGAGCCTGCTCCACCAGCAGGTTGCGGCCGTTTTTGGAACCCCGGGCCTGGCCCAACACCACCACTTCGCCCTCTTCCACAGCGATAACCGGCTTAATATTCAGTAGGCCGCCTACCACGGCGACGGCGGAAGATACGCGACCGCCGCGCTTTAGGTACTCCAAGGTGCCCACCAGGGCCACCAGGCGAATGCGGGTTTTAGTGTGCTCAAGATTGGCGGCCAGCGCTGTGGCGTCCATACCCTGATCGCGCAGGGCAACAGCGTGCTGCACCAAAAGTTGCTGACCCAGGGTGGCGTTGAGGGAATCCACAACGTACACGTCGGCGCCCTCGAATTCTTCCGCAGCAATGAGCGCCGACTGGTGGCAGGCGGACAGCTTGGAGGAAAGGGTGATGCAAACCACCTGATCACCTGCGGAAAGCGCTTCCCTGAACGCCTCTGCGTACACGCCGGGAGCAATGGCGCTGGTGGTGGGCAGGCCTTCCATTTCTACCAGGCGCTCAAAGAATTCCTGGCTGGTAAGGTCAATGCCGTCGCGGTATTCCACGCCGTCGATGATGGTCTTCAGGGGCAGCACCTGCACGCCCCACTGGGCAACGCGCACATCGCTAATGTCAGCGGCAGAGTCGGTGATAATGCGAACAGTCATGGGTATCTCCTTGTTATTATTCAGATGTCAGATTGTCGGAAAGTTGGAACAAAACCCGGTAAAACACCGCCCGTTCCTCCGGCGTGGTTTCAGGCGCCATGCGGTCAAAGTACTGGTGCACCGTTGCGTGCACTTCCTTCGCTAGGATCATTCCCTCGGCGGTCAAGCGCACAGGAACGCGATAAGCGCGGGCGCCATCTTCCTGAGCCAGCTCCACCAAATTGCGCTGGCGAAGCTCCTTCAAGGCGCGGGAAATGGCCGCCTTGTCCTCCCCCGTTTGGTCAACGATGACCGTGGGGGCCAAACCCTCAGGGCGCTCCTCCAGCAAGTAGAGGCACATGACGTGCACTGCCTTCAGGTCGTAACGCTGCATTTCCGCCGTTTTGATTTTCTGAATGCTGTGGTGAATGCGGGAAACCGCCAAAGCAAACTGCCCAAAACGATGCTGCGTCATATGCGCTCCTTTCCTAACAAGGTCATCATAGTAGCATTATTTGTTGATTAATCAACAAATAAACAAAAAAACAACGGCGGAGGAAAAACGTGACAGAAATGCCCCGGGCGCTTTTGTCATAAAAAAAACGAAACGCCCCACGGGGAAGCGAGGCGTTTGAAGCTACTTAGATTCTGCCGGGAGCTCAGGCTCTGCTGGGGCTTCAAGCTCCATCGGGGGCTCGGGCTCAACAATGGGCGCCGGCTCAGGTTCGGGCGTCGACACCGGCTCAGGTTCGGGTTCAGGCTCGTGTTCGGGCTCGTGTTCGGGCGATTCTTCGGACTTCTTGACTATCTTCTCAGCCTTATCCTTGTCCTTCTTCTTGTCCTTGTCCTTTTTCTTTTTCTTCTTGGGCTTTTCGGCTTCAGCGGCAGCAGCAGGCGCAGCGGCGGTAGCGGCAGCAGCAGCGGGCACCTCAGGCCGAGGCTTCAAGGGCGTGCCCGTGAACAGATCCTTCAGATCACGCAGATCTTCGCCAAAGGAACGCAGATTGCTCACCATGTCCTTGTTTTCCTTGTACAGCTTGTTCAGATCGTTCTTCAAACCAGACACTTGCTCGCGGGACACAAAGGGGTTGTCGTCAATGACATCCTTCACGCCGCCAATAACCTCATCCACAGCGCTTCCCACCGCATGAGCAGCCTTGTCACCCAGGGAATCGGCATAGTAATACTCAACCTCTTCCCCGTCTTCCATAACGGCAAAGCCAATCTCATTTCCTTGCTCATCATCAATGTAATACAAAATATCGTCGTCGGAATACTCGACTTCGTAATATTCTTCCTTCAGCATGGCCTCTCCTAGTAGCGGGAGCGTTCCTTCAAGGCGCGCTCAATCTCACGATCGGAATCGCGCTTTGCCATTGTTGCTCGCTTATCGTAGATCTTCTTGCCGCGCGCAAGGGCAATTTCAACCTTGACCAGGGCGTTTTCCTTGAAATACATCTTCAGGGGCACCACGGCCATGCCCTTTTCGGCCACCTCTTTTTCAAGGTAGCGAATCTGGTTTTTATGCATGAGCAGCTTGCGGCGCCTATCGGGGTCCACGTTGGCAATGTTGCCCTGCTCAAAGGGGGCAATGTGCACGTTGTAAAGCCACAGCTCGCCGCCGCGAATGAGGCAGTAGCAGTCGGTCAGCTGGCAGTTGTGGTCACGCAGAGAACGAACCTCAGTGCCGGTGAGCTCAATGCCCGCCTCCCAGGTCTCCAGAATCTCGTATTCGAAGCGCGCACGCCTGTTTTGCGCAATCTGCTTTTCCTTCTTTTCCTTCGCCATGTGCCCTCCTTTCTTCTTGGTACGTTTTTTCTTGCAAATCATATCATTAGCCCTTGGGCCCTGGGGCAAAATACCGCAAACCGTTGCCGATACATTACAATTAGGGAAACCCTTGAAGGAGACATCATGGAAATTACGCCCATCGCCCATATTCGCACCGACTTTCCCGAGAAGTTCGGCATTCCCCGCCAAAGCAACCTGGTGGAAAGTTGTCGCGGTACCATTGAGTTTGAACCCGAGTTCGCTCAGCCGGAATGCGTGCGCGGCATTGAGGGCTATGACTATCTGTGGCTGGTGTGGCGCTTTGACCACGGGCAGAAAAATACCTGGTCACCCACGGTGCGCCCGCCTATTTTGGGCGGCAACAAGCGCGTGGGGGTGTTCGCCACCAGAAGTCCCTTCCGCCCCAACCCCTTGGGTCTTTCCTCGGTGCGCCTGGAAAGCGTGGAAATGACCACCCACGGCCCCGTGCTACACGTACTGGGAGCCGATTTACGCGATGGCACGGAAATCTACGACATTAAACCCTACATTCCCGCCGATATTCACACGGACATCCGCGGAGGCATTACAGAAAACCCCTGGGCCTGCCTTACCGTTGATTTGCCCCAGCAGTTCCGCGAGCAGCTGGGCGAAGAAGCCACCGATATCCTGGTAAAGATTCTGGAGCTTGACCCGCGGCCCGCAACCCACCACGACCCCAATCGCGAATACGCCATGGGTTTTCGCACCGTAGACGTGCGCTTCACGGTAAATGACGAAGAAGGCATTTTGCAAGTTGTAGAAATTGCTCCCCGCGGCTAGAGTTGCTGTTTTCCCTTGTCAGCGTTGCTTTTAGCCAGCTTGAAGCTCATGTTGCGCGTCATGGGGTTGGCGCTGTCAAGCACCACAACCACACGCTTGGCCAGGTAATACACCGTGCCGCTTTCCTCGCCGGTCAAAGTGTGACGCACGCCATCGAAGATAAAATACTCCTCGCCCAACTCGTGCAGAGGCACCAGGCCCTCAGCGGTGTTTTCCAGGCGCACGTACATACCATAAGAGGTAATGCCCGAAATGGTGGCAGAAAAGCGCTGACCAACAAACTGCTGCATGTATTCCACCAGCAGGTACTCATGAGACTCGCGGGACACCTTTTCGGCCAAACGTTCCATCTTGGACGAATGCTCCGCCAACCAGGAAAGCTGCGATACCTCTTGGGATGCCGCCTTTTTCTGCGCCGGGGGCGACGCGCCCAAGCGGCCCTTTTCCAAAAAGGCCTTCAGCTGGCGATGCACCACCAGGTCGGGATAGCGCCTAATGGGGCTAGTGAAATGCAGATACTCATCCAGCGCCAGGCCAAAATGTCCCTCGCAGCTGGGGCTATACGCCGCCTGCTTCATGGCGCGCAGAGTCAGGGAGTGCACCAGCTCCTCTTCGGCGCGACCCGCAGACAGCTCCAGCACCTTTTGAATCTGGAAGCTATTGCCCTCGGCGAACAACACCTTGTTCACCTGGGAAAACCAGGGATATTCCTCAAACAGGGGCACCAGCGAGGCGCAATTCATGGGAGAGGGCGCCTCATGCACGCGGAAAAGACCGGGAATGCCGTGCTCCACTAGGAAGTGCGCTACCGCTTCGTTAGCCATGAGCATGGCCTCTTCCACCAACTGGGTGGCACGACTTTTCTCGTGCAGCTCCACGCCAATGGGCTCGCGCTGATCATTGAGCTTCACCTTGGCTTCCACCTGGGAAAACTCTGGAGCACCCAGCTTGTGGCGACGCTGGCGACGCATGCCTGCCAGCACATCAAGAGCGGCCAATCGCTGCTCGATGTTAGCAAAAGGCTCCCCTTGAGGGGCCCGCTCAATGCCCGCCTCCAGCAGCGCCTGCACCTGAGGGTAGCTCATGCGGCTCTTAGATTCCATAAGGGCCGGATAGATATCAACGCTTACCACCTGGGCGGCTTCGTCCAAATACAAATCCACGGTCATGCAGCGGCGAGCAACCCCGGGTTTCAAGGAGCACAGCTCGTTGGAAAGGGCTTCGGGCAGCATGGGAAGAACGCGGTCAACCAGATAAACGCTGGTAGCGCGCCTGCGCGCATCCAAATCGATAGAGGAATCCCAGGGCACATAATGGGCCACATCGGCAATATGCACGCCCAAGCGCCAGGCAATCTTGGCGCCGCCAACGCCCACGCGACCACGAGCCACTTCCCCACCGGCGCGCTCCAGCGACACAGCGTCATCGAAATCGCAGGCATCTTCGGGGTCAATGGTGAACGTCACACGATCGCGAATATCGCGATAACCCGTGCGCAGGGCATCGTCTTCGTCCAGCTTGGCCGCAGCCGCAGCCTCAAGGGCGCCTGCTGAGAAGTCAGTTTCCAGATTGTGACGCTCAATGAGAGCGTCCACCACAGAAACCTGCTTTTCCCCTTCCTTCAGCACCTCTTCAATAACGCCCGTTGCTGCGCTGCGTCCCGTAGGGAAGCTGGTGATGCGCACCCGCACCAGGGCGCCATCAGGGATGGTGGGGTTGTCTTTGCGCAGGGTGAACACATCGTGCTGCATGTGGTAGTCAAGAGGAACCACCACGCCAAAGGGCTCGGCAACCTCATAGCGGCCAACGATGGTTTCGTGGGCGCGATCGATGACGCGCACCACGCGGGCGGCGGGGCTTTCATTGCGGGAAACGCGGCGTTCTTCGGCAAAACCAGCAGCTAAAGAGACCCCTTTGCCGCGCTTGGGCAAGGGAGCAACTTCCACCAAATCGCCATCGAAAGCGCCATTCATTTTCTTTTCGGGAATGAAGAATTCGCCCTCAGAAGTGCGCACGAAACCGTACCCGTCGGCATACACCGACAAGGTGCCCATAGGATATGCATGTGCGGCTTTGCGCACATGAGCGCGGGAACGACCCATGTACTACTACCTAGAGCCCGACGCGGCCATAGCCACCGCGTAAGCTTTCTGGTTGTCGGAATCGGAATCAAGAGAGACGCGCACGTCAGGAGAGATGCCCGCACCGTCAATACTGTAGCCCAAAGGCGTCATGTACTTTGCGGCCGTGTAGCGCAAGGCACCGCCGAAGGAAAGCTCGCGAACAACCTGCACCGTGCCCTTGCCCATGGTATTAGTGCCCACCAAGGTTGCGCGCTTACCGTCTTGCAGAGCGCCGGCGATTACCTCTGCCGCAGCAGCGGTTTTCTCATTGACCAGCAAGTACAAAGGAGCCTCGGTGATAGCAGAACCCGAAACCTGCCTAGTGGTAATGGAGCCGTTAGACTCAATCTGAACAATAGTGCCGCTTTTGAGAAACAGGTTAGCGATATCAACTGCCTGGGTCAGATAACCGCCTGGACAATTGCGCAGGTCAAGAACGAACGACTGGGCTCCTGCGGCAGTCAAAGACTTAACCGCATCGGAAACCAGCGTGGCAGAATGCTGCGTAATTTGAGCCAGGGAAATGTAGCCCACCTTCTGCTCCAGAAGGTCGGTGACCACATTCTTTTCCTTGTACTGGGAGCATTGCAGGGTAACCGTGTACTCGCGACCGCTTTCTGCGCCAGCAGAGCTAGGACGGCGCCAGGTGGTCACAACGGAGCTGCCCGCTTCGCGGAAAATGGAATTGTTCACCTCGTTGGCGGTCATGCCCTCGGTGCGAACACCATCGATGGCAACGATGACATCGCCAACCTCAACGCCAGAAGCAGCGGCAACCGATTCTGCGAACACGTCTGCTGCGTAAACAGTGGAACCCTCTTCGGCAAAGATAACACCAATGCCCACATAATCGCTGGTAGCTAGTTCGGTTAAGAACTGCTGATAGCGGGTTTCATCCAAGTAGCGCGCATAGGGGTCATGCAAATCGGCTAGGAAGGCATTGATCAGAGAAGAGGTAGACGTGGAAAGCTCGTATTCGTCAACGCTTTCCTGCTCAATGATGCCCTGAATCTCGGCAATGCGAGCCGCCAAAGAATCGTAGGTGTTGCCCGAAATGGTTTGACCCGGGTTCACCTGAGTATTGGTAGCAACACCAACGCCCAAACGCTTCATGATGGGTTCGTTACCGCGCAGCAGAAAGCCCAAGCCAAAGGCCAGGGCAAAAATGAGAACGATTGCAAAAACGCGCGAAGCCCGTCTCACTTGCGCTCTCTCGAGGCGGGCTGCGGTTAATTCACGTTTTGTTTCGCCATGTTTTGCCATGATGACTTATCTATGCACTAGACCCTCAAATGCCTACGCATGGAGAAGGCGGAGCCCAAAAGGCCAATGAGCAGGCCGGCAACCACCAGAATTGCGTAGATGATCAATACAGTGACGGTGCTCAGATCCATGGGCAGCCAAGCGAACGTGTTGGACAGCTGGGTCAGGCCAAGGTGACGAATGAGCTCCAGCACTCCGATAGCCAGGGCAGAGCCCAGCAGAGCATGGATGGCGGCCTCCATCAGGAAGGGTCCGCGGATGAAGCCATTGGAAGCACCAACCAGGCGCATGATGGAAATCTCCTTGCGGCGAGCCATGATGGCCAGGCGAATGGTGTTATTGATGAAGATGAAGGCGATAACCACCAGCAGAGCAATGATGGCAATGCCAATGTAGCGACCATAATTGATCAGGGACAGCAGGCGATCAACCGTCTTCTGGCCATACTTAACCGAGTCGGAAGGATTGGAAGGATTGTCGCAAATCTTCTTGAAGGTGGCATTACCCTCAATTTGGGTTGCAATATCCGTAACCTTCTGAGCATCGGTCAGGGAGATGTTCACCGAAGCGGGAAGCGGGTTGCTGCCCTCATCCAGCTGATCCACAATCTCGGGGTTAGCCACGGAATTGCGGAAATTCTGCAGTGCCTGATCCTTGGTAGTGAAGGTTACATCTTCAACACCATCAAGGCCCTTTACCCAGCTCTGGAAGCTGGTCACGTCAGAAGAGGCGGCCTTGTAGTCATCGCCAATGTAGCAGGTGATGGAAATTTCGCTTTCCACCGACTTCACGATGTTGTTCACCACAACGCCGGCAATGGCAAACACGCCAATCATCACCAAGGAAAGGAAGATGGTGATGATGGAGCCCAGTGCCGTGGACAGGTTGCGCTTAAAACCAACCAGGGATTCTTTAATGAAATATACAAAGCTATGCATCGAAACCGTACACTCCTCGATCTTGGTCGCGGGTCAAATGGCCGCGGTCCAGGGCGATAACGCGACGACGCATGTTGTCCACCATTTCGCGGTCATGCGTGGCCACCAGCACCGTGGTGCCGGTGCGATTGATTCGTTCAAGCAGATCCATAATGCCACGGGAAGTCTGGGGGTCCAGGTTGCCCGTGGGCTCATCGCAGATCAGCATGGGCGGGCGATTAACAATAGCGCGGGCAATAGATACGCGCTGCTGCTCGCCGCCAGAGAGCTGATCAGGCATTTTGTTCATCTTTTCCTGTAGACCAACCAGGCGCAAAACCTCAGGAACCTGGGTCTTGATAACGTGGCGGCTCTTGCCAATTACTTCCAGGGCGAAAGCAACGTTTTCAAAAACCGTCTTGTTGGGCAGCAGTTTGAAGTCCTGGAAAACACAACCGATGTTGCGGCGCAGGTAAGGAACGCGCCAGTCACGCATGGTGGACAGGTCTTCGTTGGCAATGTAGATGTGGCCGCTGGTAGGCTTTACCTCGCGGGTGATCATCTTGATGAAGGTTGACTTACCCGAGCCGGAATGGCCTACCAGGAAGAGGAATTCGCCGGCGTAAATTTCCAGGCTCACATCTTCCAAAGCGGGCTTGTTGGGCTGAGCAGGATAAACCTTGGTCACGTGATCAAAGACGATAACCGGGCTTCCCTGGCGCTGAGGGGCGCTGGATGCTTCCAGGGTAGGAAGGGTAGAGGTCAGGTCAGGCTTTCCGGATCGCACAGGCTTGGCAGCAGCAGGGCGTGCATGGGTTGCACGTACCTTCCTTACCGGGCCTGTGGCCTGATTTGCTTTTTGAATTTCTGTCACAGGATGCTCCGTTCGTATAGTGTTCTCTGAGACATACAGATTTTATCAGACAATTAAGCAGGCATTACATTCTTCACAGCTTTAACAATGGCTGCGGCGTCCATCTCGAAATAAGCCATAAGTTCGGTGAACTCGCCCGACTTGCCAAAGCGGTCCTTCATGGCCACAAAAGCGCAGGGAGCGGGATTCTTCTGAACCAGCAGCTCGGATACGGCGCTGCACAGACCGCCGTACTGGGAATGCTCTTCGCAAACCACCACGCAGCCGGTCTTCTTCACGGAAGCCAGAATGGTTTCCTCATCTAGGGGCTTCACGCAGAATGCGTCGATGACTTCAGCGGAAATGCCCTGTTCAGCCAGCTGATCGGCAGCCTTCATGGCTTCGTTGATCATAACGCCGTTGGCCACGATGGTCACATCGGCGCCTTCGCGCAGAACGTAGGCCTTGCCCAGCTCCAGCTCAACATCGTCGGCATACACGCAGGGAACGGTAGCGCGGCCCATGCGCACGTAAACGGGGCCCGGAGTTACGGCGGCCAGACGCAAAGCAGCGCGGGCAGCAGCGTAGTCAGCGGGAACCAAAACCTTCATGTTGGGCAACACGCGCATCAGGGCAACATCTTCCAGCATCTGATGAGTACCGCCATCAGGGCCAACGGAAATACCCGCATGGGTGGGGGCAATCTTCACATTCAGGTTACCGTAGCACACGGTGTTGCGAATCTGGTCGTACACGCGGCCGGTGCCGAACACGGCGAAGGAGCCAGTGTAGGCAATGTTGCCGGTAAGGGACAAACCAGCGGCAACGTCAATCATGTTCTGCTCAGCAATGCCGGCGTTGAACAGTCGATCGGCGTTTTCGGGGCATGCCTTAGCGAAGTTCTTCAGGGTGGTGGAGCCGGTCAGGTCGGCGTCAACGGCGCATACGGGCACACCCTCGGCTGCCAATTCGGCCAGGGTTGCGCCAAAGGCGGCGCGGGTTGCTTTCTTCTGTGCGGCCTGTTCCGCGGTGGCCAATTTAACCATTGCAAATCACCTTACCTGCTTCTTCCAGCTCGGCCAGAGCCTGAGCTGCCTGTTCTGCATTGGGGGCCGAGCCATGCCAGCTGGCCAGATTCTCCATGAAGGAAACGCCCTTACCCTTGATGGTTTCAGCGATGATCACGTGGGGCTTGCCGGAATGATCGGCCTTGGCGGCAGCCAGGGTCTCAACCACGGCGTCCATGTTGTGGCCGTCTACCCTGCGTACGTCCCAACCGAAAGCGGCGAACTTCTCGCCCAGGTCATCGGGGTTGCAAACGTCGGCGATGTTGCCGTCAATCTGCAGGTGGTTGTGGTCCACGATAGCTACCAGATGGTCCAGCTTCTGATGGGCGGCGAACATGGCTGCTTCCCAAACCTGGCCTTCCTGGGTTTCGCCGTCGCCCAGAATGGCGAAGACGGAAGCATCGGAGCCCTGCAGGCGCAGGCCGCAGCACATGCCGGCGCACACGGAAAGACCCTGGCCCAGAGAGCCGGTGGAAACCTCAACGCCGGGGCACAGGTTCATATCGGGATGGCCCTGCAGGCGGGTGCCCAGCTTGCGCAGGGTCATAAGCTCTTCGCGGGGGAAGAAGCCGGCGTGAGCCAAAGTGGCGTACAGCGCGGGAGCCGCATGACCCTTGGCCATAACGAAGCGGTCGCGATCTTCCATCTGAGGGTTCTGTGCGTCATATTTCATGATGCCGCCGAAGTACAGTGCCGTCATAATGTCCGTGCATGACAGCGAGCCGCCGGGATGGCCGCTTCCTGCTTCCGCGATCATGGCAACAATATCCTTGCGGATCTCGTTAGCCTTTAACTCAAGTTCAACCGTCATTGAGAAACCCTCCACTTATGATACCCGATAACAAGTTCTTCCAAATCGCCGTCCAGAACCGCATCAACATTGCTCGTTTCAACGCCTGAACGCACGTCTTTGACCAACTGATAAGGATACAACACGTAGTTGCGAATTTGGCTGCCAAATGAGTTTTCCATGCGCTCGCCGCGCAATTCTTCCAACTCATCGGCACGCTTTTGGCGCTCCAGCTCATACAGGCGAGCGCGCAACACCTTCAAAGCCGCTTCTTTATTCTGCAGCTGGGACTTTTCGTTTTGACACGTGACCACAATGCCCGTGGGAATATGAGTCATGCGAACGGCACTATCGGTAGTGTTCACGCACTGGCCGCCGGGGCCACTGGAGCGGTACACGTCCACGCGCACGTCGTTCATGTCAAGGTTCACTTCAATGTCATCGGGCAGCACCGGCAGCACTTCCACGCTGGCGAAGGTGGTTTGGCGGCGGCCCTTGGCATCGGTGGGGCTGATGCGCACCAGGCGATGCACGCCCATCTCACTGCGCAGCATGCCATACGCGTTGCGGCCCTCCACCTGGAAGGACGCGCGGTCAAGGCCAATGCCCTCACCGGGAACCACGTCCAAATCGTGCACTTTCCAGCCCTTACCCATGCAGTAGCGGGTGAGCATGCGGTAAAGCATTGACGTCCAGTCCTGGGCCTCAAGGCCGCCCTGGCCGGGGTTCACCGACACAATGGCATCTCCCCCATCCAGCTCGCCCGAGAACCACGACTGCATTTCCAGCTGGTCCAGCAGCTGTTCCAGGGAAATAACGCAGGAGTCGAATTCCTCAGCGAACATTTCATCTTCGTCAATGAGCTCCCATGCGGTTTCTGCATCGGAAAGCAGGCTGACCGCCTTGTTGTAGTCAGTTAAGGTGGCACGGATGTTGCCGGCCTGCTTGGATACCACCTGGGCGCGGGCGGCATCGCTCCAGAAGTTGGGGTCGGCCGCCTGGGCGTCCAGCTGCACCAGCTGGTTTTCCAGCTCGTCCACATGCAAGAAGCTAGCGGCATCCTTCACACGGGCCGCCGCAACTTCCCAATCTCTCTTGTCTTTCAACGCCATCTGTCAGCAAACCCCTACAGCAGATTTCGGTGGCACTTCTTGAATTTCTTGCCCGAGCCACAAGGGCACAGATCGTTGGGGCCGCAGTTGGCGAAGGGGTCATTCTTGTCCTTCACGTAGGTAACCGCCTTCTGGGGCGCAGCGGGCTTGAGCTGAGGCTGCATGCGAGGGCTGCCCTGGGCCGGAACCTGCTGAGGGGCTGCAGCAGGAGCAGCAGCTCCACCTGCGGTAACACCCGTGGTGTTCAGGTTTGCCTCAGGAGCCGAGTAGTTCATCTTGCGAGCCAGCGGGTCAGCCGTGGGCGCAGGAGCAGGACGGTTCACCTGAATTTGCAGGCGCAGCATGGTGCGCAGGAACTTCTGGTACATGGAAACGGTGAGCTGGGAGAAAGCAAGGTGAGCTTCCTGGCGATACTCGGTCAGGGGGTCGCGCTGGCCAAAAGCGCGCAGGCCAATGCCCTGGCGCAGGTAATCCATGTCTTGCAGATGAGCCATCCAGCAGGTGTCTATAACGCGCAGCATGAACTGGCCCTGGAAGGCCTTCATGGCCTCTGCAGGCAGAATCTGGAACTTCTCATTGTAGGTTTCTTGCATGAACTCCTCGATGATCTCCACCAGCTCTTCGGGCTCTTCGCACTCGATTTCCTCAACGTCGAAGTCGGTGCGGCCCGTCATGTCGGCCACCCAGATATTGATGGCCTTGGTATCCCATTCATCGCGGGCGGAACGCTGGGGGCAGTTGTCGTTAACAACGCTCTGAGCTGCGTCAGCGATGATTTCGTCAATCTTGTCGGACAGGTCTTTGCCGTCCAAAATGGCGTTGCGCTCGGCGTAGATGGCAGCGCGCTGCTTGTTCATAACGTCATCGTATTCCAAAACGTTTTTACGGGCGGCGAAGTGCATGCTCTCAACCTGACGCTGGGCGTTTTCAATGGACTTGGTAACCATCTTGTTCTGGATGGGCATGTCTTCGGGGATGTTGGTCTTTTCCATCATGTTGGCAATGCGACCCATGTTGTCGCCGCCGAACAGGCGCATCAGGTCGTCTTCCAACGAGATGTAGAACTGGGTGGAACCAGGGTCGCCCTGACGGCCAGAACGGCCTCGCAGCTGGTTGTCAATACGGCGGGATTCATGGCGCTCGGTACCGATAACCGCCAAGCCACCTGCGGCAACAACCAGTTCGTGTTCCTTGGCGCAGATCTCCTTGGCCACAGCCAGGGCCTCAGCGCGCACCTGCTCGTTGGCGTACTCAGGGTTCAGGTTGCCCCCTTCGTCCATCTCGGGGGCGTCGGGGTTGTAGCCGCGATCAATGAGCACGTCTTCCATCAGAATGTCGGGGTTGCCGCCCAGCAAGATGTCGGTACCACGGCCAGCCATGTTGGTGGCAATGGTCACGGCGCCCAAACGGCCTGCCTGGGCAACGATATGAGCTTCGCGCTCGTGGTTCTTGGCGTTCAACACCTCATGCTTGATGCCGCGGCGATGCAGGGCATTGCTCAGGCGCTCGGAGCTCTCAATGGACACCGTGCCAATCAGGCAGGGCTGGCCATTGGCGTGGCGCTCCTGCACCTCATCGGCAATGGCAGCGTACTTGGCTGCAATGGTGCGATAGATCAGGTCATCGGCGTCAACGCGCTGAACAGGCTTGTTAGGCGGAATGTTGAAAACGGGCAGGTTATAAATCTGGCGGAATTCAGCATCTTCGGTCATAGCGGTACCGGTCATGCCGGAAAGCTTGCTGTACAGGCGGAAGTAGTTTTGCAGGGTGATGGTTGCCAGGGTCTGGTTTTCCTCGCGCACCTGCACGTGCTCTTTTGCCTCCAAGGCCTGATGCAGGCCCTCGGAGTAGCGACGACCCTCCATGATACGGCCGGTAAATTCGTCAACGATCTTCACTTCGCCGTTGATTACCACGTAGTCCTTGTCGCGGTGGAACAGGAACTGAGCACGCAGGGCCTGCTGCAGGTGATTGGCCAGGCTGCCAGTCTCATCTGCGTAAATGTCCTCAATGCCCAGCAGGTTCTCAACGCGGGTCAGACCCACCTCGGTGGTGGTGATGGTGCGCTTGGCCTCGTCCATCTCAAAATCTTCGTCAGGCTGCAGGGCAGGCATGACGCGAGCGAACTTCTTGTAGGTGTCAGCGGCCTGGGTGCCAATGCCGGAAATGATCAAAGGCGTACGGGCCTCGTCAATAAGGATGGAGTCAACTTCGTCCACCACGGCGAAGCTATGGCCGCGCTGCACGCGATCGGCGGCACGGGCCACCATGTTGTCGCGCAGGTAGTCAAAGCCGAATTCGGAGTTGGTGCCATAGGTCACATCGGCCTGATAGGCGGGAATGCGCTGCTTAGGGGTCATGCCGGCCTGAATAAGGCCAACCTTCATGCCCATGAACTGGTAGATGCGGCCCATCCACTGGCTGTCGCGGCGTGCCAGGTAGTCGTTGACGGTTACAATGTGCACGTTGTTGCCGGGCAGGGCGTTCAGATAGCCGGCCAGGGTGGAAACCAGGGTCTTGCCTTCACCAGTTCTCATCTCGGCAATCTGGCCCTCATGCAGGGCCATGCCGCCAATGAGCTGCACGTCAAAGTGGCGCATGCCGGTGGTGCGAACGCTGGCCTCACGCACGGCGGCGAATGCCTCGGGCAGCAAGTCATCCAGAGTCTCGCCCGCCTCCAGGCGCTGACGGAATTCAACGGTCAAATGGGAAAGCTCCTCATCGGAAAGAGCCTGCATGCGAGGTTCCAGGGCGTTGATCTGGGCGACCTTTGCCTCGTAGCCCTTCAGCTGCTTTCCTTCGCCGAAGCTCAGAAGTTTAGAGAGAAAACCTGCCATAAATAAGTCCCTTTCTGCTGGACTTTGCGGCGGTGCGAAAAAATACGCTAGTCCCGCATTGTGAATAACTTACTTATCATACCATTACCTGCCTAAAGCAAGCTTAATGCAGCGTAAAATAACACCCCGCCATCACAAAAGTAATGCCTGGCTAACACACTGCTCCCAAAGCCTCCTCGTACAGGGCGTACACCGCCGGCGAGGGATCAACGCCAAGGTCATCGGAAAGCAGGCGTTGGCAGCTCAGATAGGTGTTCAGGGCGCTGGTACGCTGGCCCAGGCGAATTTGGGCCTTCATGACCAACTCGTAGGCGTCCTCACGATGAGGATCGCTGCCAAGCACCGCCCGGGCATAGCGCAAGGCCGCCACCTCTTCCCCTCTATCAAGTAGGGATTGACCTGCGGAAATAAGCGAATCCATAATGCCTGCGCGGGCGGCTTCGCAATAAAAACCAAGGCGATCGTTTACCGGCGCACCGGGCAGCAACTCGCCGGTAAAGCGGGAGGTCAGAGTGGCCAGCGCCTTGTCCCACTGGTCCAGGGAGGCCGATTTGTCCCGCAGGCACTTGCACAAACGCTCCGCCTCTTGGATGTCGCATTCCACCAGGCTGTCATCCAGACGGTAGGAAAGCCCTGAGCGCACCAGGTAAGGGCAGCTGCCGTCCTCCAAGCACAGGGTGGAGCGCAAATCGCCCCACACGGCGTAAAAGTTGCGGCGGGCATGGGCCAGGCTGCTGCCAGGCCAGAGGGATTCCACCAAAAAGTCGCGGTTGAAATCGCAGCCAATCTCGGTGGCTAGCAGGGCCAACAGGGTCATGGACTTTTTGCGCTTGAAGCTGCGGGCGTCAAAGACGCGGGAGCCCACCGAGGCAGAAAAGGAGCCCCAAACATTCAGGCGCAGGTGCGGAATGGACACCGTGTGGTAATCCCAGCTGGAAGCAGATTTTCGGCGCTTGCTTTCCGCATGGATGCGCCGGGCGCGATTGACGCCTTTGAGCACGCAGGGCGGCAGATCTTTGCGGCTCATCTGGTCCAACAAGGCCACCAGCTGGTCTTTTGCCTTTTTGCTGAGACCCACTGGGGTCTTTTCGGCAAGCAGTAGCAAACGCAGCGCTTGCAAGAGCAGCTCCTGGCCCGATAAAGGCTGCGAGCAATCGCAGGCCGCCTGCTTGAGCGCCGCCAGGAAGTTGTTGCCGGCCTCGTATCCGTAGCAGAACAGGCGGCATTGCCACAAATGCGCCCCAGACGCCTCTTGGGCCTCTTGGTAGAGCCGGGCCAGAATTGCCCCCGAAGAGGCATCGCGGCTGCCCTTGGCGCCATAAAGGGCCAAAAGCCCGTAGATGCAGCGGGCAGAAAGGGGCAGCGCCTCTTCCCCTTCTCCAGGGGCCGCCAGGCTCACAACGTAGGGCGCGCCCTGGATGGCCTGGGCCAGCGCCAGAGTTGCCCCCAAAGCCGCTTCATCGTTGGGACACAGTCGCGCCACACTGCGGACGCATTCCTCAAGCGCGCCGCAACAGCCGGATAAGGCCAGTTGGAGCCCGTGAACCGCCAGCCAGTCTTTGCGCGATGAGGGGTCCAGGAGCATCTGCGCCGCCCAGCAGGCGCGCTGCCCCTGCCCCAGGTCCATGAGCAAATCGGCCAAGGTGCGCAGCAGCTGGCGGGGGCTGCCCTCTTCCAAAAAGGAAGACATCTCCGAAACAAGGGGCAGTAGCACGCGGCGGAACAGCCCGTCGTCGCAGAGAACGGTGGAATAGGAGTCTTCCTCTTCGCTGTAGCAGAAATAGGGGTAGCGCTGGCGTAGCGCATCCAGCTGCGTTGCCGCCTGGGGGCAGAACCGCCGCAACGAGGATGCGCTTACCGAGCCCACGGCAAAAAGCAGGCATCCAGCCAGCACATCTTCCACCGGCAGCTCGTCGAAGGCGAAACCACGCACCAGGCAGCTGGCGCCTCGTTCTCCGCCCCAGGCCAAGGCGGGAATGCGCTGCATGAACAGGTTGTCGCCGGCGGCCTCTGAGGGAATGCGGGCATCGTCGCGTTCGGAATACTGCACCATGAGGGCCTTTTGGTCCATGAACATGCACCATTTCCCCTGATGGGCAAAGGAATCTGCGCAGGCGGGCGTGGTGCAGGCAATCACTTCGCAGCCGGACTGCTGTAAGGCGGCAACGCACTCCCAAAACGACTCGGCTTGTTCGGCGCTGAGGCTTGGCACGTCGTCGAAAACAGCCAGCATGGCCTGATCATCGCGCTGGCAGATAAGCTGGTGCAGGCTCTTCTCGTTCAGGGCGCGCAAGAAGCGCAGGTCTTGGCAATCAATCCAGAAAACATGCCAAAAGGAATAAACCAGCGATGCGTATTGGCCCGCCAGAAGCGATTTGCCGAACCCCGTAGGCGCCACCAGCAGGCGCGCGTCTTTGCGCGAGGCCAGCAATTTGGCCACCAGGAAGCGGCGGGTCTCCAACGAGACGTCGTTCATGAATGCAGGGCGCATGCCGCGGCAGGCGGCTTCCGAGATGTACGTTTCCATATATGTTCCTCCTTTGAAACGTGGGGGCTGTTCGCTAACACGGAAAGTACCCACGCGCAAGGGGTGAAACAATAATTGGGGTGTTGTACAACACCCCAGCGGCTGGTGTACAACACCTTTTCGGCAAAAACATGACAAAAGCGCCCGGGGCATTTTTGTCACATGCCCCGGGCGCCGGCTGTTCTTTGGTTTGCGAGAGGCCGAGCTAGCCCATAATCAAATAGGCCACCAACACCACCACACCTACAACTGCCAGGCCGATAATGACCTTCTGCAGCATGGACATGGGCGGCACTTCCAGCTCGTTTGCGGGCGCAGCGGCCGCAGCGGGAGCCGGAGAAGCCTGCACCTTGGGAGCAGCGGGGGCCTCAGGAACGGGCTCAGCGACGAAATCGGGCACCAGCTCGGGCTCAACGGCGCGAGCACCCACCACGAAGACCTCTTCTTCCTCGTCTTCCTCGATGGAAATATGCTTGTAATCTTGGGCCATGGGGCCATCCTTCCTCGTTCGCGGGCGCGTTGCTACTTGGTGCGGCCCGTATTGTAAGACATGCTCTTGGACTGGCGCACTGCGCGGTACTTCTCAAACGCAACCGGATCGGCCGTGGCAAGAAGGCTGTCCAGCTGCTCCAGGGTGTTGCTGCGGTTCTCGGGAATGCCCACGATGAACAGAGCCGTATTGGCCTCATTCATGCAGTCGAACACCGTTTCACAGGTGAGCTCGGCCAGCACAGTGCGAATCTCCTGCAGAATCTCAATTTCGGGCATGGGCGTGAAAAGGCCCTGCTCAACCTCGTAGCCCAGACGGCTGCGGGGCGAGATGGTGGTGGTGATGCAGTAGATGAACACCGGGTGGGTCTGGGAGAACACCTTTGCCGTAGCGTGGGCGTTGCGCTGACCATTGCCGGCGCCGGCCAAACCGGGCATATAGAACAGAGTGTAGGTGATGCCGGCGGCATCCAGGCGGGCGCACTGCTCAACAATGTCGGCACCGGTATGCTGCTTGTTCACCATCTTCAGGGTCTCGTCATCGCCGCTTTCGGCGCCCATGGCCAGATTGCTCACGCCGCGAGCAGCCCATTCGGCCAGCTCAGCATCGGATTTGCCCTTGATGGTCGCAATGCGGCAGAAACCGCCGATGGATTCCACACTAGGAAGCTTCTCATGGATGGTGTCCAGCACCCACAGCAAGTCATCATGGGGCAGAGCGAAGGGGTCGCCCGACTGCAAGAAGATACGCTTGGGCTTGGCAATGAACACGCGGTCAATTTCGGCCAGGTCTTCCAGAATCACATCGCGTTCAATGGGAGTATAGGGACCCTCGTAGATGCCGCAGAACTTGCATGACTCCTTCTGGGGGCAGCCCTTGGCAATTTCCAGCTGCAGGGAGCGCTGCTCATAAGGCGGGCGCGGGCTCAATTCGGGGGTGTGGAACATGAGAACTCTCCTTTGGTATATGCAATCTCTCCTTTTGCATCGTACTTCCCCTTGATGGAAAAGCAAGCCAAATGCGAAAACCCACCGATGAAATGTGAGAAAATAGCCCCAAAGAAACAATGAGCCGAAAGGTTTTTCCATGACTGACCAACTGAACCTGCAAAACACTGGGTTTTCCCTGGTAGAAACCACGGAAGTGCCCGAAATCAGCGCCACCGCCTACGTGATGCGCCACGACGCCACCGCCGCGCGCCTGCTGTTTTTGAAGTGCGACGACGAAAACAAGGCCTTCAGCATCAGCTTCCGCACGCCTCCGCAAGACAGCACCGGCGTCTTCCACATCCTGGAGCACTCCGTGCTGTGCGGCTCCAACAAATTCCCCGTGAAGGAGCCCTTCGTTAACCTGCTGAAGACCAGCATGCAAACCTTCCTGAACGCCATGACCTTCCCCGACAAGACCATGTACCCCGTGGCCAGCACCAATGATCAAGACCTGCTGAACCTGGCCGACGTGTACCTGGACGCCGTGTTCCACCCCGCCATCTACCAAAAGGAGACCATCTTCCAGCAGGAAGGCTGGCACTACGAGCGCGAGGGCGAAGAGGGCCTGGCCTACAACGGCGTAGTGTTCAACGAGATGAAGGGCGCCCTTTCCGAGCCCGAAGACATGCTCTGCAACCTGGTGAACGCCGGGCTGTTCCCCCATTCCCCATACGGTTTTGAAAGCGGCGGCCTACCCAGCGACATTCCCAACCTGACCTATCAGCAGTTCCTGGACGAGCATCGCCGCCACTACTCCCCCGCCAACAGCTACATCATTTTGTACGGCGACATCAATCTGGCGCCCCTGCTGGCCCTCATCGACCAGCACCTGAACGCGGCTCCCACCTGGCCCGATATGCCTGCGCGTACCATTGCGCTGCAAGAGCCGGTGGTGAATTTGGGCGGCACCTACGAGATGGATATCCCTGCGGAAAACGCCTGTTGCGGCGTGGGCTACGTTATGGGCGATGCCTGCGACTTCACCCAGATCAACGCCATGGGCGTGCTGCTGGACGCCCTGACCGGCAGCAACGAGGCGCCGCTGAAACGCGCCCTTCTGAACGAGGGCATCTCCGACGACGTTGACTTCGTGCTGCGCGATTCCATGGCCCAGCCCTACGTGCTGGCCTACGCCAAGGGCATTGCCCCGGGCACCCTGGACACCTTCCATCAGCTGGTGACCAAGCACGTAACGGCCCTGGTGGAGAAAGGAATTGACCCTGAGCTCATCGAGGCTGCCCTTTCCCACGAGGAATTCATCCTGCGCGAGCGCGACTTTGGCTATGCCGACGGCGTCATCAACGCCATGACCGCCCTGAGCGGCTGGCTTTACGACGACAACTGCCCCATTGAGGCCCTGCGCTACGAGGAATGCTTCGCTTTCCTGCGCCAGCAAATCTCCCAAGGCTACTTTGAACGACTGGCCCAGCGCGTGTTCCTGCAGAACAACCACATAGCATCGGGAGAAATAGTGGCTGCCACCAGCCAAAACACCGCCGAGGCAGAACGCCTGGAAAGCGCCGCCCGCACCATGGGTGCCGAAGGCCTTGCCGCCGTGGACCAGACGGTTGCCGCCTTGCGCGCCGCCCAGGAGGCACCCGATAGCCCCGCCGCCCTGGCAACGCTGCCCCAGCTGAGCCCCGCCGACATCACCGACGCCAGACCCTGGGCCTCTTTCGGCCTGGACCCCGCAGCCCCCGTTCCCTGCCTGCGCCACACGGTGGAAACCCACGGCATCGCCTACTTCCAGCTGTATTACAACCTGGACATCATCCCCTATCAGGAGCTGCCCTATGCCGCCATTTTGGCCTATGTACTGGGCAAACTGTCCACGCCACGCTGGAGCGCCGCCCAGATTGACACCTTGGTGCAAAGCAAGATGGGCACCTTGGCCATCAACCCCAAGATTGTATGCAAAGACAACGACGTAAACAGCTTCTTTGCCGGCATCGGCGTGGGCGCCAGCTGCCTGGAGCCCAAGATTGCCAACGCCATGGAGATTGTCAACGAGGTGCTGGCCCGCACCGATTTCTCCGACGTGAGCCGCATCAAGGCCATCCTTACCCAGCTGCGCATTCAGCTGGAGCAAAGCTTCACCGGCAACGGCCACTCGGTGGCCATGGGCCGCGTAGGAAGCTACCTGCGCAAGGGTTCCCTGGTGGGACAGCAGATGAACGGCATTGACTTGTACCTGTTCCTGAAGGATCTGCTATCTAACTTCGACCAGCGCGCCAACGAGCTAACGGCAAAACTGCAGGCCATGGCCCAGATTATCTTCAATTCCGCCAACTTGCTGGCCAGCTTCACCGGCAGCCAGGTTGCCTACGAAACCTTCCTGGCCGCCCTGCCCGCTGCCGCAGACGTCGCCGCCCCCGCGGTGCTGGAGGTGCCTCAACCCGAAATCAAGCGCGAAGCCTTCGTGGTGCCCACCGATGTGACCTACACCGCCCTGGGTTACGATCGCCGCCTGCTGCCCGATGCCCCCGCCTACCACGGCTCCCAGATGATGGTTTCCAACGCCGCCAGCCTGGACTGGATCTGGAACGAAGTGCGCGTGAAAGGAGGCGCTTACGGCGGCGGCCTGCGCATTCCCGCCAAAAACGACATCTGCTTCTATTCCTACCGCGACCCCCGCATTGACGAGACCATCGCCCGTTATCGCGCAACGGCTCAGTGGCTGGCAGAATTTGCCCCCGACCAGCGCGAATTCGAAGGCTACGTGGTGAGCACCGTGGCCAACATCGACAACCCCCAGAAGGCCCGCGCCATCATCGTGGCCCAGAACAACGCCTTCTTGCAGGGTCGCGATGCCAACTTCCGCCTGCAGGCCCGCGGCGAAGTGCTGGCAAGCACCCCCGAACAGATGCGCGCTTTTGCCGCCACCCTGGAAGCCGCCGCCAGCCAGCCCTGCTACTGCACCGTGGGTAACAAGGGCATCATCGAGAAGGCACGCACTGACTTCAATGTGGTGGAGCTGTTCTAGCCGTCCAAACGCGCACCAATAAAGTGCCCTGCCCTCAAGCATTTCGCTTGGGGGCTTTTTATTCATACTTATTTACTAGGCGTCATCAAAACCCTCCAAGACAAACTGCCCACAATGAGGTACACTTCTCCCTGATAATAAAAGCAAGAGAGACGGAGAAAATCATGCTCGAACTGAAGAACCTCGTATTCGAGGTGCCCGTTTCAGAAGGAGCGAAGGAGACCAAGCGCATTATCGACGACCTGTCCCTGACCATCGCCGACAATCGCTTCACCGTTATCACCGGTCCCAACGGTGGCGGCAAATCTACCCTCGCAAAACTGATCATGGGCATTGAACAGCCCACTTCTGGCCAGATTATCTACAACGGCCAGGACATCACCAACGCATCCATCACCGAGCGCGCCCGCCTGGGCATCGGCTACGGCTTCCAGCAGCCCGCCCGCTTCAAGGGCATGAAGGTCAAGAAGCTGTTTGACCTGGCTGCAGGCAAGAAGCTAGGCAAGCAGGAATGCTTTGACCTGCTGGGCAAAGTTGGTCTGGACGCCAAGACCTACCTGCTGCGCGACGTGGACAAGAGCCTTTCCGGCGGCGAGCTCAAGCGCATTGAGATTGCCACCATCCTGGCTTCCAACCCCCAGATGGCCGTGTACGACGAGCCCGAAGCCGGCATTGACCTGTGGTCCTTCGAGCGCCTGACCACCACCTTCGAGGAACTGTACAAGAAGAATGACGGTCGCAGCATCGTAATCATCAGCCATCAGGAGCGCATCATCGACATCGCCGACGATATCGTTATCCTGCGCGCTGGCAAGATTGAGGCCCAGGGCCCTGCCCGCGTTATGATCCCCTGCCTGGGATTTGGCGGCAAGGTGTGCGGCGAGTGCCCCACCGATGCAGCTCTGCAGAAGATGACCGACGCGGTCCAGGAACAGTAGGAGGTTGACATGGCAGTAGATCTTTCCCCCATCGATGAGGAACTGTTGGCAGCCCTTACCGACATCCACGGCATTCCCCAAGACGCCTACAACATCCGCAAGGACGGCCAGCTGGTTTCCCGCAGCTCCAGCGCAAACATCACCATTGAGACCAAGACCGACCACCCCGGCATTGACATCCACTTCGCCCCCGGCACCCATGACGAGAAGGT
>JAQXTF010000063.1 GCA_029219345.1 Eggerthellales bacterium
GCCCTACTGCGCATGGAGGGCGCATTCCTCGACGAGAACTGGTTTCTGTTCAACTACCGAACAGAGGTGACGGATGCCGTTCAGGCTGCTTGCGGCGTTGACCAGGCACGTCGCATTATGAGCCGCGACGACATCCGTCGCGCCATTGCGCAGGCGAAACGAGCGATTGCCCGCCCGCACTAGGCAGCGCATCTTTCTCACGCGCAGAACGCGATTTACAGGAAAGGCGCGCCCGTCGGGCCACAGCACCGCCACCGGCGAGAAGGTCCCGTTGGCGCCGCACCGCACCGTCACTTTAATGGGCATGCGGCGATAGCGGGGACGCTGCGCGGCGGTCGTATGCATTTTTCTCTCTCGGGCGGCAACAAACGGGTTCTCCATGGCGCTTCTTTTCCTGATAATTTCTACGATGCACGCACTCTATTAGGGGTGTTTCCCTATAAATGTCCCAATTATATCTCACTTATGGAAATGTTAGAAATCAGAAAGCTACTGCTATTCGAAGCGCAATTGCATGAAACCGCTTTGGAAAGTAAAAGTTGACAAATTACCCGGCTGTTTGTCAACTTAGCTGCGCTGGAACGCTTTGTAGCCCTTGTAGGCCTCGTAGATGTCGGCCTTGCTGGTGGCTTCCCAGGGGGCGTGCATGGAGAGCACCGCCACGCCGGAGTCAATAACGTCCATGCCGTACTTTGCGGGAATGTAGGCAATGGTGCCACCGCCGCCCGCATCCACTTTGCCCAGCTCAGCGGTTTGGAAGTTTACGCCAGCATCGTCCATAATCTTGCGCACCAGGGCAATGTACTCAGCGGAGCAGTCGTTGCTGCCACTCTTGCCGCGGCTACCGGTGTACTTGTTGAACACCAGGCCGCGACCCAGGTAAGCGGCGTTTTTCTTCTCGTACACGCTGGCGAAAGTGGGGTCAAAGCCAGCGGAAACATCGGAGCTCAGCATGCGGGAGTTGGCCAGGCAACGGCGCAGGGCCAGAGGGCCGGTTTCGCCTGCCAGCTGCAGAATCTCAGCCATGGTGTTCTCAAAGAAGCAGGAGGCCATACCCGTGGCACCCACGCTGCCAATTTCTTCCTTGTCCACCAGAATGCACACGGCGGTGCGCTCTACGGCGTCCAGCTCCAGCTGAGCAGCCAGCGAGGTGTAGGCGCACACGCGGTCGTCCTGGCCGTAGCCCAGCACCATGCTGCGGTCAAAGCCCAGGTCACGAGCAGCACCAGCGGGTACCACTTCCAGCTCGGCGGAAAGGAAGTCCTCTTCCTCGATGCCGTACTTTTCCTTCAGAAGCTGCAGGGTCAAAGCCTTCACCGGGTTCTTCCTGGCTTCCTTGGCCTCGTCGGATTCGTCGGCTTCGTCCACCACCAGCGGACGGCTGCCAATGAGCAGGTCCAGTTCTTCGCCTTCAATGACCTTGTTACCCTTCTTGTCCATCTGGGCATAACCCAGGTGAGGCAGTAGGTCGGTAACGCAGAACACCGGGTCGCCGGCGTCTTCGCCAATGGCCACCGTGACCACGGTGCCATCAGTCTTTGCCACCACGCCGTGCAAGGCCAGGGGCAGCGTCACCCATTGGTAGTTCTTGATGCCGCCGTAGTAGTGAGTGTCCAGCAGGGTGAAGCCGTCGGCCTCGTACAGGGGGTTCTGCTTCAGGTCAAGGCGGGGGGAATCAATGTGGGCGCCCAAGATGTTCAGGCCTTCCTCCAAAGGCTTCTCGCCCAGCTGCACCAGCATGAGGGCCTTGCCATGGGTGTGGGCCCACACCTTGTCACCGGGCTT
The DNA here is from genome assembly GCA_029219345.1 of Eggerthellales bacterium. GTDB lineage: Bacteria > Actinomycetota > Coriobacteriia > Coriobacteriales > Eggerthellaceae > CAKUOV01. The sequence continues at coordinate 1,786 of JAQXTF010000063.1, forward strand.
CAGAGCGATGCCCTTCTCAATGGCCAGGTCCAGGGGCAGGTAGCCAGCGGCTTCCGCGGCGGCAATGGCGGCAGAGGTGCACTCGCGCTCGGTTTTGTTCTCAGAGATGAAGGTGATGTACTCAGCCGCCAGCTGCTCCAGTTCTTCCAGGTCAGCGGCGGTATAGCTCTTCCAGGCGTTTTCGCGTTCCATGCTTCTCCTTTCGGGGATGTGACAGAATTGCCCCGGGCGCTTTTGTCATATTGAGGGGACGAGGGGGGCAATTTCCCATCGTTTTTCGTTCGGGAAAAGTATAGTCCTATTCCGCGGCGGTGAAGCACTCAGATTGCACCACCACGAAGAAGAAATCGCCTGCGGCAGCAGGCAGCTCCCCCGTGGCTCGTTGGGCCGCGGAAAGCACCGTGGTAGGAACGTCCTCTAGGAAAAGATCGGGCGCGGGCTGCGGTGCGGGAGCAGCGGCCATCACCTGGGCGCGGGGCTTCAGCAGCTGCTTGAAGGCAGCGGCCAAGCGGGCAGCAGGGCCCCCTTCCCCCAGCAGATGTCTCACATTGGCGGCCAGCTGATCGCAGCTTTGATAGCGCTGCTGCCTATCCAACTGGGTGCAGCGGGCAATAAGCGCCGCACACCCTTCGCTGACCTGCGGATTTACCGTGCGCACATCAGGCAAGGGAAACTCCATGGGCGGCGGAAAACCCGAAAGCAAGTGCCACAGGGTGCATCCCAGCGCATAGATATCGGCGCGGGCATCGGTTTGGGCGCTGCCATATTGCTCAGGCGGCGCATATCCCTGGGTGCCAAAGGCAACCGTGTCTTTTTCCTGGTCAGAGGCGCTTTTGAACTCGCGGGCAATGCCTAGGTCAACCAGCTTCAGCGCACCCGATTCATCCACCAGCACGTTGCCTGGCTTCATATCCCTATACACCACCGCCGGCTTCAGCCCGTGCAAATAGCCCAAAATGTCGCACAGCTCCAGCGCCCAGGCCAGCACCTGGCGCTCCGGCAAAGGCCCCTCGCTGGCCACCATGCTTTGCAGTGAGCGCCCCTCCACGTATTCGAACACCAGGTAGAAGCAGCTTTCCCAGCGAAAAGCGTCCAGCAGCTTGGCAATACCCGGGTGATCAACGCGCTTCATAAGGTTCATTTGCGCGGAAATGCCCTGGTCAACGCGAAGTCCTGATGCCAGGCGAACCGTTGCGGGCAGCTCCTTTACCGCCACCATGCACTGCGGTTGATCCTGCATTCGCGCTCGATAGACACAGCTCATGCCGCCCTTGCCAATAAGGGAGTCAATGACGTAATCGCCCGCCAGAATGTCACCGCGACTCAGCATGATGCCAGTCCTTCCCCAGCGGCCGCCACCAGAGCCACTGCCGTGGCGTTGTCCTTCTGGCCTCGGGTGAACCCCACCGCCAAAAGATGCTGCAGGGACTCATGCACCGCGCCGCCGGCCCGCAATGCCGCGGGCGCACATGCGGCGACAACCTCGAGTTCCGTCACTGACCTGTGAAAACCGTCGCTGCACACCAAATAGGTTGCTTCCTCGTCAAAGACACCCTGGAAAAACACAGGGTTCAGATTCTGCGACGCACCCACGCACTGCAGCAGCGTGTTGCGCAGCGGATGCACCGCCAACTCCTGAGGGCTCAAGCGCCCCGCCGCCTGCTCACGAGCTGCGAAGGTTTGATCTTCCGTAAGCTGGCGCCACGTGCCGCCGCTCACGCAATACAGCCGGGTATCGCCCACCTGCATCACGTAGAAAACGCCTGCCGCCACCAGAAAAATCGTGCAGGCAGCGCCCAGCGACGCCCCCTGGCGCAGGCCGCGCTGCATGAGGGTCAGGTTCACCTCTTGCACCACGTTTTCCCACTGAACGTGCAGCGTTTGCGCAAAGGAAGGGCCCGCAAATCCCAGGGATTCGCCCAGGCAGGGCAGCGTCCGCTGGAACCACTGGTCAAAGGCGCGCACCACGGCAGCCGATGCAACCTCGCCCTCGTCCAGGCCGCTCATGCCATCGGCCACTACCGCAAGGGCCACGTCGCCCGCGGGAGTTTCGGCACGTTTCACCAGGTAGGAGTCTTGATTTACCGCTTTCACCGGGCCTTTTTCGGTGGCCCCGCCGCATATCAGCCTCACGCGCGCCTACCCAATGAGCAAGCGCTCAACGTTTTGCAGCGACACAAACCAGTAGTACACCTGCCCCGCCAGCACCAGGCAGTCTCCAAAAGCCAGGGGGAAGCATTCGGGGGCACCCGCCACCCCGCTTTCCCACACGGAAACGCCGCCGCGATGCACCGCGGTACCAAAACGCGAACCTTCATCCCGCACGTACCAGGCGTCGCCCTGGCGGAAAATGCGACAGTGACGGCGGGATACCAAGCCGTTGGTCTCAATGGCGTCGCAGTCAACGTAGCGCCCAATGCAAAAGCTTCCCTCTTCGCCAATGGCCCACATGTTTTCGATGGACGCCGGGTTGCTCTCTACGGCACGCATGACGCAGGCGCGCAGCGAAGGGGCCGCCGCCGAGTCATCTTCGCTGGTCAGCACCGCAGTGGGGCTTGCATCCACCAGCATGTTGGCAAAGCCTTCCTCCAGGTGCCCAAAAGCCATGATGAAGAAAAACGACGTGAGCACCGCTAACAGGCACCCCGAAGCGTCAGAGGAAACCTGCTGGTCAACCCAGTTGCGCAAAAGCTCCATCTCGCCATCAAGGCGGGCTGCGGTCACCTCAATGCGCCCGTCGGAAATCTCGGACAAAAGCCCGGCGCGCAGCTGGGGAAAGCCCTGCTCAATAAGGTCGCTCACCAGCGCAGCCTCATCCATTCCCGTAACATCCAGCAAGCTGGCAGCCAGCTGGGACGCCCCCAGCACAAACACGTCGGGCGCGTTGGCGTAGCTTTCACGGAAATCGGCCGCATAGCGCGTGGAGTGCAGCAGGCGCGAGAGATTGGACGCGCAGCGCTTGCGAATCTGCGGATTGTCGCTGCTCACATAGCGGCCATTGAGGCCCACCAGCGAATACAAGCTTTTATGGTTCACCGCGCCGTTGGTAAGCAGGCGCAGGTATTCCGCATAGCGATAAAAGGCGGTATACCAGCCTTTTTCCTTGGCAGCATCGAATTCAGTTTCTTTTTGAACCACAGCTTTCCCTTTCTTGGGACAGTAATGCATCTCTATTGTAGATGCTTTTGCGGGCAGCAGGTGTTGTTCAACACCCCTGTTTGCGAAAAATTTTTGCGCAAACGTCCACCGCGGCCCCTTTTGAGGCGCAACCCGTTACTATGGAAGCACGCAATTTTTGAAGGAGACCCATGCATTCACGTCGTTCAATTCTTAGCCTTTTGTGCGCTTGCCTGCTGGCGACGGCTCTTTTCGTGCTGCCCGGATGCAACAGCACCGCGCCCAAGACTCCCGAAAGCGACAACCTTCCTGAGCGCCAGGGCACCTCGTTCCTTCTGGGCAATCTTGCGCTGACTGTCTTCGACCAGGAGATTGTCTTTGACACCAAGGGCCGCGATTGCCTGGCCATTCATATTCGCGTGACCAACCGCGGCACCGAAACCGAAAGCATCATGGGCTCCTACAACATCAGCCGCAGCCAAGCGGGCCAACACCTAAAGGTGGCGGTAGCCTACGACACCAACGGCAATATGCTGCACACCGCAGATACCCGCATTGAGCCTGGTCAGAGTGCAGATGTTTGCATGTGTTACTTGCTGCAGAATACCAGCCCGGTGGTTATCACCTTTGGCAACAGCAACCGCGGCGTCACGGAAACCGTCATGAGTTTCCCCGTAGTGGCACCGCCCGCTGAAGAATAAACGCTATTTGGAAGAGCTTGAGGAAAGCTGCCCCTGCTGGGGCTTCTTGGTTTTTGCTGCGTAAATGAGCAGCCCCACGCCAATGATTACCAGCGGCAGCGAAAGCAGCATGCCCATGGTGAGCCAGTCGCCCGCCAGGTAGCCCAGCTGCGCATCGGGCTGGCGCACGAACTCCACCGCAATGCGGCACAGGCCGTACCAGATAAGGAACACGCCCAGGAAGGTGCCTTGAGGGCGCGGGGGCGTCTTGCGAGATAGGGCAAACAGAATGAGGAACAGCACGATGCCTTCCAGCACCGCTTCGTAGAGCTGGGAAGGATGGCGCGGCATCATGCCAGCGGGGCCGCCGAACACCACGCCCCAGGGGGCATCGGTCACCGCGCCCCACAGCTCGCCGTTGATGAAGTTGGCGCAGCGGCCGAAAAGCAGGCCTAAAGGCGCGCCGCAAACCGCCATATCGGCCAAGGTCAGATAGGGTATTTTCACCATAGGGGCCGTAATGAGACCCGAAAGCAAGGCGCCCACCAGGCCGCCATGGAAGCTCATGCCGCCTTCGCTCAGGGCCAAAATGGCCAGAGGATGCTGCAGGTAGTAGCCGTCGCCGTAGAACAGGCAGTAACCCAGGCGCGCGCCAACAATGACGCCGATGATCACCCCCAGCACCACCGTCATAAGGGAATCAACGTCAATGGCAACTTTCCAGCGCTTGGAGATGCGCGTGATCACCAACGCGGCGCACACAAAGCCCAGAATGTAGGCAATGCCGTACCAGCGCACGCTCAAGGGGCCCAGGGTAAAAGCCACCGGGTCCAGCATCTGATACAGGTCGTTGAGCATGGTTATTCGGCCTCCGCTTTGTCGGGTCGGCCCATGCCGGCGCCCACCTCAATGGCAGCGTATTGCGCCCGTTTGCGCAGGTCACGGGAAAGATGCCCCACCGTTGAAACCAAGCTGCCACAGCTGGGGCAGCGCAAGGTGAAGAAAGCTACCTCGGCCGAGAGCACCATCATGGAGTCATAGCGTGACACATCCAGCAGATGGTATCCGCAAGAAGGGCAGGTTTTGTGACTCATGGGGCCTCCTTTCACATGCCGAGGCGTCGTTCGCGCAGGAATCTTCCTTTGCTTGTTTTCTTATTCTACCAAAGCGCGCGCCGAAAAAGAGTACAATTGCCTGCGCAATGCCTGCTCGCTCATCCCAGACAGGAGCCCCATGATAGGTCTTGGAACCATAGTCAACGTTGCCGCCATCATCGCAGGTGGCGTGTGCGGTATGCTGTTCGGCCGCCTGATGACCCCCCGTCTGCAGGAGAGTCTGAACATGGCTTGCGGCGTGTGCGTGCTGTTTTTGGGCAGCGCCGGCGCCATGCAGGGCATGCTGAGCGTGGCCGAAGGCGGCGCGCTGGTTTCTGGCGCCAGCCTGCTGATCATTGTCAGCATCGTGCTGGGCACCCTGGTAGGCGAGATCATCGACATCGACCGCTGGGTGAACCGCCTGGGCGCTTGGCTGAAGATGAAGTCGGGCAGCAGCAACGACGCCAGCTTCGTGGAGGGCTTCGTCACCGCTTCCATCACCGTGTGCGTGGGCGCCATGGCCGTGGTGGGCTCCATCCAGGACGGTGTTTACGGCGACCATTCCACCCTGTTTGCCAAGGCCATTTTGGACTTCATCATCGTTATGTGCTTCTCATGCACCTTAGGCAAGGGCTGCGCCTTCTCTGCCCTGCCGGTGGGATTATTCCAAGGTTCCATCACCGCTTTGGCCGTGCTTATCGCACCCCTCATGACCGATGCCGCCCTGGCCAACTTGTCGCTGGTGGGATCCATCCTCATTTTCTGCGTGGGCGTGAACCTGGTATGGGGCCCGCGCATTCGCGTGGCCAACATGCTGCCCGCCGTGCTGGTTGCTCCCCTTTTGGCCTTCCTTCCCATCGCTCTGTAGGCGCCTTCCTCTCCCGCCCCTTCTTCTTCTCTGCCCCCGGTGCCTTCCCGAACAACAAAAAAGCCCGACCGAAGCCAGGCTTTTCGTTTTCAGTTGGTGCGGAAAACCGTTAGTCGTCCAGAACGATGACGTTGGGGTTGTTCAGCAGCTCTTCCATATCCAGGTCGGCGGGAACAACAGAAGTAACGCCAGGCACGCGCTCCTTCAGGATGCGCTCAACGCCGTTGGCCAGGGTCAGCTGGGACATGGGGCAGCCCTTGCAAGCGCCCTGCAACTCAACAGACACAACGCCCTCGTCGTCGACGGAAACCAGCTTCACATCGCCGCCGTCAGCCTGCAGGGAGGGGCGAATCAGCTCCAGCACCGCACGCACGTCTTCAATATCAACCTTCATGCGAATCTCCTTTTCGAAGTTTTTCTTTCGCGATGATTGTAGCACACCCCGCCAGCAACAAAAGCGCCAGCATTGCTAACGGCTAGCCCTCAAAAACTCGAATCTTCATGCCCGACTCTTTCAGCATGCTCATGGCAAGCTCATCGGGATAAGGGTTTTGGTACACAACCTCTTTGATGCCAGCGTTGATGATCATTTTGGCGCACAACACGCAGGGTTGGGTGTTCACGTACAAAGTGGCTCCATCGACGTTGATGCCGTAGCGCGCGGCCTGGATAAGGGCATTTTGCTCGGCATGCAGGGCGCGACACAGCTCGTGGTTCTTGCCGCTGGGCACGTTCAGCTGCTGACGCAGACAGCCAATTTCGCCGCAATGGCGCAAGCCCGAAGGAGCACCGTTGTAGCCGGTGGCCAGAATGCGCTTATCGCGCACCAACACGCAGCCCACGCCGCGACGCACGCAGGTGGTACGGGTGGCCACTTGATTGGCCAGGGTCATGAAGTACTCGTCCCACGACGGACGTTCTTGCGATTCCATGCTGCCTCCTTAGGCGCGGAAGAAAATGAGACAAATAGCTCAGGGCAAAATGTCTCATTAGAGCGAATCATCGTCAAGTAGCCTGAAGGCCTAGAAGCCGCGAAGGCGAAGTGAGCTGGCCTTGGCGCCGCGAACGGAGCCTGCAGCGAGCTTATCGGCCTTCCGGCTACTTGATGCCGAAGATGCGGTCGCCGGCATCGCCTAATCCCGGCAGGATGTAGGCGTTTTCGTTCAGGCCATCGTCAACGGCGCATACGTAAATCTGCACGTTGTCATCGGCAGCCAGCAGGGCCTCAATGCCCTCAGGGGCAGCCACCATGAACATGAGCTTGATGGTGTCGGTCACGCCGGCCTTGCGCAGGTACTGCACGGCGGCAATGGCGGAACCGCCCGTGGCCAGCATGGGGTCAACCACAATAACAATGCGGTTAGCCACATCAGTTGGAAGCTTGGCATAGTAAGGCACCGGCTCATGGGTTTCCTCGTTGCGGTACATGCCCAGATGGCCCACACGCGCAGCAGGAATCAGATCCAGCACGCCATCAACCATGCCCAGGCCAGCGCGGAGAATGGGGACAATAACGCACTTCTTGCCGCCCAGCTCATAAGCGGTCATCTTCTGTAGAGGCGTTTCAATCTCCACCGGAGAAAGCGGCAGGTCACGGGTGGCTTCGTAGCCCTCGAACAGGGCCAATTCGCGAACCAGCTCGCGGAACTGCTTGCTGGAGGTTTCCTTACAACGCAGGATGGACAGCTTGTGCTGCACCATAGGATGGTCAACCAAAATTACTTTGCCATCATACAACTCGGTAGTCATGCGATTTCCTTCCCCTAAAAAAGCGCCCGGCGTGAACCGGGCGCGAAAGCTCAAAACTAGATGGTCATGTCGGGATACAGCGGGTGGTTGGCCAGAATGACATCAACCTGTGCGCGAATCTCAGCAAGCTTGGCATCATCATTGGCGTTGAACACGGTGGCAGCAATGAGCTGGCCAATGGTGTGGAACTCGTCCTTGGTGATGCCGCGGGTAGTGCCAGCAGCGGTGCCCACGCGAATGCCGCTGGTAACGAAGGGAGAACGGGGCTCGTTGGGGATGCTGTTCTTGTTCACAGTCAGGCCAACGCGCTCCAGCAGCTTCTCGGCGTCCTTGCCGGAAACATCAGCGGGAGTCAGGTCAACCAGGCACAGATGGTTGTCGGTGCCGCCGGAAACCAGACGCAGGCCACCTTCCTTCATGCCCTCGCCCATGGCAACGCAGTTGTCGATGATGTTCTGAGCATATTCCTTGAAGGAAGGCTGCAGAGCCTCGCCGAAAGCAACGGCTTTACCAGCAATAACGTGCATCAGCGGGCCGCCCTGGGTGCCAGGGAACACGGCAGAGTTGATCTTCTTGATGAGCTCTTCGCTGTTGGTCAGAATCAGGCCGCCACGAGGACCGCGCAGAGTCTTGTGGGTGGTGGTAGTGGTGATGTCGGCATAGGGTACGGGGCTGGGATGCAGACCGGCGGCAACCAGACCGGCAATGTGAGCCATGTCAACAACCATGATGGCGCCAACCTCGTCGCAGATTTCGCGAATCTTGGCGAAGTCGATGGTGCGGGGGTAAGCGGAAGCGCCGGCCATGATCAGAGCGGGCTTGCATTCCTTGGCCTTTGCCAGCATGGCATCGTAGTCCAGCAGCTCGGTTTCGGGGTTCAGGCCGTAAGGCACCACGTTGTACAGCTTGCCGGAGAAGTTTGCAGGCGAACCGTGGGTCAGATGTCCGCCGTGGTCCAGGGACATGCCCATGATGGTGTCACCAGGCTTGATGGTTGCCATGTAAGCAGCCAGGTTGGCATTGGCGCCGGAATGGGGCTGCACGTTGGCGTACTTAGCGCCGAACAGCTCGCAAGCGCGCTGGATGGCCAGGTTCTCAATGGTGTCACAATTCTCGCAACCGCCGTAGTAGCGCTTTGCGGGGTAGCCTTCTGCGTACTTATTAGTAAACACGCTGCCCATGGCTTCCATAACCTGAGTAGAAACAATGTTCTCAGAAGCGATCAGCTCAACGCAATCGCGCTGGCGGGTGAGCTCAGCGTTCAGGGCTGCAGCAACTTCGGGGTCTGCGGTAGGCAGGTAATCGTACTTCATGATTATCCCTTCGCTTGGTTCTTTTACGTATGGAGTCATTCTACCGCGAAACGAGCAGCAGCGGAATGAGAAAGGGGGCCACCGAAACGTCGTCTTTTGCGAGTCCGTCTGCCATTTAGACTTTGAGCCCTCTCAAGCAAGTTATAGTTTTCCCGGGTAGAAAATATATCTTCAAGGAAGCGTTATGAAAAAAGATCGCAGCACTTGCCTTGGGCGTTGCTTTGGCGTTCACTCTCACCGGCATTAACTGGTACAACCCCGACGATTATGAAATTTCTCTGGGACGTATTTGCGTATCAGAATCCGACAAAAACACCTCCCCGCATGGAGGCTTCCATCGCCGAGGGCAATCGCGTGGTACGCAAGCAGGTGTATGCCAAAGGCAAAGAGACTGAAACCATCAACGCGGAGCTGCACGCCGACCACCTGGTAAGTACCTGTTATTTCGCTCTTCGCGCATTACGAAAGCCCGGGAAGCTTGTGAACTGCGCCTCCCGGGCTTTTTTGTTTTGAATTTCGCCATACAGGTTCGCCAGAAAAGTCAGCGAAAAGCCCTCCCGCCGAGGCAGTTCGCCCGTCATGCGGCCGAGCGACCTAAGGGT
>JAQXTF010000064.1 GCA_029219345.1 Eggerthellales bacterium
ACCTGGATGCATACGTGGTTCACTGGAACACCCGACGCCGCCAAGCTAAACTAAAAGGACTGACTCCGGAGGAGTTCCGGAATCAGTCCTTGGTTGCCTAGTTTTTATTTATCACGTCCAAGTTTTGGGGCGCAGTTCAAAAGCGGGGCTCTTTTTTATGCCTTTGTATAGCTATTTCACCTGATGAAGTTGGTAATTGCGAGATCCAGCCCCAAGCTTTTCGGCCACATCAAGGGCAATCTCCCAATCTGAGTTCGCAGCAAGGGCATGGGTGTTGCTCACGTCGTGACCATGAGTATCGCGGTATTCTCCCAAAACCGTTCCCGGAATGACCGGCTGGGCATCAATGGCATCAGCGGCCGCCTGGTCAAGGGCAACAATATCCCACGATGCAAACATGCCAATATCGCCCACCACGGGCGCATCGCTTTGGCTGAAGCAATCGCACTGGGGAGAGATGTCAACCGCAACGCCAACGTTGAGCACTTTCTTCTGAGCAACGAAAGCAGCTGCATATTCACCTAGCTTGTGCTGAAGATTGTTCCAGTTGTAATCCATGGCGGTAGAAATTGCCTGCTTGGGGCAAATGGCAATGCAATGCACGCAGCCAGCGCATTTCTCGTTGATAAACGCCTTGCCATCGCGTATCTCAATTGCCTCTTGGCCGCATTCCGCAACGCATCGACCGCACCCAACGCAACGCTCAGGGTTAACCGCAGGGTTAGCATCACAGTGCATATCCTTCTTGCCACGACGAGAGGCGCACCCCATGGCGATGTTTTTTATGGCTCCCGCATAAGCCGTGCTCATGCACCCCTTCACATGGGTCAGGGCAATAACCAGATCTGCATCCACAAGAGCGCGCCCGAAATAGGCTTCTTTGAGCCAGGTTTCAATGCCTTCAACCTGGGGCACCGGCAGGGCAACCTCATCGTTACCGCGAATGCCGTCGCCAATAAACACGGGGCAACCTGCGGAAATGGAATTGAAACCGTTCAGCTCGGCACACAGCAGATGGCCGATGCCATTGCCGCGCATGCCCGGATACAGGGTACTGCAGTCAGTGACGAAGGGAATGCCGCCCGCCTCCTTCACCATCTCTGCAATGGCGCGGGCATAAAGAGGCTTCAGGTATGAGGAGTTGCCGTTTTCGCCAAAATGGGCTTTGATTGCCACGAATTTGCCCGAAAGGTCTTCCTTGTCAAGGCCAGCCGCCTTAAGAAGGCGCTTCAACTTACCCGCAACGCTATCGCGTCCTTCCACGCGGGCGTCGGTAAAATACACGGACGAAGCCATGTGGGTCCCCTCTCCCTCAAACATTCCATTGTGTGCAATTGTAAATAAAAAGGGCACCCGAAGGTGCCCTTATTCCTGAATATATCAAGGAATTACAACTGTTTGGCAACACCAGTGCGTATAGCGGCTTCCTTAACGGCGGCGGCAACAGCGGGAGCCACGCGGGAGTCAAGAGCCGAAGGAATGATGTATTCAGCAGTGCGCTCTTCATCGGAAACCAGGTCGGCGATTGCATAAGCGGCAGCCAGTTTCATATCATAGTTGATGTCGCGTGCATGTGCGTCCAGAGCGCCGCGGAAGATACCCGGGAAAGCCAGCACGTTGTTAATCTGGTTGGGCATATCGGAGCGGCCAGTGCCCATAACGGCAACGCCCGCAGCGATAGCTTCGTCATACATGATTTCGGGAACAGGATTTGCCATTGCGAAGACCATAGGCGCATCTGCCATGGTGGCAACCATCTCAGGCTTCAGAACGCCTGACTTGGAAACGCCCACGAACACGTCGGCGCCAACCAGAGCGTCGGCCAGACCGCCCTGGAGTCCCTCGACGTTGGTGATTTCCACCAGTTCGCTCTTGTAGCCTTCGGTGCAGCCGGTGCGTCCCTTGTAAAGAATGCCCTTGCTGTCTACAGCAATGATGTTCTTCACACCAGCGGTACGCATCATCTTGATGATTGCGGTACCAGCGGCGCCGGGGCCATTCAGAACAACCTTGATATCTTCGATGTTCTTGCCCACAACCTTCAAACCGTTGATCAATGCGGCGGTAACGACAATAGCGGTGCCGTGCTGGTCATCATGGAACACGGGAATGTCCAGCTCAGCTTCCAGGCGCTGTTCGATTTCAAAGCAGCGAGGAGAGCCGATATCTTCCAGGTTCACGCCACCGAATACGGGAGCCAGCTGCTTAACAGCCTTGATGATTTCCTCGGTATCCTGGGTATCCAGGCAGATGGGGAATGCGTCAACGTTGCCAAAAGTCTTGAACAGAACAGACTTGCCTTCCATAACGGGAATAGCGCCAGCAGCGCCAATATTGCCCAGACCCAAAACAGCAGAGCCGTCTGAAATGACAGCAACAAGGTTACCCTTGGCGGTGTATTTGTAAACGGTATTGGGGTTGTCCTTGATCTCAAGGCACGGCTGGGCAACGCCGGGGGTGTAGGCAATGCTCATGTCGTCGCGGGTCTCAACAGGAACCTTGCTGATAACCTCAATCTTCCCCTGGTGCTCTTCATGCAGCTTCAGGGCCTCTGCATAGTAATCCATGATGCTCCTTCGATTTGTCTTTAACGCAAGAAGCGCCGCGTCAAGCGGCGCCTCAGAATTACCAATGGAGCCAGTGACAGGAATCGAACCCGCAACCCACTGATTACAAATCAGTTGCTCTACCGTTGAGCCACACTGGCGCTGGGTGCATTTTAACGGAAATATCGACACTTAGCCAGACAAACACAAAGAAGGGTTAAACTACCATTAAGTGGACAAATATAGGGGGTTTCATGGTAAAGCTCACGCAAGAAGAATTCGAGGAAGCCATAGCCGATGCATTGGACAGCATTCCTGCGCAGCTTCTTGACGCCATGGAAAATGTGGTGGTTTTGGTACAAGACGAGCCCGAGGACGTTCAGCAAGAGTTCGCGGCAGCAGGAACAGAGGCGGAAAACGGCGACCTGCTGGGCCTTTACGAGGGCACGCCCCTCACCCAGCGCGGCTTCGATTACGGCAATTGCTTTGGCGATATTCCCGACACTATTACCATTTTCAAAGCCCCCCACGAGCGGCTTTCCGATGACAAGGAATACGTGCTGGACGAAGTGTTCACCACCGTTATTCACGAGGTGGGTCATTTCTTTGGCATGAGCGAAGAGCAAATTGCCGACATGGGGTTCGAATAAAACCTGCCAAATGATGGGGTAATTTGGCAGGATTAGACGCCGGTAAGGTCGAAGGGCGGAATGAAAGATTCGTCAACCGCGCCGCCTTCTTGCCAGAAGTAATCTTCAATGCCCAGGTCGTCGGCATAATCAAGAAGCATGTCATACTCAAAATCGGTAGGAGCAACCAGCAAGTTGGGAAACTTGCGGGCCTCAGCGGACGCGGGATCAATCACGGGCGTATATTGATTCATCAGAGAAAGAATCACCTTGTTGCCGTAACGCTCATGCAAAAGCTTCACCGCCGCTTCAGAGTCTTCCTCATGGGCCGGCAGCAGCAAATGGCGCACCACCACGCCTTTAATCATGCGCACTTGCCCCTGGTATTCGTCGAATGCGGGCTTTCCCGTTATCTCGATCATGGTATCAAGAGCCCCAAGGGCAACTTGCGGGTAGTCAGCCGCCCGGGAATACATTTGAGCCAGGTCAGAATCTGCGTACTTGAAGTCTGCCAGGAAAACGTCAGCAACCGGAGCCAGAGCACGCAGCGCTTCGGGTGTCTCGTACCCTGAAGTATTCCACACAAAGGGCAGGTCAAAGCCTTGCTGCCGAGCCGCAACAGCCGCCTTCGCAATAAGGGGCGCGTAGTGGGTTGGAGTCACCAGGTTGATATTCAGCGCACCCAGGTCACGCAGCTCAAAGAAGATTTCCACCAGGCGCTCAAGGGAAATCTCCTTCCCTACTTGGTTGGTGGCAATGGAAGCGTTTTGGCAATAGCAGCAACGCAGGGGGCAGCCCGAAAAGAACACGGCGCCGCTTCCCGCGGTGCCGCTCAAGGGCGGCTCCTCCCAGAAATGAAGGGCCGCGCGAGCCACGCGCAGAGTGCCGTCGGCTCCGCAAAAGCCAGTTTGCCCCGCCTTGCGATTGGCTCCGCACTTGCGCGGACACCAGTCGCACGCCTGAGGGAGCCCATCGATCAAAGCAGGGTCAAGAGCCATATTAGTTGTCCGTGAAGTTGCCGAAGAGGTCAGCGTAGCCTCCAAAATCGTCATCGTCATCATCGTCGTATTCATCGTGATGCTCGTGAGAATGGGCGCCCATCTCGGCAGAATACTCCTCAGCGCGAGACCAATCTAAGCCGTGCTTGGAGGCTGCTTCTTCTTCATCGTAAATCAGCGCCAGGGAAACAGGAGACATGTCGGAGCCGCCGATGATAGCCAAAAGCTCCAGCAGGTTCATGCATGCCTCGGCCTGGGGCAGAATAAGCTCGGCGTCATCTGCGGCCGTCAAAGCGGCGGTCAAATCGGCCATGAACATCTCAACGGTATACGTGCCGGCGAAGCGCTTTTCAGCAATAGCTGCAACAATGGCTGCCTGCTGGGGGCCAATGGCTCCCGCCTTGTTCTCGGCAGCGGCAGAAGCGCTGGTGGGAATGCGCAGCATGGCGCGATACAAGGCCTCGGCCTCAACAGCCGCCAGCAACATAGCGGCATGCTGCAAAGCCCATGCAGCATGGGCCAACTGAGCAGAACCCGTTTCGCCCAAAATGTGGGCAGCGCCAACAAAATGCCTCAGCAGTTCTTGGGCTGCAGCAACGTCAGGACGGTCGCCTGCAAGACAGCAGGCCAAATTGGAAGCATCAGCAAAAGCATCAGGAAGCGTTACGTCGTTAACAGCCAAAGGAGCTTCCACATAAAACAGATCGCTTACGGAAGCAATTGCGGAAATCTCGCGTACCAGCTCAGGGGTGGCCGGGCTCAAGTCAATGAGGTAGGCGCCTTTCTTCGCCTTGGCAAGGTAGCCCTTTTCATCAAAATATGCATCCTCCAACTGGGACAATGCGGTATGATAGGTAAAAACGAAGTCGGCGGACTCAATGGTATCGATGGCTTCGTAACCTGCCTGAGTCAGGCTTTTGGTAAGCGCAGCGCCTATGGTCTTATTACCACCAAAGAAAAACGTCGTTGCCATTAGTTGCCCTTCACTTTCTTCGCGATGCGGTCAGCCAGAGAGTGGGTACCGCGCCTATCTTCACCCCAGTACACCATGGCCAGCATGTTGGGACCAACATGGCAGCCAATAACAGGACCAATATTGCAATCGATAATGGCGACATTGGGATTGGCCTTGCGAGTCAGTTCCTTCAGCTTTTCCATATCTTTGGGGCAATCAGCGTTGCCCATGGTCAAAGTCAAAATCTTATCGGTCTTGTAAGACTCCTTGGCAAAGATGTCCACCATGGCCTTCATGCCCTTCTTGCGACCGCGCGCCACGCCTGCCAAGGCAAGAGAGCCGTCCAGATCGAAGTTCAGCAGCGCCTTCACATCCAGCTTAGAACCAATGGAGGCAACAGCGGCAGGAATACGGCCGCCGCGGCGCAAAGCCTCAAGGTCGTCCACCATGAAAATGCAGTTCACGTAGTATTTGGCCTCGTCAGCCCACTGAGCCAGCTCGGCTGCGGTCAAGCCCAGATTGCGCTGGCGAATTGCCTCGTTCACCAGGAAACCCTCCGCAATGGAAGCCAGGCACGTATCCACCAGATACAGCTCAGCATCGGGGTACTCTTCCTGGGTTTCTTCCATGAGCGTCAAAACCGTCTCATAGGTGCCGGAAAGACCGCTGGTGAAGCACAGGAACACGGTGGGCACACCGCTCTTTGCGGCTTCAACCCAAGCCTCCTTGATGGCCATATAGGGAATCTGAGCGGTGGTAGGCATAGCGCCATCACGCATCTGATCGTAAAAATTGTGGGCGGAACCGGTAACGAACAAATCGTCGTAGCATTCCGCGCCGTTCATCAGGTACGGGAATTTCATAAGTTTGATGCCCTCGCCCCGCACCAGATGGGCGGGCAGGTCACAGCAGGAATCAATAATCAAATTACAGCGAACGGCCATGAGTTTCTCCTTTCGTTTAACGAGAAATGCCGCGCAAGCGGGCCACCAAGTCGCGGCGACGCTCAAACAGGTCTTTATCAAGGCCTACGGGATAGGTATGAGGGTTCAACGTGCGTTTTTGGCTTTCGTCCAGAGTAGCCAGGCCTTCTTGCGCACGTTGACGTGCAGCCATAGCGTCACGGTGCTCATCAGCCAAAACAGTCTTGCCATTGCGTGCCAAGGGCACCAAGAGCTCTCGATACTGCTTGCCAGAAAGGTTCTTGCGACGAAGGCCATCCATGGGGTCGATGATGATTTCGCCCTCATTCACCGAAGCGTTGGTATCAAACACCATGTCGCCGGCAATGTGTCCGTCTTCGAAGTAGTAACGACGCACGTTCAGCACGCCCGGAGTGGTGAGCTTGGCAGAAGATTCGCTAATCTTCACATGGTCGATCCACTCTTCAGAGCCTGCAGGTTTGGTGGCGGAAAGCTTGTACACGCCGCCCAAAGAAGGCTGTTCATAGGCAGTGGCAAGTTTGGTGCCAACGCCCCAGCTCATAACCTGGGCACCCTCCTCGCGAATGGAATGAATGGTGTATTCATCCAGGTCGTTGGAAAGAACAATGCCGCAATCGGTCAAGCCGGCTTCATCCAGCATCGCGCGGGCCATCTTAGCCAGCCACGAAAGGTCACCGGAGTCAATGCGGATGCCCGTAAGCTTCTGGCCGCGCTGGCGCATCTCCAGGCCAACTGTAATGGCGTTCTTGACGCCCTGAACAACATCATAGGTGTCAACCAACAACACGCAATTAGTGGGGAAAGCCTCAGCGTAGGCGCGGAAAGCCGTAAGCTCATCAGGGAAGCTCATAACCCAGGAGTGGGCATGGGTGCCCGAAACCGGCAGGTTGAACATCTTGCCCGCCAGCACGTTGGAAGTGGAAGAGCAGCCGCCCACCACCGAAGCGCGGGAAGCCCACACGCCACCTGCGGCGCCCTGAGCACGGCGCAAACCGAACTCTGCAACAGGAGCTTCAGCGGCCAAACAAACGCGGGCAGCCTTGGTAGCAATAAGGGTTTCAAAGTTTACGCAGTTCAGGAGCGCAGTTTCCAGCAGCTGGCAATCCATGATGGGACCCTTTACGCGAACCAGGGGCTCGTAGGGGAACACAATCTCGCCCTCAACCACCGCGTCAATATCCACGCTGAGCTTGAAGTTGCGCAGGTAATCCAGAAACTCGGGCTTAAACAACTTGCCGCCACCGGGAGCAGGAATGGATCCCAGATAGGCAAGATCATCTTCAGAGAAGGTAAAGCCGTCTACCAGCTCTGCCAGTTGGCTCATGCCACATGCAACCGCATAGCCGCCCTTGAAGGGATAATCACGGAAATACATGTGGAAGCAGGCTTCGGTATCAATTTTGCCGCACTCCCAATAACCTTGGGCCATGGTCAGTTGATAAAGGTCGGTCAGCAACGGCTGATTCAAGTTCATGGTTATTCACTCTTTTCCGTAGAGTTTCCCTGGCCCGAGCTGCGACGACGGCGGCGCGGACGACGATTCGAACGCTTTTCTTCATTGGTGCCGGAAGTGGTTTCCCCGGACTGAACGGGCTTTTCCTCAGCAGAAGGCTTGCCTTCCTCGCCGCGCTGGCGCAAGCTTGAGGAACGATGGCCCGGGCGCAAAGACTGCTTGCCTTCCGCTGGGGCCTGCTGGCCGTTGTTCACCGGCTCAACACGAGGCTCAGTTGCGGGCTTAGACCCACGGTCACGGCGACGGCGACGGCGATCGGAACGCTCGGCGCATTCGGGATTTGCCTGTTCAGGGGCCTCCTTTGCCACCTTCGGCTCTTTCGCCTTGGCTTCCTTCGGCGCAACAGCCTGATCGGCGGGCTTGGCGCCGCGATCGCGACGGCGACGCTGGCGACGGCTTGCGCCCTGATCGGTGCTCTTGGGGGTTTCTTCCACCACGTTGGCCTCACGTGGAACTTCCGCGGCTTCGGTCACCACAACGCCGCCCGCCAACTTGGTGGAACGGCGACGCGGCTTGCGCGCTGCGGCAATTTGCTCAGCGGCGGCCTTTTCAGCCTTCTCGCGGCTCTTGCGGGAAGAGCGGGAGTTGCCAGAAACGGATTCCTTGGAAGATGCCTTGGAGGCCTTTTCCTTCTTGGAGGAAGACTCGCGATACGCAGCCTTTGGCTCGCCCAGCTTGTCGGAGCTGGTGAACTGAGAGGTAAGGAAGTTTGCATCGCCGAAGATGGACAGCTCTTCTTGATTGGTGGCGCGCTCCCACGCCTCGGCATCAACCGTATCAGGGCGCGCATTTTCCTCACTGGACTTGCTCATGTCCGCCAGAGGAACCTTGATCTTTTTATCGTCGGCAACCTGAATAGTGATGATTTCCTTGGGGACATCAAGATTGACAACTTTGCCAGTGCCATCAGGGGTATTGATCTGGGCGCCCATTTTGGGGGCACGGCTCTTGAAGTCTTTGTACGCGTCATATTCATAGCGCAGGCAGCACATCAGACGGCCGCAGATGCCGGAAATCTTCTGGGGGTTCAGGGAAAGGTCCTGCTCTTTGGCCATGCGGATGGATACAGGGCAGAATTCGCCGCCCAGGCGCTTGCAGCACAGCTCCTGGCCGCAATGGCCCAAGCCGCCCACCATGCGGGCCTCATCGCGCACGCCAATCTGGCGCATGTCAACGCGCACCTTGAACTTACCGGCCAGCTTGCGCACCAGCTCACGGAAGTCAACGCGGTCATCAGACTCGAAGTAGAACACGGCTTTGTCGCCATCGAACAGGAATTCCACGGAAATGGGGCGCATTTCCAGGCCTTCTTCCTCAGCCAGCTCACGATAAGCCGGCATGGCATCCAAGCCGCGCTGCTTCAAAGCCTCAGCCGTTTCGATATCTTCCTGGGTAGCCAGGCGTCGTACCGGCTTCAAAGCGGACTTCAAAGACGCAATCTGCTCAGGGGTTGCCTCAAAGGGGTTTTCGGCCACCGTGCCAAACTCATTGCCGCGGGCGGTGAGCACCACAACGGGGTCTCCTTTGATGGCTTCCACGCCATTTGCGTCAAACCAGAGAGCCTTCGAGCTGGAAGGCAACTTAACGGGAATTATGCGGGCCATACAGGTCCTCTCTCACTTCTAGGAGTAAAGCGTCCAAACAAATTTGTAACTGTACATTATAGTCCATTGCGCTCTTGCAACGCGTTACTGCATCGCATGCGCACAATAAGCCCGTCTCAGAAACGCTCTGAGCGCAAGCAAGAATTGCCTGACGGGCATCATCGTTGATCAAAAGCTGGTTGCAGCCAGCTTTTACCAGCAAAACGTCGCGAAGCCAGCTTTCCACAACGCTGCAACGCAGGCGGAACAGCTGACGAGTCATGGCCGTTAGCGCGCGCTTGTGACCTGCCTCCATCTGCTTCAAGGCGCCGCGACCCAGAAAATCGCCGGCCACTTCCAGTTCCTCGGCCTGCTGGGCCTTAAGGTCATCCAAAATGCTCTCGCCACCGGCAGACAGGGCACTGGCGGCCTTCAACAGCATCCAATCATCGCTGGCTTCCAGGTTCTCCAGCGTCTTCAAGATGGATTTGCGCAGGTCAATAAGCTCTTCAGAACGGCAAAACGTCTCCGCCAAATCCAGAGAGCCGCCACTGACGTTTACGGCAACTCGCGCAAGCGAAGGCTGGCACCCAACACGGCGCACCAACTCAGCCACCAAATCGGCCTCAGGCACCGAGCGGAAGGCAACCACCTGACAGCGAGACAGAATGGTAGAAAGCACGCTTTCCTGGCGGCTGGTCAAAAGAATGAGGGTTACGCGAGAGCTGGGCTCTTCCAGCGTTTTCAGAAACGCGTTGGCAGCCGAGGTTCCCAGCTGCTCCACGTCTTCCAGGATAAACACCTTGTGCTTTGCCTGAATGGGGGCACGGGTAGCGTCAGAAACCACTT
This sequence comes from Eggerthellales bacterium, assembly GCA_029219345.1. Taxonomy (GTDB): domain Bacteria; phylum Actinomycetota; class Coriobacteriia; order Coriobacteriales; family Eggerthellaceae; genus CAKUOV01. Next base: position 10,018 of record JAQXTF010000064.1, read on the forward strand.
CGCGAATCTGCTCAATCAGATAGCCCTGAGCACCTGCGGGATGAACCACGCGAATGTCGGGATGGTTGCGCAGCAGTGCTTTTTTGCAGTCAATGCAATGGCCGCATCCCTGGTCTTCGCAAACTAGCGCCTGGGCAAAGGCGCAGGCCACGTCCAATTTGCCCGAGCCTTTAGGGCCGCTGAACAGATAGGCATGGGTGGCACGACCCGCCGCAACGGTGCTTAGGAGCAGGTCACGTACCTGAGGTTGCAGGGTAATCTGTTCAAGCATAGCTGGCATGTTATTCTGCGGGCTCCTCAATGCGCTCGAAATAGGTGGAATCAGCGTCAATGGCCTCTTGCAGGCCATCAATTACGTCTACCACCTGGGAAAACACTCGACGGGCCGTTTCGGCTTTGCACTCAGCAAAATGCACGACGCGCACACGCTGGGGCTGCTGGGCGGCAATGTCCAAAAACGCCTGATTCACTCGGGCGTGGAAATCAACACCGGCTAGCTCCAAACGGTCAGCGCCCTCTTGCGTGGCGCGGGCCAAGCCTTCTTCAGCCGTAGCGCTCACCATCAAAATGGTGCGGTTAGGCTCAACACCCTGGCAGGCAAAGGCGCTGCACGCATCCACGAACTGGCGGGACAAGCCGCGGCCGTAAGCCTGATAGGCAACGGTGGAATCGTAGAAACGGTCGCACAGAACCACCGCGCCCCGTTGCAACGCAGGGGCGATTACCTGTGCGACAATCTGAGCGCGCGCTGCTTCATAGATGAGCAGCTCGGCCTGGTCGCACATGGCATCGTTTTTGGGATCCAGCACAATGGCGCGCAGATCCTCGCCAATGGAGGTGCCACCCGGCTCGCGCAGGCACAAAACCTCACGGCCAAGCTCTCTCAAACAGCGAGCCAAAAATGCGATATGGGTAGATTTTCCGGCACCTTCGCCGCCTTCGAAAGTAACGAACACGCCCTTCATGGTCTCAGACATCGCGGCACCCTACACGTACAGGCACGTGCCGTTGACATCCAGTGCCACAAACACGGGAAGGTCGTTCACTTCAATTTTGCGCAGAGCCTCCGTGCCCAGGTCTTCGTAGGCAATGAGCTCTTCAGACACAATGCACTTGGCCAAGGCAGCTGCGGCGCCACCGACGGCGGCAAAATACACCGAGCCGGTTTCCTTAATGGCCTCAACCACTTCGGCGCTGCGATGACCCTTGCCCACCGTTGCCACAATGCCTTCGCGGTACAGCTCAGGGGCCGCGAAATCCATGCGGGAAGAAGTGGTCGGGCCAATGGCGCCAAAGGGGCGACCTGCAGATGCGGGGCTGGGACCAGCGTAGAAGATAACCTGGCCATCCAAGCCATAAGGCAGGCTCCCCTGCTGATGCAGCTCTTCAATCAAGCGCATGTGGCCAGCATCGCGCAGCGTGTACATAAAGCCGCTGAGCAGGCACTTGTCGCCTGCGCGCAAGCCTGCGAGCTGCTCTTTGGTGGGAGGAAGCTGAATGCGAATCTCGTCTGCCATCTTATGCCTCCATTTCCGTCAGTTCCAGATCAACGGTGCAGCGGCGCATGGCCGAGCAACCCAGATTGATAGCCAGGGGGAATGCGGCAATGTGGCACGGCGCCGTTTCAACGCGCACCGCCAGGGCCGTGGTATCACCGCCGAAACCAGCGGCGCCAACGCCCGTGGCGTTAATGGCGTCCAAAAGCTCCTGCTCAAAGGCCGCATGGTCTTCATCGCAAGCAGGCACGTCGAAGGGGCGCATGAGGGCATGCTTGGCCAAGCCGGCAACCTTGTCGAAGGTGCCTCCTACGCCAACGCCTACCACCAAGGGCGGGCATGCATTGGCGGCCTTTTCGCGCACGCATTTCACTACCTCGCTCACAATGCCGGCGCGGCCAGCGCCCGGGGCCAGCATGACCACACGGCTGGCGTTATCGGAACCGCCACCCTTCAGCATGATATGCAAGCGGCATACGCCGGGCTCATCCACAAAGTGAAGATCGGTGAAAGCAGGGGTATTGTCTCCCGTGTTACCGCGGTCGAACAGGGCATCTTTTACCACCGACTTGCGCAGCTTGCTGTTGACATATGCTTCAGCAACACCCTCATTGACCTGGGAAAACACATTACCAGGAACCAATACATCGGGACCTACTTCCAAACAGACCCAAGTAGTGCCCGTATCTTGGCACAACGGAACCTGGTCGGTTTGGGCCACACAAGCATTTTCCAGCAACAGGTCAAGGGCCTGTGCCGCATAGGGGTTGGTTTCGCGCTCCTTGGCGTCTTTGAGCCCCTGACGCACGTCGGCGGGAACCACATAGGCAAGCTGAGGAATCTCGCGCTTAAGCGCCTCAGCAATGGTTTCAGGCTTAATGGTTTTCATGCCTACTCCTTCTTTGCCTTAGCGGTAGTTTTCTTTGCAGCAGTCTTCTTGGTTGCGGTTTTCTTGGCCGCCGTCTTCTTGGCGCCACCGCGAGCTGCACTCTTTTCGGCCTTTTTGGCGCGCTGCTCAACGTTGTCGGGGCAATTGTAATTGGGGCAGATCTTCCACGGGCCGCGGGCGGTAGTCACCGTCACGAAGGGAGCGCCGCAAGAGGGGCACACCTCATCGGTGGCAGTGATGGCTCCATTGGCGGGCAAGGGGTAACGGGTCTGGCACTCCTCAAAGTTATCGCAGGTCACCGAGCGTTTCAGCGTTCGTGGATTGCGGCGCGCAACCAGCTTGAACTGCTTGCCAGCAGCGGCGCAGTTGGGGCACATGCCCACTTCCACCTCGGGGTCTTTGTTGGATTCGCACAGCGGATCAATACACACCACGCGGGGCTTCGAGCGGAAAGCCGTCACCTTGATTTGGGGCATGCCGCAGGTGGGGCACGGCGTGTCGGTGCTTTCAATCTTGCCCTGAGGCAGCGGGTAGGTCACATCGCATTCAGGCCAACCGGCGCAGCCAATAAACATGCTCTTGCTCTTAGCGGAGGTGCGCATCTGCAGGTCTTTTCCGCACTTGGGGCACGGACCCACATAGGCGTCGGCGGCAACGGCATCGCCCAGGGCGTCCTTCACCTCTTCGCGATGCTGCAGTAGCACGTCCAGCTGCTCAGCCAGCAAATCACGGGAAGTTGCCACCACGGCATCCCTGGTCTTCAAGCCGGCGACAATGTCGTCCATGCTGGCTTCCAGATCGGCCGTCATGTCGGGATTGGTAATATGGGGAGCGAACTCGCCCAAGGCGTCGCACACCGCCATGCCCAGCTGAGAGGGCTCGATGGGGTCATTCTGCACGTACTTCACGGTATACAGACGCTCGATGATGGAGGCGCGGGTAGACTTGGTGCCCAGGTTCAGCTTCTCCATCTCTTGGATCAGCTTGCCCTGGCTGTAGCGAGCCGGAGGCTCGGTTTGCTTCTGTTCGCAGGTGGCGCCGTTGAAAGCAACGCTTTGGCCCTGGGAAAGAGCGGGCAGCTGTTCGTCCTTCTTCATGCCGTAGGGATAAATCTCGCGGAAACCGGGAGTTACCACCACATCACCCTTGGCCACAAAGGTTTCGCCCTGAACGTCCAGGAGCACCTTGGTGCCTTCAACCACGGCGGGGCCCGAAAGGGTTGCCAGGAAGCGGCGGGCAATCAGGTTGTAAATCTTGTAGTCGGCGGGAGCCAGGCTATCGGGGGTGGCGGCAGCCGTGGGATAGATAGGTGGATGGTCGGTGGTCTCCTTCTTGCCGCGGGTTGCGGTGAGCTTGCCCTTGACCAACAGCTTCTTGCAGTAGGGGCTGTAGACAGGGTTGGCAGAGATGGTGGAAACAACCTCGGCCAGATCAAGGGAGGAAGGATACACCGTGTTGTCAACGCGGGGGTAGCTGATGTAACCGGCCATGTACAAGCTCTCGGCGATGCGCATGGTGCGAGCAGGGGAAATGCCCTCTGCAGCAGCGGCGGCCATAAGGCTTGTGGTGTTGAAGGGAGCCGGAGCAGGCACCTTACGCTGCTTGGTTTCCACACCCGCCACCGTAGCGGTGGTTGCACCCGCCATGTTGTTCATTGCGGCTTCAGCGGCCTGGGCACTCTTGAAGCGGGCGGTTTCATGACCTGCCACGAATTCCTCGGGAGCGGTGCCAAACTTGCCCTTGATTACCCAGTAATCCTCGGGCACAAAGGCCAGACGTTCGCGCTCACGGGCAACGATAAGGGCCAACGTAGGGGTCTGAACACGGCCCGAAGAGCGGCTCTTTCCGTAGCCAGCGAATTTCACCAGGGACAAGTAACGGGTAAGCACGGTGCCCCACACGAAGTCGATATCACGGCGGGATGCACCGGCGTCTACCAGCTCGTTGTCCATGTCCACCAGGTTGCTGAAGGCATGGGTGATTTCTTGCTTAGTGAAGGCGGAATAACGGGCGCGGGAAACGGGAATAGAGGGATTCACCTCCAGTACGCAGGCCAGCGCGTCGGAACCAATAAGCTCGCCTTCGCGGTCAAAGTCGGTTGCGATGACCACAGAATCGGCCTTCTTGGCCAAATTCTTCAGCGATCGGATGATTTCCTTTTCCTTGGGAAGCATCTCGATGGGCGCGTACACCAGATACGGCAGCGCATCCATAGTCCAGCGCTTTAAATCAAGGCCATCTTCAAAGAAAGGGCGCTTCTTTTTGAAAGGCGGCTTAGGCAGGCTGGCCGGAATAGAGGCAGCAACAGGCTCGCCGTCAGCGGTGATGCCATGCCAACCCATGCGCTTGGTCCACGCCAGCGACTCAGGAAAGTCGGATTCCAGAATATGGCCACGCAGACCAATGGTCACCCACTCCTCACCGTTGACGGTGAAGCGGAAAATAGGCGTTGAGAATACTTTGTCGGCTTTGGGGGCTGAGGTGCCCAGAAGGGTTGCGATTTGCTTTGCAGCATCGTTTTTCTCGGTAACCACTAGTTTCACGTGGTTCCTCCTTTTGTCTCATGCGAGCATCTTCCAGCTCGCGGCTATCACACGAAACCCCATGTTTATTAACGTGTGCGGGGATCACTTCAACGCGCCGCGCTTTTCAGCGGGCAGCGTCAAACAAGAATACACGATTTCTCGCGCATCGCTCAACTAATTATTGCAATTCGTTAATTTGTTACTTCTTGGCAACTATCGGGAAGCCCGAGCGGCTTCGCGCTCTTCCCTCTCCAGCACCAGCTTCATGGCGGCAATGGCGCATTCCAGCATCTGGTCGTCGGGCTCGTTGGTGGTAAGGCGTTGCATCTGCAAGCCAGGCCACAAGATAACCTTCACCAGACCATTTTCAGGATGGGAGCCCGCCCATTTCACCGTGATCTCATAAGAGATGCCAGCGATAACCGGCATAAACAGAATGCGCGTCAAGATGACCAGGGCCAACTTGGGAGCACCATCGGGCACGCCCCAAGAGGCAAAAAGCGCGCTCAGGGGAATGGCGGTGTACACGAAGATGGCAATGAGCATGACCATGATAAGGAAGGCCGTGCCGCAGCGCACATGCAGGCAAGGGAAGCTGCGGGCGTTTTCAGGAGTCAGGGGCAGGCCGTGCTCAAAGCAGTGGATGGTTTTGTGCTCGGCGCCGTGATAGCTGAACATGCGCTTGATATCTTGCATGCGTCCAATGAGGAAAATGTAGAGCACGAACACCAGCACGCGCAGCACGCCGTCCACAATGTTCCAGCCCACCGGGTTGGTATCGTATTCGCCCACCAGCAGGTTGGTAATGAATGCGGGCGCCACAATAAACAGCACCACGCCCAGGACCAGGCCCAATATCATGGAAAACGCCATCTCGCCCTTGCTGAAGAACGCTTCCTTCTCCTCACCCGCTTCCGAATCTTGTCCAGCGGCTGCGGCAGCGTCAGAAGAGTCGAACAAAGGCTGCGAAGCTTCTGAGCGAAGCTCCCCCGAAGGCTCCTCTTCCTCATCGGCAAAAGCGTGATTGGCGGCAATTTCCAGAGCCTTGTAGCCCAGGGTGAGGGATTGCACCAGGGCCACGCAGCCGCGCACGAAAGGCCACCCCATCCAGGCGTATTTTTTGCCCGAGCGCAAGTCGTGCTCCTCAGTGTAAATGTCACCTTCGGGGGTGCGCACGGCAACAGCCCAGTTGAACTTGCCGCGCATCATGATGCCTTCAAGCAGCGCCTGGCCGCCTACATGGGTTTTTAATGCGCCATCTTCGGAGAAAGCGCGGGAAAGATCGCTTTTCTTCTCAGCCATGCTGCCCCTATCTAGCCCTATGCGCGAGGATAGGGGTTGCCGCAGGCCATCTTGCCTTCGGGGCACGGGCCGGCAATGCAGGGTGCGCCCGCTTTGGCGAAAACGCGAGGAGCCAAAGGCTTCACCAATTCCACCATCTTCCATGCCATCTCGCGAATCTCCCACTGAGCGCGGTTGCAGCAGCGGTGATTGAAGAAGTGCAGCAGTTCACGGGCGTTCATGGTAACCACAATCTTGGTCTCGGCGGCATTGGGCAGCAGGAAACGAGCATCCTCGGCGGGGATACCCATGTCCAGCAACTTCTTGTAAGCATCAGTGGCAGCAGAAATTGCCTGGTCAAACACGGCCTCGGCCTGGGGATTCTCCTTGACGCTGGCAGGCTTAATGGTTTCAATGCCGTCGTTGTACTTCACGTAGCGCTGGCTTTGCTGGTTGTAGCTGGCCAAGCGATGACGCACCAGCTGGTGAGTCAGGGCGCGGCTCACGCCGTCAATGGCAAAGGTGAAGCTGGCATGTTCCAGCGTGGAAAAATGGCCCGAGCCCAAAATGGTATTCAATACCTTATCAACCTGAGCTTCCGTCATGGTTTCCATCAGCTCAGAGGCACCGACCGGTGCATAGCACAGGCGGGCAGCGGTAGCAATGGCGCGTTCAGGGTCGGGAGTGCAGTACAAAAGCTCTACGTTCATAGAATCTCTTTTCGTTTAAGAATAATTGCGGCCTGCTATAAGGGACCATTCGTGTTATGGTTTGCAGTATACCAAACATACAAAGAGGAGGCACTAACATGGGCGTAACCGCAAATTCCGCATCATTGCTGACCACCGACTGGGCCGAGGAGTGGAAGCAGCTGCAAGTTCTGCGTCAGCGCTCCGATGACGCTTCGTACTGGGACGGCCGCGCCAAGAATTTCGGCCACAACGACCGACCGAACGATTACGCAAATTCCTTTATTGAGCTGGCTAACCTGCAAGAGGGCGAAAGCGTTTTTGACATGGGCTGCGGAAATGGAGCCCTGGCCTTGCCCTTGGCTCGCGCGGGACACCCCGTATTGGCCTGCGATTTTTCAGGCGGCATGCTTGAACGCTTGCGTGCAGATGCAGAAGCGCAGGGCCTTACCAACATCACCAGCAAGCAAATGAGCTGGGCCGATGACTGGGAGGCAGCCGGCGTTCTTCCCAAGAGCTGCGACGTTGCCATTGCGTCACGCTCCATTGTCACCAGTGATCTTCGCGATTCCCTGGAACGCCTGAGCTCCGTGGCGCGCCGCAAGTGCTGCATCACTCTTTCCACCGGCCACTCCCCGCGCTCCGACGAGAACATCCTGAGAGCCATTGGCATGACCGAGGCGGTAGGTCGCGATTATTGGTACGCCCTGAACATTCTCATCCAGATGGGCATTAAGCCCGAGCTGCAGTACATCAAAAGCGCTCGCCATGACATCTACGAAAGCTTCGACGAAGCCTACGGAAATGCATCTCTCATGCTGGAAGGCATGGGCGAGCTGGTAACACCACAGCGCAAGCAACAGCTGGCACAGAACCTGCATGCCTGGGTAACCGAGCACCTGAAGCCCTGTGAAAGCGGCTTCATGTTTGATGAGCCCCGCGTAGTAAGCTGGGCTTTTATCTCCTGGGATGCATAAAACCTGCCAAATGATGGGGTAATTTGGCAGGTTATTTGTCAGAAAAGAGCGCCTTGATTTCAGCGGCAGCTTCGGCGGTGGCACGGATGATGCACGCCTGGCCCCAGCATGCGCCGAAGCGCTGAGCAGCCAGCTCAACCAGAGACTCGCGAATCACCACCAGCGCATGAACGCCCCATGCGGAAGGCCCCTGCTCCAACACCTTCATGGCACTGATCAAGCCGCCGCCTTTCAGCAGCTCAAGGGGGCCCAACTCGTCAATCACCAACAAACCAGGAGTGCCGTCCAAGACCTCAGGCAAATCGAAATGAGCATTTACCCGATCGATAGCAGAATCAGAAATAGCCCACCCCAGCTTGGCAGCCTGGGCCTGGGAACACGACTCCCCTTCCGTCGCTAAATCTTTGCGACGTGCAAAGATTAGGGTTTCCCCCTGGGGCAAAAGCACGTTATCAATGCCAAGCTTCTCATAGCGCGGATTGGCATCTTGCCCGTGATCAACCCACTGACCTGGGGCAATAACGCCACTAACCAGAACACTCGCCTCTTGCAGGTCAGCCAAAAGGGCCTGCAGCCAGCGGGTTTTACCCGTTTGAGAATTGCCTGTCAGAATGTACAGCATGCCGCTTAGCCGCCAATCTTCACAATGGGGGCGTAATCCTTCAGCAACTTTTTGGTCTGGCCCAGCTTGGTGAAGTACACATGCAGGGTGTCACCATCCACCTTGGTCACTTTGCCGCGGCCGAAGGTCTTGTGGTCAACCACATCACCCACCGCAAAGCTCATCTTGGCCGCATCCTTCTTGAAGGAGGAGGCGGAAACAGCACGACCCGTGGCCGATGCCGAACTGCGGGTGCTTCGGGAACCCGAGGCGCTGGAGGTGCCAAACACGCGGCCGGCACCTGCCTCGGAGCCAGAGCCCGAAATACCGCGACGACTGCCGCGCTTCTCGAAACCGGTGCCCGAAAAGCCCGAGGAACCCAGGCCGGAGGTCTTGCGCAGCTCTTGGGGAATTTCGCCCACAAAGCGCGAAATGGGGTTG
>JAQXTF010000065.1 GCA_029219345.1 Eggerthellales bacterium
GTGATGTCGCGGGTGCGATAGCGAACAACAGGAGATGCCTCGCGGTCAACGGTAGTCAGAACCAGCTCGCCCCATTCACCATCAGGCAGAACCTCGCCGGTAGCGGGGTCGATGATCTCGGCGATGAAGTGGTCTTCGGCCAGATGCAGGCCGGTCTGCTCCCAGCATTCGATTGCAACGCCAGGGCCCATGGTTTCGGTCAGGCCGTAAACGTCCAGAACCTTGTAGTTCAGTTTCTCTTCCAGGTCGCGACGGAAGTTGTCGGACATGGGCTCAGCGCCGTGGATGCCGGCGCGCAGAGAGAACTCGGTCTTGGGATCGATGCCCATGGCAATAGCAGTGTCGGCGATGTGCATTGCGTAAGAGGGAGTGCAGCACAGGATGGTGGAGCCCATGGTCTTCAGGACGCGAATCTGGCGCTCGGTGTTGCCGGCGCTCATGGGGATGGTGGTGCAGCCAGCCTTCAGGCCGCCGTAGTGAGCGCCCAGGCCGCCGGTGAACAGACCGTAGCCGTAGCAAACGTGCATGACGTCGTCTTCGCCGCCGTCAGCATATTCAACACCGCGAGCGAAGCAGTCGCCCCAGATGTCAATGTCATGATCGGTATAAGCGCCTACAGTTGCAACGCCGGTGGTACCAGAGGACATGTGGATTTCCTTCACGTCCTTCAGAGGTACGGCAACCATGCCGTAGGGATAGGCGTCGCGCATGTTCTGCTTCTCGCAGAAGGGAGCCTTCTGCAGGTCAGCCAGGGTTTCAACGGCGTAGGGATCGAAGCCTGCCTTATCGAAGCTTTCCTTGTAGAACGGAATGTTTTCATAGCAGGTGATAACGGTTTTCTTCAAGCCCTCAAGCTGGACGGCTTCCAACTCTTCACGAGGCATACGCAAAATTGCGTCTTGCTTGCCCATGGAGGCTCCTTTCTTTGTTCAGGCGGGACCGGAACCCGCGTAAGGGGTAGCGCGTTGATGCGTGTGCTGCAATTGTACTCCAACCCTGTCCGTAATGGGAGAAAATTCAATTGAGATGTATACAGTTTTCTTCAACGGCCCAAATAGCCTTAAAAATGCAGTATTTGTTGAAAAATTGGGCCATATTGCAGTCAAATCGACGATTAGTTGGGTACGAGACGCCAAAATCGGCCCTCAAATAACCCATTTTGGAGATTTTTGCCTAAAACGGCACGTTTCGATGCTATTCTTGAGCACAATAACCCAACTAATCGTCGATTTGACTGCATTTTGGGCTCTTTAACTCACAACTCCCAAGAAAGAAGAACCATGACCACTCCGCGAATCTTCCTGTCGCACCAAACCGCATTTGCATACTGGGTGCATCGCGATGTCTGGGAAACCCGCAAAACCCGATCGGTGCCTACCGCCTCGGACAAGCAAAGCGTCATTGCCCTCAAAGACACCCGCCACTTAATTATCGCGCTCAACGACAAGCAGCCCATACACGCCAGCGTATGCTCAAGCAGCAACATATTTGAATCTGAAGGAATCGTTTTGCACTATCGCAGTGTGCCCTACCCTGATTGGTCGTTCAGGCGCATCAACAAGGATACTTTTGTTGCCAGCCCCGAACTGTGCTTTTTGCAGGCTGCCAGCATTTTGCCCTTCAACGCGCTGGTGCTCTACGGCATGGAACTGTGCGGCACCTACGCCCGCACCAAGGAAATTGGCGGCACGCGGTATAAGCGCGAGTCTTTGACCTCCGCACGAAAAATCGCGGCTTACCTGGGCAAATCTCAAGGCGCAAACGGCATCAAGCAAGCATTGAAGGCAAGCGCATATTTGATGGACGGCTCGGCGTCGCCTCGCGAGGCAGTGCTGGAAAGCATCATGACGCTGCCGCCTAGACTCCAGGGGTTCAGCATGCCCAAACCGCAGTTGAACTACGGCATCCCCGTTGACCTGCCCGATCCGCAAGACCCCAGCAAGCAGCTGGTGCTCCACGGCGACATCGTATGGCCCGAGGCGCGCCTGGTTGTGGAATACGACGGCGAACAGCACGGTCAGCAGGACAACCACGCCAGCGACAAGCAGCGCGATCATCTGCTGCTGGACGCCGGCTTTGAGGTGGTGCGTTTCACGGATCAGTCGATACGCAGCGGCTCAGAGCTGGAGCGCCTGGCCCGCACCATCAATCGCAAGGCTCACCTGCGCAAACCCACGTCGCAGCTACAGTGGGACAGCAGCAAAGAGGTGCTGCTAGACGAGCTGCTCAACCGCAGCGACCTACCCTGGCTTTAAGGACGCAAAGCCGCCGCGCCCAAGGCGCACAAGGAAATAAGCGCACTAGCCACCGCAAGGGCTACGAAGCACGGCATCAGACCGAAAACGGCAAAAACGCCCACGAAAATGGCAACGCCCAAAGCGCCTGCCAAATTGCGCAAAGAGGTGAGCAACGCTGAGGCATGGGGCATATCCATCGAGGGAACAGCACCGTTTCCCCAGGTCATAAGGGGCATGGTAAGCATTCCTACCGCAGTGCAGCGCAAAGCGTTCAACACGCACAGAGCTGGCAGCGACGCAGCCAGCGCGGGCAGGCACATAAGCGCGCAGGAAACAGCCGAAAGCACGCCGCCCACCAGCAGCAGCGCGCGCACGCCGAAGCGGTCGAACAAGCGTCCCGCCACCGGGCTCACCGCCGCCGTGCAGGCAGCACCCGGCAACACCACCAGACCCGAAAGGGTGGCCGACTGCCCCAGCGCTCCCTGGATGTGCAGGGGAAGCACCGCCGCGGCACCCATCATCACCGCATACAGCAGCACGCTAGCCGCCACCGCAACGCGAAAATCGCGCACCGCCATGATTTGCACCTTCAGGAACGGCTGGCTGCTCACGAGCTGGCGCCGCACGAAAAACACAGCCGTCACCAGGCCAAACGCCAACGCGCCCCACACCACGGGCGAAGCAAGGCCCAAAGCAACCACGTTGCCCAGGCCAATAGTCAAGCCGCCAAAAGCCATGAGACTCAGCACAAAGCTCACGGGGTCGAAAGGCTTGGGGGCCGTCTGCAGCACGTTGCGCATAACCACCAGCGCCGCCGCGAAGCTCACGCAGCAGATAAGGCCCACGCACCCAAACACCCAGCGCCATCCGGCCAGGTCAACCACAATGCCGCCCAAAGCCGGCGCCGCAATAGGCGCCGCGCTGGTGGCCAGGCCAAACCAGCCCATGGCACGGCCGCGCTCGCTCTTGGGAAACATGCTCATGATGGACACTTGGGTCACGTTGGCAATGAGGGCGTTGGCACATGCCTGCACCACGCGCCCCACCATCAGCACCCCAAACACGGGGGCCAGGGCGCTGGCGAAAGTGCCCACAAGAAACAGCCCCAAGGCGCACAGGTACAACGGGCGGGTGGGAAAACGGGTGGAAAGGAAGGCAGTCAAAGGGGTAGCCACCGCCATAGCGCAGGCATAGCCGCTGACGGCCCATTGCCCCACTCCAGCGGAAATGCCCAGATCGGCCATGAGGGGCGGAAGCGCCGTGTTCAGAGCGGTGGACAGCAGCGCCAACGCCACGCAGGTGGTCACCAGCGTCACGAAAATGCGCATGCGCTGCGCAGAGGTTATTTGTTGCGTGCTCTCTTCCATAAAACCACGCCACATAGTACCAAAACAAGAACAGCTACGCCTACCAAAATCAGGGGCGCAGGCGAAGAATCAGCGCCACGCACAAAGGCCACCGTGCTGCCGTTTTCGGCCTCAAACACCGCGTAGGAGCCATCAACCGTGGCGTTCACCTGGGAAAACTTTCCATCGGCCTGACGCACATAAGCGCGACCGGAGCCGTTGGCGCGCACGCGCACCGTCAAGGGTCCGGAGTAGTCGTTCACGGAAAGGGTCGCGCACGCCACCAGCTCTTCGCCAGCGCCGGCGCCCACCATCTCGGGCGTTGCCAGCACATCGGCAGCTGTCAGCCGCTGGCCATCGGAGAACTGGCCCTCCACCAGGAACAGGGGATGATCGCCCTGGGTGCCCAAGGTGGTCACGGCGTTGCGGTAGGAGCCCTCCACGATACGGCTGAAGCGCACGCTTTGCAGCTCAGAAAGGTCCACGTCCCAGCGCCAGTACTTGCCCTCGCGAGCAGGCACCAGGGGCAGCTCCTCAATGGCGGCGCCATAGGCCACCGTCACGGTTTTCACCACGCCGGATTCGCCCACAAAGGCCACTGTCACCTGCTTGAACATGTTGGGAGCATCGTCGCGCGCCACCATTTCCCCATAGCTCAAGGGCAGCGCCTGGCCCTCATAGGAAATGCCGTCAATGCCGCCGGGGGCGTCTTCGCCTTCCACGAAGAAGCAGCCTTCCACCGTGCCGGCAGCAGCGCCCGCAATGGAGCCCGCGCACTCGCGCACGTCTGTCACCTGGGCATACGCCAGGCAATCCGCCAGCGTGCCGCCCTCGTTCACCATTCCCGCAATGCCGCCTGCATAGGCGCTGGCCTTCACCGTGGCGCGAGCGTGGCTTGCGGCGATAGTGCCGCGCGCCTGCCCCACCACGCCGCCGGCGTAGTTGCCCGCGGTCACCTCCACGGCACCGCTGGCCACGCAATCCAGCACCGCGCCAAAGTTCATGGCGCCCACCATGCCGCCGGCCGCCTGCTTCTTGGCGGTCACGTCGCCGGTGCTTTCGCAATCGAGCACCGTAGCAGAAACCAGATACTGGGCCTTGGTGAACAGGGCATCCGTCAAGTTCAGGGAACCCTCGGGGTCAAAGGAAACCTCGTAAGCAATGGAGCCCACCACGCCGCCGGCCGCAGTATCGGCAGCAACGGCGCCGCGATTCTGGCAGCCCCGCACGCAGCCGGTGGAGGCGGCGGAATCGGTGGCAGAAATATCGTTTTCGGTGTCAATGGACACATTGGCGATGCTAGATGCCGTAGAGCCCAGCGACCCCGTCACGGCCGAGAAGGCGGAATTGATGGAAGATACATCGCTGGCCAGGGTGCTTCCCTGCTCGCCGGCGTAATTGGCCAGCTGGCCCGCCGCGCCAAAGGCGCTGGAAAGAGCGCTCAGTAAGGCGGTGTAGTCGGCATCCTTCAGATCATCGGCGCCGCTGGCAGACCGGGCGATGCGCGCCAGCTCAGAGGCGGCCGTTTCCAGGTAGCCCCGCATGCTTTGCAGGTAGGGCGCCGCGCCCTTGGTGGCGCCGCCCAGATGGGAAATGGCCGAATTCACCGCGCCGCTCAGGCCGCTTACCTTGCTTTGCAGATCAGCCAGCTTGCTAGCGGAAAGGTCCCATTTGGTATAGGGCTCCAGCTGGCCCACAATGCCACCCACGTCCTTGCGGCCCAGCACCTGAGCGCTGTTGACGCAGCCCGCCACAATACCGTTGCTGCGGCCAGCGATGCCGCCCACGTTGTAGCCCATGTGGGCGTAACCCACCGTCTGATTGTTGGCACAACCGCTGATGAGGCCCGTGTTCAGGCCCGCAACGCCGCCGGTATCGGTGATGTTCAGCACGTCTTCTTCCGTGACGCCCCCCAGACCGCTGCTCAAAACGCCCAGCAGGGAAAGAACGCCCTGGGTGCCCGTCTTGCTGGTAGTATCGGCCACGGCAGTGGTGTTCACCTGGGCGCTGTTGGCGCAGTCTTCCAGGGTGCCATCGTTGGAACCGGCGATGCCGCCCACCTGATGTTCGCCTGTGACCTGGCCTTTTGCCGTACAGCCTGTAATGGTGCCCGTGTTTTCGCCGGCAATGCCGCCCACCTGGGTGACGCCCGCAACCGTGCCCTCAAAGGAGCAGCCCGCCAGCACGCCCGCGTTGGAGCCGGCAATGCCGCCCACGCAAGTGGCGCTGCCGCTGGGGCTCACGGTGCCTCGCACCTGCAGCTTGCTCACGCTTCCCTCGTAGGAAACGTAGCGGAAAAATCCCTGATGAGAGCCGTTTTCTGCCACAAATCCCGACACGGTATGGCCGTTGCCGTGGAAGGCGCCCGCAAAGTACGGAATGCCCCGGAAGCTGGAGCTTCCCAGCTCGATGTCGGCCACCAGCTCCACCGTCAGGCCTTCAGAAGCCGCATCCACGCTGCAGCGGGCGGCCAGCGCCTCTAGCTGCTCGGCGGTGCTGATGCGCACCACTTCTTCCCCTTCGTCGGCGAAAGCCACCACAGGGGCCCAAAAACCTGACAAGGTGCCGGGGAATTTATCATGCAACGGGGCAACGGGGGCGCCCGTCAAAAGGGCCAGGGCCAGCAAGGCCGCCACCGGGGCAGCCGCCGCCTTAGGGGCGCGCAGATTGTGCAGTTTGGGCAGCTCAAAGCGGGTTTTCTCAATCCAGCCGTCCAGCAGCACCAAAAGCTGCGGCAGCACGGTAAGCACCAAAATCACCGAAATGATGGCGCCGCGACCCACGCCCAAACCAATGTGTCCCACGTACACGTCGCTGACACGGAAGGCGATGAGCAGGCCTGCAACGCCCATGATCAGGCCGCTGGTAAGCACCGTGGGGAAAGCGCCCGCTACGGCCTTTGCCATGGCCGGCTTGGGCTCCAGGGTGCGGCGAGCGTCTTGATAGCGGTTCATCATGACAATGGCGTAGTCGATGGTGGCGCCCATCTGAATGGCGCTGCAAATCATATACGTCACAAAACTGCTGGTGAAATGGGTCAAATAGGGGAAGCTGAAGTTTATCCAGATGGCACCCTGAATAACCAGCACCATCATGACCGCAGCCGCCACGCTGCGGAAGGTGAACAGCAAGATGATGAACACGAACAGGGCGGTCAAAATGGAGATGAGCTTGCTGTCGCCGCTAAACGACTCCGACAGATCGCGGGCGCTGGTGATGTTGCCCGTAATAAGCACGTTGCCCTTCCCGTAATGGTCCTCGGCCAGGCCGCGGATGGTTTCCACCAGGGCCACGCTTTCAGGGCTTTCCGCCGGCACCGTGGCCGTAGCCACCATGCGGCTGTGCACCGGACCGCGCAGCTGGTCAGTGGCGCGGCTCAAGGTATCCCGTAGGTCAGTAAGGGTGTCGGCGCGGCCACCTTCCAGGGTGATAACGCCCTGATCCATCTTCTCAAACATAAACTCGAACAGGTCAATCAGGGGCACCGTGTAGCTGTTGGCGTTGCCGAAAATGCCCTGGTACTGCTGGTGTTCCAGCCCGTACGCCTGAAACACCAAGGTGGCCTGCTCCACGTCAATGTCCAAAAGTTCCGCCAGCTTGCGGGGGGTGAACATGTCGGTGAGCACGGCGTCATCGGTGTCGCTGACGGTGATGTTGGCCAGGCCCATGACGCTCTTGATTTCGGGCAGCTTCTCCACCTGCTGCAGCAGCTCCTTCTCGGCCTGGTAATTGCCGCTGGGCACGATGATGGCCACGCTGGTGGCCTCGTCGAAGGTGTTGGTGATTTTCTCCTGGGCAAAGCGGCTCTCGGAATAGATGAGGGAGCTTACGGTGTTGTCGCTAAAAGCCCAGGTGGTTTGGCTTGAGAAGTAGATGGCGAAGGGCAAAATCAGGCAGAATGCCCCCACGAAGCAGTTTTTGGCGCGGCCCAGCAGACGGCCCCAGCCCTCGATGCTGGGCAGCAGGGGCTTGTGGGCGGTTTTCTTCAGCAAGCGCGCCGCGCACAGAATGAGGCCCGGCATGAGGAAAAACACCGAAATCAGGCTGCACAGAATGCCCTTGGCCAGCACCAGTCCCAAGTCGGGGCCCAGGCCAAACTGCATGAGGGTCAGCGCCAGCAAGCCCGAAATGGTGGTCAGGCTGGAGGAGGCAATTTCGGGAATGGCGTGACTCAAGGCGTCGATAACCGCCTCTTTGGGGTTTCCGAACTGGCTGGCCGTGTCTTGGTAGCGGTGGCTCAGGATGATGGCGTAGTCAATGGCCAGGGCCAGCTGCAAGACGATGGCCACGGAATTGCTGATGGACGAAATCTTGCCCAGCCAGAAATTGGTGCCCATGTTCAGCAGGGCCGCCACCACAAACACAAGAAGAGAAACGGCCACCTCAAAGTAGCTGCGAGACGTAAGCAGCAAAATCAGGGCGATCACAATGGCCGCAATGGCCACAACGCCCACCATCTCCTCGGCCAGCTGGGCCATATAGTTGCTGCCAACGCCCGTGGAAATGTAATTATCGTAGGGCTCCACCATCTGGCGAATCTGGCCCATGGAGGCCTTGATGGCGGGGTCGTTGCTTTTGCCATCAAAGGAGATGGAAAGCAGCGCCGAAGAATGGGCGAAATGAGTGGGCGAATCATCCAGGCTCACCCCCACCACGTGGTCCACTTCGCGAATGTCTTCGGCCAGGTCAGAGGCAATTTCGTAGGTGACATTGCTCACCATGACGCTGGCGCTGGCGTACGAGGTGAACTCGTCGGCCATCACATCGATGCCCTGGCGGGTTTCGGTGCTTTCGGGCAAAAACGCGGTCAGGGTGCTTTCCAGCTGCACGCGGCCCACCGACAGGCCGCAATAGATGCACGCCACCAGGAACAGGGCAAACACCACAAAGCGGCCGTTGACAATGGCGGTGGCCATTGCCCTCATGAAGCCGGTGTCTCCCAGCGCGTTAATGCGCATCTTTATGTTGGCGAAAAAGGTAATGATGCAATCCTTGAACAGCTGTTGAATGTGCTGTTTTGATTATAAAAGCACCCTAAACGCCCCTTCAATCAGCACTTTTAAACTTATTGTCTATTTTTAGACACCTGTATAAAATATGTTGAAACAATGCCACCCTTCCCTGAAAAGAGGCCCCATGAACAAATCGGGCGATGCCAACCGCAGCGTACGCAACACCAAGGCCAAGCTGCGCGCCAGTATGCTGGCCCTCATGCAGCAAAAGCCGGTAAAGGAGATCACCGTGAAGGAGCTGGCCGACCTGGCCAACATGAACCGCGGCACCTTCTACTTCCACTACACCGACATCTACGCGCTGCTGGAGGCCATGGAAGACGAGTTCTTCACGGAATTCGACCGCGTGAGCTCCAGCCAGATCAAGATGGGCGGTGCTTTTGAGTACCTCATGGCCATCTTTGACTTTCTGGGAGCCAACGCCGAATTCTGCCGCGCCTTCCTGGGCCCCAACGGCGACACCGCCTTCGTGGAGCGCGTGAAATACCTGGTAGACGCCAAGTGCTCCGCCTTCTGGCGCAACGCCGCGCCCCAGGGCAGTCAGGAGCGCTTCAACCTGTACAACGCCTTCATCATCAACGGCTGCGTGGGCGTCATTCAGAAGTGGCTAGAAGGCGGCATGAAGGAAACCCCCGAAGAGATTGCCCAGCTCATTGCTACCATTGTGAGCTCCAGCGCCCTGGTGACCATCTCCCGTTAGCTGCGTTAGCTGGCGCCCTGGGCGGGCTGCGGCCAGTGCGAGAGCGCCTGCCCCAGTACATTGCCATTGTGAGCAAGCTGGAAGAAGCGGCCGCGCTGTTCGAAAGCTAAAGCTGTCAAAAAGACGCTGAATGGTCTGCTCCTTAGGGTAAAATGAGGCAGACCATTTCTTTGAAAGGAACGTTCATGATTAAAGAACTGATTACCAATACCGACATTCTGTCCACCCCCTGCCAGGCCGCAACCCCCGAAGACGTGGCCGACGCTCAAGATCTGGTGGACACCCTGGCATCTCTGGAAGACGCCGCTTGCCTGGCCGCCAACCAGATTGGCGTTACCAAGAAGATCGTAGCCTACAAGGACCCCGAGGACAACATCCACGTGATTTACAACCCCAAGCTGCAGCAGGGCCTGCATGCCTCCAAGATGGAGGAAGAGTGCCTGACTCTGGAAGGCGTGGTTTCCAAGGTGAAGCGCTTTGGCTGGATCAAGATCTCTTGGGAAGAGCCCAAGGACGGCACCATGATTTCCCACAAGCAGGAATTCACCGGCTGGTACGCCGAGATTATTCAGCATATGATCGACCACTGCAACGGCAAGCTCGTCTAGGCCCCCTCACCCCCTCAAAGTCTAGATGTATTCCTAAAGAACAAAGGGAGCGCCCCGCCATTTCTGGCTGGGGCGCTTTTTCATGCCAAATGATGGGGTAATTTGGCAGGTTTTACAGCAGGCAGGCGTCGAAACGGGCCTCGATGGCAGCGCGGTCCATGTTCTTGCCAATGACCACCAGCTTGTTGCGGCGGTCGCCAATTTCCTCATCCCAGTCGTCCAGGGCGTTGGGGTTGGCCTTCAGGATAGCTTCGCGCTCTTCGGGTTCGGCCGATGCCATCCAAGGGCTGTTGGCGCTCAGATAGAAACGCTTGCCAGCCTGCTCGAACAAAAAGCAGGTGTCTTCGTCCTGGTCCACCCAGGCCATACCCTTGCAGCGGATGATTTCCGCAGGCCAATCGCCCACCAGGGCGCGCAGAGCCTCCATGCTAAAGGGGCGGCGGCGCTCGTACACGAAGGTGGTAATGCCGTATTCAGCCACATGGTCGTGACCTTCCTCGTGGTCATGGCCGCAACAGCAGTGGCCATTTTCGTCGTGATGATGGTGATGGTGATGGTCGTGATGGCACTCGCACTCAGGATCGTCGCACTCGTCGTGGTCGTGATCATGGTCATGGTGGTGATGATGCTCGTGCTCTTCCTCTTCTTCCACGCCCTTTTCCAGCGCTTCCACCCAGCCGGCGGAATCGAACACGTCGCCGAAGGTAAAGCGGTCGGTGTACAGAATCTCGCTCAGGGGAACCTCGCCACGCACAGCCTCAACGATGACAGCCTTCTTCTGCAGGCTGGCAATGAGCACCTTCAGCTCGGCCAGCTGCTCAGGAGTCACCTGGTCAACCTTGTTCAGAATCAGGGTGCTGCAGAACTCAATCTGGTTGATCAGCAGGTTGGCAATGTCGTCTTCCTCGGCCTCGGGGGCAACCAGATCTTTTCCGCCGTTGAACTCGTCAAACATGCGCGCGCAGTCCACCACGGCAATGACGTTGTCCAGAATCATGGGCACTTCAGAAACCCTGATTTCCTGGTAGTCCTCAGGGTCATATTCGCCCTCTTCCTCGTCCCATTCCTCGTCATCGTACTCTTCAGCGTCTTCGGCCTCGTCGTACTCCTCTTCCGGCAGCTCCTCTTCCTCGGGCACCTTGCCCTGGGACAGGTCGCAGAAGTCAGAGATGGTATAGGCAATGGGCATGGGCTCGCAAATGCCCGACGCCTCAATGATAATGTACTCAAAGTCGCCGGACTCGGCCAGCATGCTCAGCTGATTGGCCAGGTCTTCAGAAAGGGAGCAGCAGATGCAACCGTTGGTCATGGGAATCAGGCTGTCGGCCATCTCGGTGACGGCACCGGTCTGAGCAATGAGCTCAGCGTCGATGTTCACCTCGCCAATGTCATTGACGATGACCGCCGCGCGCACGCCTTCGGTGTTGGTGAGCACGTGGTTCAGCAGAGTGGTCTTGCCGGCACCCAGGTAGCCGGTGATCATAGCAATGCGCACAGGGGATTGCTCTTGGGTTTCTTCCATAATTTCCTCGCTTCGTAGGTAGTCGTGTAACCCTATAATTATAGGACAAAGCAACCCGCCGCGAAGACCTCAAGAAAGAAAACGGAACCAGCAAGGAACCATGCGCCAGCGAAAACCCACCAACTTGCACCTGACCCTTGAGCGCTACCATGCGCCCATCGTGGACGAACCCACCGCCTACCAGGGCGAATGGGTGAGCGCCTTCATGCCTGACGCCCGCGCCCTCTATCTGGACTTGGGCTGCGGCAAGGGCACCTTCCTGGCCGAAGCCGCCGCCAAGCACCCCGATGTGCTGTTCGTGGGCATCGACAACAACGAGGTATGTGTGGCCCACGCCGCCCAAAAGGCCGTGGAGCAAGGCCTGGAAAACGTACGGGTGGTCATCGCCGACGCGGCGCGCCTGGAGGAATTCTTCGCTCCCGGCGAGCTGGACCTGATCTACCTGAACTTCAACTCGCCTTTCCCCAAGAAAAAGTACGCAGAAAAGCGCCTGACCCACCTGAACCACCTGCTGCGCTACCGCCGCCTACTAGCGCCCGAAGGCCACATTGACCTGCGTACCGACAACCTTCCCTACTGGAATTTCACCTTGGGGCAGCTGGACATTGCCGGCTACGAAATTGTGGCCCAGTCCGATGATCTGCATCGCGACGCCGCCGCCTTCGACGCGGT
>JAQXTF010000066.1 GCA_029219345.1 Eggerthellales bacterium
CGAGTACTTCCCCAAGGGCAGGCCATTCGACAAGATCAAGGTCGCGGAGGTCAAAAGGGTGTACGATAAGCTCAACAAGCGGCCCCGCAAGCGCCTAGGGTACCGGACGCCGTACGAAGCCCACTACGGCAAGCCGTTGCACTTGATTTGAAGATTCAAGACAAATTATGGGCTAAACGCGCCTTTGCAGGCGCGATTCCTCATAGGTTCTTCCCATCTCGCAAAAAAAAGACCGCCTGGCGGCGGTCTTTTTAACGTTCGATGGTCGGGTTAACAGGATTTGAACCTGCGGCCTCTGCGTCCCGAACGCAGCGCTCTACCAAACTGAGCCATAACCCGAGTTGAAATACAGCGCAAAGATGATAGCACATTGCCTGCTGGTGCGCTAGAAAAAATGTGAAAACCAGCGTCTTTGGCCGTGCAAATCCTTCCACAGCTGCAGAAATGTGATAACATGCAAAGGCTACAATGACGTCTACTATGCAGTAGTAGGCTTTTGAACGGAAAACTACACGAAGATTGGCGGGAAAATGGCTGAAGGTAATCTGCTTACCCAAGAAGGCAAGGACCAGCTCGAGGCAGAGCTGCGCTACCTGGAAACTGAAAAGCGCGCCGAAATTGGCGAGCGCATTAAGGTTGCCCGTGAGTTCGGTGACATCTCCGAAAACTCCGAGTACGATGACGCAAAGAACGAGCAGGCTCAGGTTGAATCCCGTATCGCTGAAATCAACCGCATCCTGGCTGACGCTGTGATCGTTACCGCCTCCAAGCGCTCCACCAAAATCAACATCGGCAGCACCGTGACCTTGGACCTGAATGGCGTCGAGCGCGTGTTCACCATCGTGGGCGCCGCTGAGAGCAACGTGAAGGGCGGTAAGATTTCCAACGAATCTGCTGTTGGCGCTGCAATTCTGGGTCACAAGAAGGGCGACGAGATTGACGCTGTTGGCCCCACTGGCCGCGAGCTGAAGATTGTCATCAAGAAGATCGAGCGCTAATTAGCCATCATGCAGCGCGCCTTGCCCAAACGGGTGAAGCGCGCTGTTTTGTATCTTGGCGCGCGGTGCAAAGCCCGCGCTGTTCCCCAAAAGGAGTTCCTATGAGCGATAAAAACGCAAAGCAGCAGGTTGTGGAAGATGACCCCATTGAGGTTCGCAAAGCAAAGCGCGCTGCTCTGATTGCCGCAGGCGAAGATCCCTACGGCCACGCTTTTGATTACACCCATCATGTGGTTGACCTGAACGAAATCTACGCCGAGCTGGAAGACGGCGTGACCACCGAAGATCAGGTTGCAGTTGCCGGCCGCCTGATGTCCAAGCGCGTTCAGGGCAAGTGTGCCTTCTTTGGCCTGCGCGATACCACCGGCGACATTCAGCTGTTCTGCCAGATCAACAACCTGGGCGAAGAGCTGTACGCTCGCGTGAAGGACCTGGATGTGGGCGACTGGGTTGGCGTGCAGGGTGCCATGATGCGCACCAAGCGCGGCCAGCTTTCCGTGGCGGTGGCCAAGATTGAGCTGCTGTCCAAGAGCCTGCGCCCCCTGCCTGAAAAGTTCCACGGCTTGGCCGACAAGGAGCTGCGTTATCGCCAGCGCTACATTGACCTGATTGCAAACCCCGAGGTCAAGCAGACCTTCGTGAAGCGCTCCAAGATCGTCTCCGCCATCCGCAGCTACATGGATAGCCAGGACTTCTTCGAAGTGGAAACCCCCTTCCTGCACTCCATCATGGGCGGTGCAAACGCCAAGCCCTTCGTGACTCACTTCAACGCACTGGACACCGACTTCTTCCTGCGCATTGCCACCGAACTGCCCCTGAAGCGTTTGCTGGTGGGCGGCTTTGAGCGTGTGTACGAAATTGGCCGTCAGTTCCGCAACGAGGGCATGGACCCCTTCCACAACCCCGAGTTCACCACCATGGAAGCCTACCAGGCCTTCACCGACCTGTCCGGCATGATGCGCCTGACCCAGGGCGCCATCCAGGCCGCCGCGCAGGCTGCTTGCGGCACCACCACCGTTGAGTTCCAGGGCAATCAGATTGAGCTGGGCGGCGATTGGCGCGTAGCTACCATGAGCGAGCGGGCCTCCGACGG